>DATNDQ010000164.1:0-47209 GCA_035553475.1 Gemmatimonadales bacterium
GGCTCGGCAATGCGCTGCGCTTAAGCGCATTGTGGCGCCGAGCACACGCTTCAGCGTGTGAACAACGGTGGAAAACTGGCGCTTCTTCCGTTACCTGAGCGTGACGAGCTGCTCCGGCGCGGGCTCGGCGCAGCAGAACCATGACTCGGTCAACCGGGGCACCGAAGTACTGCTCCGCGTTGTGGGACGCGGGGATACGGGCCTTCCGTCACGAATCGTGACCGCAGCTGCGCGTATCCTTTCCACAATAACCTCGGGGTCGGCACCCTCACTGTTGCCCTGCTCCATCACTTTCGTCACGATCGTAGAGAGCGCGTCCATCCGGGGGTCTGGATGTGTCCAACTGTACCCGAGCCGTGCGGGCTCGAGTGGCCCCAGGAACGGACGAACGGCATCCCGTGCCAGCAATCCAGAGCCGGGGGGAATGAGCAAGCGGATGGTGAGCTGGATCGGGTCAATGTGCCGGGTCAGCCCCTGGTCGGCGACGAACTCGACCAGATCCACGTAGTCGTCCAAGGTGGTCCACGGCGTAAACGCCACCAGCGACGGCCGCAGCGTCAGGCCCACCTCCCGGCTGAGACGCAGGGCTTCGAACACGTCGGTGCGCGTGTGCCCCTTCTCGAGATGCCCGAGCACGGTGTCGCTCAGGGACTCAACCGCCGACACTACGAACAACGCGCCGGCCTGGACGAGCTCAGGCAAGAGCGCCCGATGTTTCAGGAGGTGCTCCACCTTCGCCGTGAAATCGAAGGTCACATCCGGGAATTCGCGGTGCAACGCCTGAGCCAGCTTTCGCGCATGCCCGGGCCCATTCAGAAAGTCGGGGTCCCCGAACGTGATGTGCCCGGCGCCGGCGGCGACCTGCGCCCGGATGTCGGCGAGCACGGTTTCCACCGGGACCGCGAAGAACCGTCCTTCATAAACCGGCGGAATGGGACAATGACGGCAGAGGTGGAGGCATCCGCGGCTTCCCTCGACGTACCCCGCCGCGACGCGCCGGTCACCATGCTCCATCATCACGTAATGATCGAGTGATGGCAGACCTTCGCGGTACGGCACGGGAAACTCGAGGCGCCGCAGGACAGGAGCATCAGCCTGGGTGCGTCCGGTGGTCAGGCGCTCGACGAGCGCCTCTTCACTCTCCCCCGCCAGCACCCAGTCCGCCACCCCATCCAGGAGATACTCCCGGTTCAGCCAGGCGTAGTGCCCGAAGAACCCCACCTGCAGGTCGGGGTTGAGCCGCTTCGCCAGGGTCGCCGCTTCAACGCCGACGCGGAGCGCGGTGTGCATGGGCACGGAGAACACAATGACTTCCGCACCGCGAGCGGCGACGGGCGTGAGCACCCCCTGGGCCAGGTCGAGCTGAGTGGGCTGCAACCCGGCGCGCCGAAGAAACGCCGCCGCCTGCGACGTGGCCAGTGGTTGATGACCCAGCTCATAGCAGGAGACGAGGAGAACGGCGCCAGGATCCGCGATCATCGAGGTTTCACGAAGCGAAGGACGAACGCGACGCCGAGGCAGCCGACGGCGCCCCATACGAGGCTCGTCCGATGGAGACTCATGCCGACGAGTCCCAGGAGAAGCCCGATACCGCCCAAGGCCGCCTTGAGGTGAAAGATGCGCCCGGGACCACCGGACCCCGTCTGGGGCGGGGCGTCACTCGATGACGAGGGTGAAGTCATTCGGACCCCCGAACGCGAGGGCTCCGTGATAGCCCGCGAGGATGGCGTTCATGAGTTCGGTGTTGGCGCTCTGGAGCTCGAGACCGAGGAGGGGCTGCCCGGGGGACAGCGGGTTCCCCTGAGCCGTCCCGAGCAGCGACCAGCGGTACTGTACGTCCTGGTACTGGAACTGGAACCCTTTGGGCAGGGACTGCGTGAACCACGGTGGTACCTGGCCGAAGGTACCACTGGGCGGAAAGCTGTCATGCGAAGCGTACACGTCGTACGCCGCGCCCCGGATGACGTCGAAATCCGACAGCACCTTGGCCGCATTGGCCCGGACCTTCACTACCCGCATCAGCGGAATCGCGATGTTCGCGAGGATCCCGACGATGATGAGGGTGATAAGAAGCTCGATGATGGTGAACCCGCGACGGCCGCTCCCCTTCACCGCTTCCTCCGCTGCAGTGACTGATACGCGGTGGCGAATGGGGTGATCGGGTCGCCGTGCCGGTACGTCAGCGTCACACTGTCGGCCCGCGCGACGATACTCCAGGTCGTGTCGGATGTCGCGTAGTGCAGCCCCTGCCAGTCGACGCCGACTTGCGTCAGGTTCGCCGGATACACACCGTGCGCAGCGCGGTACCCTTCGATGGCCTCTGCCGCGATGTAGATCCGGAACTTGGTGGAAGCGACCTGATCGGCGGCCGTGAGTTTCGACTCCGGCGGGCCGGAGCTGAGGACGTTCCAGGCGGTCAGCCCCAGCAAGACCGGGGTGAGGCCGAGCACGAGGGGCACCTTGCTCTTCTGCTTCTTGCGGGCCTTCTCGGCCTCGGCCTTGACCTGTTTCGCGTCGTCCACTTTCTGCTGAACGATGCTCTTCACGAGGTCGGCGGCGGTCTTGGGCTGCGTGAACCCGCGGGGGCGCTCGGTCATTTCTTGAGAAACCTGGCGATCGAGGCGCGGAAGTCGGCGGTGGCACGGCTTGCGGCGTTGACGTCCGCGGACAGCTTGATTCCGTCGGCGAACGACACACCGTCCAGCTGGTAGAACTGCCGTTTGGTGAACGCGAGAGCCGTGCCGCTCGACTCCGCGATGGTGCGGAGGAGATCGCCCACCTGCTCCTCGAAGTCGGAATCGTCGTACACCCGGGACACCAGTCCCACCGCGTGTGCCTCAGCGGCGTTGAGCAGATGCCCCGTAGCGGCCAGGTCGAAGGCGACTTTCTCCCCCACAGCCCGTTTCAGCATGTTCATGACGAGCGCCGGCACAAATCCTCGCTGCACTTCCGGGTAGCCAAACTGCGCCGTTTCCGAAGCCAGCACCAGATCACAAGCGGTGGCCAGCCCGCAGCCTCCCGCCAATGCGCGCCCCTGCACCACCGCCACGACCGGCTTGGGCAGGGCGCGCATCTTGATGAACAGATTCCCGAATTGGAGCGCGGCGGCGCGGTTCTGCTCGACCGTCCGGTCGGCAGACGCGAGGAGCTCGTTCAAATCCATCCCCGCGCAAAAGTCCTTCCCCGCGCCGCGGATCACCACCAACCGGACACCGGCGTCCAGGTCCGCCCGGTCGAGAAGCTCCGCGAGCGCCTCCATCATGGCCGTGTCGATGGCGTTCTTCTTGTCCGGACGATTCAACGTTCCGGTGAGAATGCCTTCGGTCAGGGTAACGAGAACGCGATCACTCATTTGGGTACCTTGATCTGCATGCGCAGCAGGGCCGTCGAGAACACCTTCCCCTGCGCGTCGGTCTTGAGTGAAATGGTGCCACCGCCGTCGAGCGCGCCGTGCAACAGGAAATTGAGCGCCTTCAGGTTCGGCAGCTCGAAGCGCTCGACGGGCCCGGTAATCACGCCCTTGAAGTGGCGCCGCACCCGGGCCGCGGTCACTTCCTTCACCAGGACCGGATAGTGCCTGGCCTGTTTGGCGATCAGACCGACGTTCGCGGTGTCACCCTTGTCCCCGGAGCGGGCGTGGGCAATCGCCACGAGGGGTGTGAGCGTCGGCTTGGATTTCTTTTTCATACCCGCACCAGATCGACGCACGCGGTCACCTCACGCTTGTCGAGGAGCGCCGGCCAGTAGGCGACGATCTCCTCCGGCTTGGGGCGTCCGCCGGCGAAGCCGGTTACGGACGGCGGCCCGTTCAGAATCAGGGGTGCGATCTCACGGGTGAACCGCTCGACCGGCGCCTTGTCGAACGCGCGCACGCCGACCCGGAGCTGCACCTCCGCCAGGTCGGGGCTGGGCGCGCCCGCGAGGGGTCCATGCGTCGCGTCGACCCCGACGAACTCCGTCAGCACGGTCTCGTACGAGAGCCCCAGGTCCTTCAACCGTTGACGGAGCACCCGGTCGGCCGCCTGCGCCTTCCGGTACGCGTCGGGCCAGGCGTAGACCAGGGTGCCGACGGCCTTGTACCCGTAGAAGTACGCGCACGAGACCTTGAACTTGTCGGTCGCCGGCTTGCCGCGGATTCCCGAGAACTCGACCCGATCCTTCCCCTTCTGCTTCAGCTGGATGGTCGTGAAATCGGCCACGCAGTCGGGCGTGATGTACGAATGTGGATCACCCATTTCGTACACCAGCTGTTCGGTCACGCCCGCGACGGTAATCGCCCCGCCCGTCCGGGGATGCTTGATGATGGCGAACGTCCCATCCGGGCGAGCCTCGACAATCGGATACCCCACATTCGCCAGGTCCGGGACCCGGCCCCAGTCGGCGAGGTCATTGCCGCCACTCGACTGGGCACCGCATTCGATGGTGTGCCCGGCGACCGTTCCGGCGGCGAGCTTGTCCCAGTCGTCGGCACGCCAGCCGAACTCGTGCATCAGCGGACCCAGGGTGAGGCCCGTGTCCGTGACACGGCCCGTAATCACGATGTCGGCGCCCTGACGGAGAGCTTCGACCACGGGTGCGGCACCCAGATACGCGTTCGCCGACTGTACCTTGGCGCGGACATCCGTGAGGGGGCGGCCGGTATCCAGATTGGCCAGGGGGTGACCGGCCGCGAGCAGCTGATCGAGCCGCGGCAGCAGGTCGTCGCCCGTCACGACGCCGATGGTCAGCTTGCCCGCGAGCCCCAACTTCCGGGCCGCCTGCGCGACCGCCTCGGCGCACGCGCGGGGATTCACGCCGCCCGCGTTGCTCGTGACCTTTACCTTCCGCTTCACCAGCTCGGGGAGGATCCGCTCCATCAGCGGGATGAAGTCCTTCGCGTATCCCAGGGACGGGTCGCGTGACTTCTGTTTCTGCATGATGGACATCGTCACTTCGGCGAGGTAGTCGAGCATCAGGTAGTCGACGGGCCCGCCGACCAGCTGGCGATAGGGCGCCTCCAGCCAGTCACCCCAAAAACCCTGAGCTCCAGCCACGCGTACCACGGACTTGGTCATCGAACCACCCCGCTGGTCGCTCCCATCACCACTCGTCGCTCCGCGTCCGATGATCCCGGTATCGTCACCCGCGCATCGAGCAGGGGACGGAATCCCTCAGGGAGCGTCGGCGGGTTCAGATCGCTCGTTTCGACGGCCGAGCGGCCGCCCGCCACCACGGCGACCGGCCGGCGCGCGCCGCCGGCACTCGCACTGTCCATCAAGAACCGGACCCGTACCGTCGCCTGCCAGGGCTCGGCACGATCGACGAGCGCGAGCGCGGGGAACAGCTCGATGAGGGCCGGAGCACCAGCGACTCCAGCCGGCACGTCGAATGATTGCCGCCCGATCGCGTAGTTGAGGGGGGCGTCGTTCAGATGCTGACCGGCTGTGTCGTACACGGTGACTCCGAAATCGGTAAATCGTCCCCACTGCGCCCGCGGCATCTCCACATCCACCTCGGCGCGCGCGGCCCAGCGGGGCACCTGCACGGCGATCGATTCCGGCGGGGCGCCCCGCCCCGCCACTTGGATGTCCCGCTCCGCTCCGATCACCCGTACCGAGAGGCTTCCGTTGATGCTCGACGACGTCGCGTTGGAGATCTCGATCCCGCTCCCGGTGACCTCGAGCGACGCAGAACTGAGTTCCGCGTGGACGTCGACCGTCGTCATCGAGAGGGGCGGAGCGGTCACATCCAGTTCATAGACGCCAGGCACTAGATCTTCACCCCGAACGCGGAACGCGGCCCAAGGCGCGGCGTCGGGCCCCGTCTCCACCTTGTCACCATCCCGGAATGGCCGGCCCGGAGGCTCATAGAGATGAACGGTCGCGGCGTCGGACGGGCCAGATCCACGCACCGCGATCGACAGCGTCGCGCCCGGCGTGGGCACCAAGAGGAAGTAGCGGCGCACCTGTGAGGGTGGGATGCGACGACGGGTATCCGACAGCGGTCCGCGCGTGAGATCGTAGGGCACCACCACCGTGTTCTTCACCGTGAAGATGGTCCCCGCCAGCGTGTCATCCGGCACCGACGCACTTATGGTGCCGATGTAGAGGCCGGGTGCCGTCAGCCGTCGCGGATCCATCGGCACCGAGAGATTGATTCCCAGCGGATCCGACGTGACCACCGAAGGCACGGACATCCAGGACGCATCGTCCTTGAGGTCGAAGCGAGCCGGGCGAAAGCCGTCTATGTGGACGATTCGGAAGTGGGCGACGGTGTCACCGGCGGCGAGCCCGTCGCGGCGGAAGCCGCCCGAGCTACCCTGGTCTGCAAACACTTCGTACCGCGCGCCCTGGTGACCAGCGACGAGCCAGCGATAGGCGCCCTCGAGCCTCGGTGTTCCGGCGCCCTCGTCGAGCGACGTCCATCCCGCGAGAGGAGCGGCGGTGGCCCGGAGGGACGCAATGAGATCGGCCGCCGTGACGTGCCGTTGCTCCTGGCTCATGGCGGAGAGCAGGCGGGCCACGAGGCCGGCGGCGTACGGCGCCGACATGCTCGTGCCGACCTTGATCTCGTGGCCGGTGTCCCAGCGAGGGACCGTGGAGTACGCCACGCCGGGCGTGAGGATGTCGGGCTTCCCGGCGTTCCCGCCCCGCGAGCTCCAGTCCCCCATCACGTCAGGAGCGGGGACATCACCGGGCACCGTCGGCTTCGCGAACGAGCCCGGCAGGAGGGAGCCGACCGCCAGCGCCAAATCGGCGGAGCCCGGGTAGCTCAGGGTGGAGAGGCCCGGCCCGTCATTCCCCGCGGAGACGGCCAGGACGACGTCCGGGTGCGTCTTCAAGAACTCGTTCACCAGCGAGTCGATGACCACCGGGCCGTCGTGCTCGTCACCCACGCCGAAGCTCATGGACAGGACGAGAGGCAGTCCCCGGGCGGCAGCGTACGCCGCCGCGTATCGCATGGCGCGGATCATGGAGCCGTTCACGGAGATCCCGCCCCGCGCGTTGTTCGCGATCTTCAGAGCCAGGATCTGGGCTCCCGGCGCGACGCCGTCGAAGCCCGCGACGTTGTAGATGTTGTGCCCCGCGGCGATTCCGGCAACGTGCGTGCCGTGCGCCAGGTTGTCGCCCACGATGTCGACCACCGGCGTGCCGTTCACCTCCGCGAAATTCGCGGCCAGCGTCACCGGCTTGCTGCCCAAGGAGATAGTCTGACGGCCCTCGCGGTAGTCGTGGAGGGGCATCTCGTCTTCGAACGATCCATTGAGATTGGAGTCCAGGAACACCACCCACCCGTCGGTCGCCTTGACCACGACGACGGGAAAGACATCGGTGTTGTTCCCATCGCCGTTCAAGTCCCCGCCGGGAGCGGGACCGAGGTTGATCTCCCTGAGAAAGCCCCCGTACCAGGTGCTCAGCACCGCCATCCGGCCGATCCGGCCCGCTCCGCCGAACGTATGGCCCCCAAAGGAGACGTGGTCACCGTCCGGCGTGAACGGCGTGAGTGCGACCTGTCCTTCTCCGGAGAAATCCCGCTCCTCGATGACCTTCGGCGCGCCGGTGCTGGTCGTGATGAGCCCGGGAACACCGGGATCTACACCGGTGTCGAGAATGCCGATGATGACCCCGCGTCCATCGTAGGTCGGGTGCGCCGCGGCAAAGCGATCCACGCCGGCGCTCCGGAGCGAGAGCATCCCGGCCAGGTACGCGGCCGCCGGAGACATGACCGGCCGCAAGCCGGGCATGACATCCACGGGCGCGGGGATTGGGGGAGTCTGCGTTTCCGTGGTGGGGGCGGCGGACGGCGCCGGAGCGCTGCGTGGTGTGACATCGGACGCGGATTTGGCACCGGCGCAGGCCAGCGACAACGCCAGCCCCGCGGCGGCCCACCCCACGGGGCGCCGGACCATCAGCGAGACTCCGGCAGGGAAAAGGTCCCGAGATGGGGACCCGCATACTCGGCCGCGGTCTCGAAGAGGAAGGCGAGGATGTCCCGCGTCTCCTCGGGGGTGATGATCCCGTCGACGTACCCGCGCGCCGCGGCATACTTGGCGTCGAGCTGGTGCTCGTAATCGGCCCGCATGGCGTCAACGGCACCCGCGTTCTCCGGCTTCGCTGCCCCCGCGCCGAACACCGCCTGGATCGCGGACTCCCCTTCCATCACTCCCATGCGGCCCGTGGGCCAGGAAAGGATAAAGTCCGGGTCGAAGCCCTGCCCCGCCATAGCGTAGTAGCCGGCCCCTGACGCGTGGTTCAGCGTCAGCACGATCTTTGGCACGGTGGCGGTCGCCATCGCCTCGACGAAATGCGCGCCGGCGCGGATGATGCCCGAGTGCTCCGCCTCCGTCCCGACCATGAAGCCGGAAACGTCCTGCACGAAGAGCAGCGGGATGCGTTCGCGGTCCGCGTTCTCGATGAAATAGGCGGTCTTCTCGGCGGACTGCGTGTAGATGATGCCGCCGATCTTGGGGGGCTCCCCCTTCTTTCCCTTGATCAGCTGGCGCGCGTTCGCGATGACCGCCACGGGGCGGCCGGCGATCCGGCCGTGCCCGCAGAGGATCTCCGGCGCGACATCAGGCTGAAAGGGATCGAACGCGCCCCCGTCGAGCAGGCCCTCGAGCACCAGATGCGTGTCGTAGCTCATCCGGTGGTCGGCGGGCAGCGCGTCGTACAGCGCTTTGCCGTTCTTCTTGGGGGCCGAGCCGTTCAGCACCGGGGGCGTCGCCCGCGGCAGTCGGCCCACGTACTCCCGGATGCGAGTGAGGCACTCCTGATCGTTCTTGGCCTTGTAATGCGCCACCGCGGACACGCTCGTGTGCGTGCTGGCGCCACCGAGGGTCTCGGCATCCACCGTCTGCCCGGTCGCGCCCTTCACAAGATTGGGCCCACCGAGGCCCATGAACGATGTGCCTTCGACCATGAAGATGACGTCGGAGAGCGCCGGCAGGTACGCGCCCCCGGCGATGCACGGACCCATGACGGCGGAGATCTGGGGCACCCGGAGGTAGTGCCGCATGATGGAGTTGTAGTAGAAGATCCGCGCGGCCCCGTACTGCCCCGGGAAGACGCCCCCCTGATACGGGAGGTTCACTCCGGCCGAGTCCACCAGATAGATGATGGGAATGCGCTGACGCATGGCGACTTCCTGCGCGCGCAGAATCTTCTTGATGGTTTCGGGCCACCAGGAACCGGCCTTCACGGTCGCGTCGTTCGCGACCACGACGACCGGACGCCCGCCCACGCGGCCCAGGCCAGTGACCACCCCGGCGGCCGGCGCCTGCCCGTCATACTGATCGTACGCCACGAGGAGACCGATCTCGAGCCAGGGGCCACCCTGGTCGAGCAAAGCCGAGACCCGCTCGCGCGCCGTCAATTTCCCCTGGTCGTGCTGCTTGGCGACCTTGTCCGGGCCGCCGCCGGCTTCGATCCGGGACTTGAGCTCGCGATACTCCGCCGTCAGCGCTTGGAGGCGACTCATCTACGCGGCGGCATGCGTAGCGGCCCACTCCTGGATGTACTTGATGAGCTCGGAGGTTGGCGTGCCGGGGCCGAAGAGTTTGCCGACGCCTTCGGACTCGAGGCGGGAGACGTCCTCCGGCGGAATGATGCCCCCGCCGGTAAGGAGCACATCGTTGCGGCCCGCGTCCTTGAGGAGC
Source organism: Gemmatimonadales bacterium (assembly GCA_035553475.1). Classification (GTDB taxonomy): domain Bacteria; phylum Gemmatimonadota; class Gemmatimonadetes; order Gemmatimonadales; family GWC2-71-9; genus 40CM-2-70-7. The sequence continues at coordinate 9,635 of DATNDQ010000164.1, forward strand.
TGCTTGACCCGCGGGAAGAGCGTGAGGTGCGCGCCCGAGAGAATCGACAGCCCGACCACATCCACGTCTTCCTGGACGGCGGCGCGGGCGATCATCTCCGGGGTCTGGTGGAGGCCCGTGTAGATCACTTCCATCCCGGCGTCCCGCAGGGCGGCGGCGACGACCTTGGCCCCACGGTCATGTCCGTCGAGACCAGGCTTGGCGACGAGGACGCGAATCGGGCGCTTCTTGCTGTTCGCCATTCTAGAAGAACACCGGCTCGCGGTAGGCCCCGTACACGGTTTCGAGCGCATGCCGGATCTCGAAGAGCGTGCAATAGGCGCGGGCGCAGTCGAGCATGGGCCCGATGACGTTCTGATCGGTCTGCGCCGCCACCCGCAGGGCCTCGAGCCGCGACTTGACCAGCGCATCGTCACGGCGCGCCCGGAGCGCGGCCATCTTCGCCTTCTGCGAAGCTTCGGCTTCGCCTGAGACCTTGAGGATCTCCACCGGATGATCCTCGGAGGCGACGAAGTCGTTCACGCCGACGATCACGGACTTCCCGTCCTCCACGTTCCGCTGCTGCTCGGCCGCCGACCGGGCGATCTGCCGCTGGAACCAGCCGGTTTCGATGCCCTGCACCACGCCGCCCAGGGACTGGATCTCGGCAAACAGGGCCTCCGCCTCACGCTCGAGCTGATCCGTGAGCGACTCGATGTAGTAGGAGCCGCCGAGGGGATCGATCACCTCGGGCACACCGGTCTCGTGGGCCAAGATCTGCTGGGTCCGCAGGGCCACCTGCACCGCCTGTTCGGTCGGGAGGGCCAGCGTTTCGTCGAGTGAGTTGGTATGGAGAGACTGAGTGCCGCCGAGGACGGCGGCGAGGGCCTGATACGCGACACGAACGATGTTGTTGAGCGGCTGCTGGGCCGTGAGCGTCACGCCGGCGGTCTGCGAATGGAAGCGCATCATCCAGGAGCGCGGGTTCTTGGCACCGTACCGGCCCTTCATGTGACGGGCCCAGATCCGGCGGGCAGCCCGCAGCTTCGCGATCTCCTCGAAGAAATCGTTATGGATGTCCCAGAAGAAGGAGAGACGCGAGGCGAAGTTGTCGACGTCGAGGCCCCGGGCGATCCCCCGCTCCACATAGGTGAAGCCGTTCGCGAGCGTGAACGCGAGCTCCTGTGCCGCCGTCGCACCCGCTTCGCGGATGTGATAACCGGAAATGGAGATCGTATTCCACTGGGGGGTGTGCTTGGCGCACCACTCGAACATGTCCACGATGATCTTCAGCGCGGGCTCCGCGGGATATACCCACGCGTGTTGCGCCATGTACTCCTTCAGAATGTCGTTCTGCACGGTGCCACGGAGCTTGTCGATGGACACGCCCTGCCGCTCCGCGGCGGCGACGTAGAAGCAGAAGAGCATGGCCGCGGGACCGTTGATCGTCATCGAGGTCGAGACCTGATCGAGCGGAATGCCGTCGAACAGGGTCTCCATATCCGCGAGCGACGAAATCGCGACACCGCATTTCCCGACTTCGCCCTCCGACCGGGGGTGATCGGAGTCGTAGCCCATCAGGGTCGGGAAATCGAACGCCACGGATAGCCCGGTCTGTCCGTGCTCGAGGAGAAACTTGTACCGCTGATTGGTATCCTCGGCGGTTCCGAACCCGGCGAACTGCCGCATGGTCCAGAGCCGGCCCCGGTACATCGAGTCGTGGATCCCGCGGGTAAAGGGGAAGCTCCCCGCCTTGCCGAGCTGTTTCGCGGCGTCGAACTCCGCGAGATCATCGGGGGTGTAGACCGGCTTGCGTTCGATGCTCATGGCGTCACTCCGCCCTTCACCTGGTCCAGGATCTCCGCCGCCACCTCGTACGGGTTGCGGTCTCCCTCCACCATCGCGTCCAGCCGGCGTTCGAGTACCTCTCCCGCCGCCGACTCGTCCCACAGCCACTCCGCGAGATGCCGCTCCACCAGGGAGCGCGTCCGTTCCGTCAGGCGACGGCGGCGGCGCTCCAGGAGCTTGCCGCTCGATTCCAGGTACGTCCGATGCCGGTCGAGCGCTGCCACGACGTCGCCGACACCCTCTCCCTGCGATGCGACCGTCGCGAGCACCGGGGGCTCCCACTCGGGTGCCGCCCCGGCCTCCTGCATGGCCTTGCGGGCGCGGGCGTCAGGCTTGTGGTGCGCCGAGACGTGGCGGAAGGCATTGCCCCGCCGGATCCCGAGCATCACTTCGATTTCCTGCCGCAGCCGGTCGGCACCGGGCCGGTCACTCTTGTTGACGGCGTAGATGTCCGCGATCTCCATCACGCCGGCCTTCAAGGTCTGGATGGCGTCACCGGACTCCGGGACGAGCACGAGCACGGTGCTCTCTGCCGTCCGCGCAATGTCCAATTCCGTCTGCCCCACACCCACCGTCTCGATGAGAATCCGGTCGAACCCGAAGGCGTCCAGGACGTCGGCGACTTCTTCGGTCGCCATCGCGAGCCCCCCGAGGGAGCCCCGGGTCGCCATGGAGCGGATGAAGACGTCCGGATCCAGGCTCACCGATTCCATCCGAATCCGGTCCCCGAGTAGCGCGCCGCCCGTAAACGGACTGGTCGGATCCACGGCCACTACCGCGACCTTGAGCCCGACGCCCCGGAAGTGCTGCACCAGCCGCTCCGTGAGCGTGCTCTTGCCCGCCCCCGGGGGTCCGGTTATCCCGATGCGCCTGGCTCCCTTGGCGCCGACCCGGCCATGGATGTGCGAGAGCACCCCTTCGTAGCCGGGGCGGCGGCTCTCCACCAGGCTGATGGCGCGCGCCAAGGCGGCAGGATCCCGCCGTTCCAGCCCCTCGAGCAAGCTCTCGGTCCCCATCTCTATGGAAGCTAAACGCTTCCGGGGGTCGCGTCAGCCCTGGAATCGAGCGCGGTGACGCGCACGGGGCTGGAACGCACGAGCACTCGCTCAATTCGGACCGTAGATGCCGCCACGACGTCGAACTCGAGGCCTTCGACAGTAATCCGCTCACCGGCCTTGGGGATCCGGCCCAGGAGCTGCGTGAGGTACCCGCCGACCGTCTGCGCCCCACGCGCCTCGCGCGGATGGCCGAAGCGCTCCAGTAACCGCTCCACCGGAGCCCCGCCCTCGATTTCGAGGACCGGCGTCTCCTTTTCCGGTGCCTTCGGCTCCGTCGGAAACAGGTCGCGCATGAGCGTGGTCAACAGATCCTCGAAGGTCACGACACCCGCCGTCCCCCCGAACTCGTCGACCACGACCGCCAGCCGGGCGCCCCCGCGTTGCATCTCGAGCAGGAGGTCCGCGGCGGGACGTCCGGAGAGCACGGTGAGAATCGGACGGACCGGGATGGGCGCGTTGGGATCGAGCCAGAGCAGATCTTTCGAGTATGTGACGCCGACGATGTCGTCGAGGGACTTGCCCAGCACCGGATACCGCGAATAACCCGACTGCAGAAAGACGTGAGCCGCCTCGCCCGCGGCGGTGCCCCCCGGAAGCGCGACGATGGCAGTCCGGGGCGTCATCACGTCCCGCACCGGTCGGTCGGCGAACGCCAGCACCCCGGAGACTACTTCGAGCTCGTCCACGCCCGCGAGCGCGTCCGACCCCGCCCCGGTGAGCATGGCCGCGAGCGCATGACGCGTCGACGGGTCCCGGCGCGGCAGGAAGGGACCGAGCGCGGTGCTCAACCACTTGATCACGGGGAGTGTCCGCGACACGATCCGCTCGGCCCACCGCCGTCCCAGCACGCGCGGGACGACATACGACGCCACCACGAACACGGGGACGACCGCGGCGAACGTGACGATGCCCAGAAATGTCGGCGTCAGCTCGAGGAAGAGCGCGGGCACCGCCGCTCCCGCCACGAGCACACCCAGGGTGGTCAGCGCGTTCGCGGTGGCGAGGACCCGCCCGGGGTTCTCCACCAGCGCGGACGTCGATCCCGAACCCCGGAGCCGCAGACTCACCCAGCGCCCCAACTCCGCTTGACTCACGGACGCGGCGGCGACGCCGATGGTGGCCGCGGTGGCCGCCACGAGCAAGGCGAGCGCGAGGAGGAGCAGGCCGGCGGTCATTCGCGCTCGAAGTAGACGCGGGTGACCCGGCGACGATCCACGCGCTCCACGACGACCCGGAATCCGTCGAGGTGCAGCTCCTCCCCCGCGCGCGGCACACGACCCAGCACGGAATAGATGAGGCCGCCGACGGTCGAGACCTCCGGATTCGCAAAATCGGCGCCCAGCGTCTGCGAGAGCTGATCGAGGCCGACGCCGCCATGCACCCAATAGCGATCGCCATCCTGCTCGATGGACGGTGGCTCCGCCGCGGGGTCGTCACGGATCTCACCGACGATCTCTTCGAGAATATCTTCGAGGGTCACGATGCCCGAGGTGCCGCCGAACTCGTCCACGACGATCGCGATGTGCGCGCGGCCACGCTGGAAATCGTGCAGCTGGGCGTCGAGCACCTTCGCCTCCGGCACGTACGCCGCCGAGCGGACCAGCTCCCGCCACTGGTCGGGGCGCGGCTTCAATCCCAGCGCGATCGGCACCAGGTCCTTCGCGAACACGACGCCGAGCACGGCGTCAGGGCTCCCGTCGAACACCGGCAGACGGGTATGTCCGCTCTCCTTGAACACCCGCAGCAGTTCGTCGTAGGGGGCGGACACGTCGATCCCCACCAGGTCGAGTCGCGGCGTCATCACTTCGTCCACGGTCGTGTCCGCCATCATGAACACGCCGAGCAGCATGTCGCGCTGGGCGCCACCGAGCACGGGAGAGGCGGGCCGCGGCAGGTGCACGAGGCCGTGCAGCCCGCGGTCGGCCCAGCCGAGAAATGCCAGCAGGAAGTCGAAGGCCGCGAGCGAGCGGCGGGCGAGCGGCAGGATCGCGGCTGCGAGCTCGGGCGCGAGACTCGCCAGGCTGCGCGGGAGCGCATCGCCGACCACGAACAGGAACCCGGTCGCGACGGCGACGGAGATCAGGCCCCCCATCGGCCCCCGCGTCCACCAGCTGAGGGCGGCGCCCCCCGCGACGGCCGCCAGCACCAGGAGCGCGAGCCGCGCGACGTGGAGTCCCCGGTGCAGCGGAACCCGGGCGACGGGGGGCGCGTCAGCCATCGTGTGCGCCGTCTCGCCGACCGCGGCCTCCTCGCCGAGGGACAAGAGTCCGGCCCAGCACGCGGCCCCCAGGGCGATGAACGCCTCGACGAGCAGCAGCGCGCCCTCCGTCACATCTCCGCCCGCACCAGCCGACGTACGTACCGCTCTTGCGTCCGCCACATCCGGGACCGCGTCCGCCCCGGCCCGGACGGATGATCGTAGCCCAGCACGTGCAGAGTCCCGTGCACTACCAGGCGGATCATCTCTTCCCGCAGCGCGTCGGGTCCCGAACCCTTGACCCAGGCCCGCGCCGCCGCGGGACACACGTACACGTCGCCGTGCAGTGTGCCGTCAGGCTGCGGCAGGGGGAAGGAAATCACGTCGGTGAGGCCCCGGTGTCCGAAGGTACGGCGGTTGAGGGCCTTCATGCGGGCGGGGGCAAGCAGGGTCACGGAAACGCGCGCGCCGGGCGCGCCTTCCCAGGCCAGCACCCGACGTACCGCGGTCAAGAGGAGGCGCTCAGTCGCCGGCGGCGGGCGCCGACGGCTGCGAGCCCTGCCAGCCCGCCGAGATGCCGCCACGATCTTCCGGGTAGTCAATGCGGTTGTGGTACATCCCCGACAGGACGCGAACGAACTCCGCTTTCACGTCGTCGATCTGCTGCAGCGTAATGGGGGCCTCGTCGAGCTGGCCCGCCGTGAGCTTGTTCTTCACGAGGTGGTCGATCACGCCCTCGATCCGGGCGGGCGTGAGATCGTCGAGCACGCGCAGGGAGGCCTCGACCGAGTCGGCCAGCATCGCGATCGCCGTCTCGATCGAGCGCGGCCGGGGGCCGGGATAGCGGAAGTCCCCCGGATTCACCACGCCCTCGCGGGATTTCTTCGCCTTGTCGAGGAAGTAGTTGATCTCGGACGTGCCGTGGTGCTCCGGAATGAACGCGGTGATGATTTCCGGCAGCCGCGCCTCCTGGGCCAGCCGCACGCCGTCCACCACATGTTGCCGGATGATCTTCGCGGACTGCTGCGCCGTGATCCGGTCGTGGGGATTGCTGGTGCCGCGATTCTGATTTTCGACGAAGAATCCCGGGTTCCCGAGCTTGCCCACGTCGTGATAGTAGCAGCCGACGCGTCCCAGCAACCCGTTCGCGCCGATCGCATCACACGCCGCTTCGACCAGGTTGGCCATGGCCACGCTGTGTGCGTAGGTGCCGGGCGCCTCGAGCGAAAGCCGCCGGAGCAGTGGCCGGCCTGGATCCGAGAGCTCGAGGAGGGTAAGGTCGGTCGTGACGGTCGTCACGCTCTCGATGAGCGGCAGGAGGAGGATCGTGAGCGACGCCGAGACGAGGGCGTTCGCCGCGCCGAGGAGCGTCATCCACCCGATCTGCGCGATCGGCCAGTGCCCCACCAGCCCGAGCGCGATCGCGGCGTCCAGGTAACCGATCGCCGTGATGAGGACCGCGAGGTAGAGATGGCTGCGGCGCCTCAGCGTGCGCACGGAAAGGGCCGCGGTGATTCCACCGGCGAGACAGACGAACAGCGCGGGTCCGTTGTGGAAGACCGGCTGAATGTCCACCAGTACCGCGAGAATCATGGCGCCGATCATCGAGACCCGGCCGTTGAACTGCGCCGTGAGAATCATCGCGAAGAGGGGTAGCGGAACCAGCTCGGGGTGCTGCGGTGCCAGTCCCCCGATGATGGCGGCGATGATGATCATGAACGCGAACAAGCCGCCGATCATCGCGACTTGACGGTTGTCCCGGTACGTCTCCCGGCGGTAGTAGAAGAGCAGCACCCAGAACACGCAGAGGATGAGCGCGTTCTCGAGCATGACGCCGAGCATGGTCTCGACGTCGACCGCGCCCCCCGCGCCGAACGAAAATGCCGTCTCGGCCAACACCGCGAGCCCGATCACCCACCACCACCGGATCAGGTGGTAGCGGATGCGCTCTTCGCGGGGAACCGGGTCAGCCTTGGCTGTCTTCCGCATAGGCCTTGATGATCTCCCGCACCAGCCGGTGCCGCACCACGTCGGTGTCGGTCAGATAGCAGAACCCGATCCCGTCGATGCCCGGCAGAATCCGCTCCACCTGCAGGAGCCCCGAGTCCTCGCGGTTGGCGAGATCGATCTGGGTCTTGTCGCCCGTGATCACGGCGCGTGAGTTCACGCCGAGCCGGGTGAGGAACATCTTCATCTGCATGCCGGTGGCGTTCTGCGCCTCGTCCAGGATCACGAACGCGTCGGAGAGCGTGCGCCCGCGCATGTACGCCAGTGGCGCGATCTCGATCACCCGCGTTTCAAGGGCCTTCTCCACGCGATCGCGAGGCATCATGTCCTCGAGCGCGTCGTAGAGCGGACGCAGGTAGGGATCGACCTTCTGCTGCAGATCGCCGGGCAGGAACCCCAGGTTCTCTCCCGCTTCCACCGCGGGGCGCGCGAGAATGATCCGGCGTACCCGGTGCCGGGCCAGCGCATCCACCGCCGCGGCGACCGCGAGATACGTCTTGCCGGTGCCCGCCGGCCCGATACCGATCACGATTTCCTTCTGTTGAATGGCCTGCAGGTATTCCCGCTGGCCCGCCGTCTTCGCCTGGATGACCCGGCGCAGTCCGGGCAGGATGATCTTGTATTCTCCGCCCTCTCCCGTCGGGGGCGGCGCGCCGTCATCGAGCACGATCCGCTCGACATCGTGCACGTCCACCGGATCCCCAACCCGCGCCAAGTCCACCAGCGCCTGGGTGATGGGGACGGCGTGGTCGACGGCTTCGGGCTTGCCCTGCAGGGTGAGCATGTCCCCGCGGAGAGAGACGCGCACCCCCAGCCGCTTCGACAGCTCGATCAGATTCGCATCGTTCACCCCGGCCAGCGTCAGGGGATCCACTCCCTCAACCGACAACCGGCGAATGACGTCATCGCTCATCGAGTCACCTCGAGATGCAGCGCCGCGATGTCCGAGGGGTTCGCCGGTGAGGGCGCCCCCTCGAACAGCGCGCGGGCCGCTGTCGTCTTCGGGAAGGCGATCACATCACGCAGCGAAGTCGCCTGCGCGAGCAGCATCGTCACCCGGTCGAACCCGACCGCAAATCCGCCGTGCGGCGGCGCGCCCGCGGCCAGCGCGTTGAGCAGAAAGCCGAACCGGGTCTCGATCTCCGCGGGGGTAAGTCCCAGGTGACGGAACACCGTTCGCTGTACCGCGGGGTCCGTAATGCGGATCGAGCCGGAGCCGAGCTCGTTGCCGTTGTAGACGGCGTCGTAGTGCAGGGCCCGGCACGCGAAGGGCTCGGCGTCGAGCTTCGCGATGTCGTCCGGATGCGGTGACGTAAACGGGTGATGCGCGAACACCGGCTTCCCCGTTTCGGAGTCGGGTTCGAAGAGCGGGAAATCCACCACCCAGCAGAACGCGTGCGCGGTCGCCGGTGCGAGCTTCAGCCGTTTGATCGCCTCGGCGCGCAGGGTCCCGAGCGCCGGGCGGATCTCCGATGGTGATCCGAAGAGCATCAGCGCCATCGCACCATCCGCCACGCCGAGCGCGGCGGCGCGCTCCGCCGTGAGCTTCACCGATCCGGAGATCTGGTCTCCCTGACGCTTGACCCAGACCACCGTCTTCCCGATCGCCTTCTTCGCGATTTCGGAGAGCGCGTCGATTTCCCTCCGCGACAGCGCCGCACCGCCCGGCACGACGAACCCCTCCAGCCGGTTCTTCGCGTCGGACGCCAGCGCGCCCGCGAGCGGCAGATCGGTCCAGCTCGCGAACTCCCTGGTCCAGTCTCCCAGCCTGATGTCGTATCGAAGGTCCGGCTTGTCGGTTCCGTACCGGGCCATCGCGTCCTTCCACGTCAGCTTCGGAAACGGGGACGGCACCGCCTGCCCCGCTTCGGCCCAGCAGGCCACGAGCACCGCTTCGACGAACCGCTGCACGTCTTCGGGACCGACGAATGACGCCTCGATGTCGATCTGCGTGAACTCCGGCTGCCGGTCGAAGCGCAGGTCCTCGTCACGGAAGCAGCGAGCGATCTGGAAATAGCGGTCGAACCCCGACACCATGAGGAGCTGTTTGTAGATCTGCGGAGACTGCGGCAGAGCGTAGAATTCGCCCGGGTGAACCCGCGACGGCACCAGATAGTCGCGGGCGCCCTCGGGCGTTGGCTTCGTGAGAATCGGTGTCTCGATCTCCAGGAAGCCGAGCTCCGACATGGTCCGGCGCGCACGCTGCAGCAGCCGGTGCCGGAGAACGAGATTCGCCTGCATCTCGGGACGGCGCAGGTCGAGGTGCCGGTGCGTCAGCCGCGCCTCCTCCGACGCGAGCTCCTCGCCCTTGCCGCGCGCCACCGGAATGGCGGGTGTCTCGGCCGGTCCCACGACCCGAAGCGACGTCGCATGCACTTCGACATCCCCGGTCGCGAGCTCCGCATTCTTCATGTTCGCAGGGCGGGCCACGACCTCACCCTCGACCACCACGACGGTCTCGGCCCCCAAGCCACCGGCGCGTGTCACCACGTCGGCCCCGGTCCATGCCGGTCCGACGGCGACCTGCACCAGGCCGGCCCGGTCCCGGAGGTCGAGGAAGACGATGCCACCCAGGTCCCGGCGGCGATGTACCCAGCCACCCAGCGTCACTTTCTGGCCTACGTGCTCCGCGCGCAGCGCGCCACAGTAGGTCGACCGCCAAGTGGTCTTCGCCAGATCCGTCACGCCCCTCCCCCTTCTTCGGCTTCGCAAAGCACGCGATAGAACTCGTCCGGGTCCCGGGCCGCGAGGAGCCGGCTCCGGACCGCTTCATGTCTGACCAATCGAGCGATGCGGGAAATCGCCTTGACGTGGGTCCCTGCCGCGGTCTCGGGTCCCGCCATCAGGAAGAACAACCGGACCGGTTCTCCGTCCAGCGTTTCGTATGGCACCGGTTCGGTTGCGGTCCCGGCCACCACGCCGAGGCTGGAAAGGGCGGGCGTCTTGCCGTGTGGCACCGCGACGCCGAACCCGATTCCCGTCGGGAACTGCCGCTCCCGCTCCAGGACCGCCTCGAGCACTTCCTGGCGGTCACCCCCACCCGGCCCCCCCGGACCGCTCACACCCGGCAGGAGCAGCTCCACGAGCTCCCCAAGTATCCCATCCTTGTCATGGGACTTGAGGGGTACCCGGATGCGGCTCGGGGACAACAGTTCCGAAAGGCGCACGTGAACTCAAGTGGTGTAAGCGCTTGAATCTAGTTAAGTTGAGGCGTGAATGCCACTTGGCGATTCGGGCTGGCCGGGATCCTGGCTCTGGGTACCCCCCGGGGGGCCCGGGCGCAGGGGGACCCCGTCGGGGCCGAGTTGTGGCGGGTGGTGGGGACGACCGTGGCGGTCCCCTTCGCCCTGGCCCAAGGGACGGCGGCGGCCTTTTGGAATCCCGCGCAAACCGTCAGCGTCGCCGGGATCGGGGGCGACGTCGTGCAAACACCCGAGGCCATCTCCGCGACCGGGATTCTGGCCGTGATTCGGACGGGCTCCGGCAGACTCGGCTCCTGGGGTCTGATCCTGGGGCAGGTCGACATCGGAGACATCACGCACACGACGTTCACCCCCGACCCTGAGGGCACGATCCAGGTCTACACCCGCGACGTGGGACTCACCTGGGCCAAGGCCTGGGGCTCGACCACCATCGGTGCGACACTCGGCGCGCACGATTCGCGGCTGGACCAGACCGATCTCCAGCATTGGACCGGCGACGTCGGCGTCACCCAGCACTTCGGCGACGTCCTCACCGTCGCCGCGGCGACCCATTTCTTCTACCGCGTCGCGACGAGCGACCCGAGTCAGGATCTCTACGCGGGCGTCGAATGGCGCGCGGCGCATGGCCCGCTCTGGACCGGCTCCGGTGACATCGCCCTGCGCCTTCGCTATGGTACGACGCTCGCGCATGGCGGCGGGACTGATCACGCCATCGGCGTGGGTGTCGATGTCGGCGCACCGTTCGCGATCGACGGCATGCTGGTCCGTGAAAGCGCCTACGGGAACACGGCGTGGCGGGGCGTCGCGGGGCTGCGCGTTCATATCGGGCACTACGGCATTGCGTTCGCTCGTGACGCCGGCGTGAGCGGGCTGGGATCGTCGTACCGCGTGGGACTCGAGGCCCGCTTCAATTGACCGACCTGCTCTCCCTTACGCCGGACGGCGCGCGCACCGCCCTGTCCGATTGGCTGGCGACGCGCGGAGACCCGGCGTACCGCCTCCGGCAGATCTTCCCACGGCTCTGGGAGCGCCCCGTCGCGCGATGGGCCGACGCGACGGACCTCCCTGCTCCGCTCCGCGAGGCGCTCGATCAGGATTTCCCGCTCGGCAGGCTGACGGTCGCCGCCCACCAGGTGTCGTCGGACGGCACCGAAAAGTTCCTCTGGACCCTCGCGGACGGTCAGGCGATCGAATCGGTGCTGATCCCCGAGGGCAAGCGCCGGACGCTGTGCATTTCGTCCCAGGTCGGGTGCGCGCTCGGTTGCGTGTTCTGCGCCACCGGCACGATGGGCTGGAGCCGCAACCTGACCCCCGCGGAAATCGCCGGGCAGGTCCGGGAAATCCGGCTGACAAATCCCGCCCGGTCTCCCACCAACGTCGTGTTCATGGGGATGGGGGAGCCGCTGCTCAACTGGGAGAGCGTGGACGTCGCCTTGACGATCCTGAATCACCCGGAAGGGTTGGGCATCGGCGCGCGGCACATCACCCTCTCGACCGTCGGCATTCTTCCCAAGCTCGCGCTCTTCGCCAAGCGTCCCGAGCAGTTCCGGCTCGCCGTGTCATTGCACGCCCCCACCCCGGCACTCCGCAAGGAGTTGATGCCGGTGGAGAAGAAATATTCCCTCCCCGAGCTGCTGGAGGCGCTGAAAGGGTTCGAGCGGCGGGTCACGATCGAGTACGTGCTGATCGCGGGCAAGAACGATTCGCTCGAAGCCGCCGAGGCACTGGCGAAGGTGGCGAGCCCGCTCGCGGCCCTGGTGAACCTCCTGCCACTGCACCCGGGCGGGGCACCCGGCCTCACACCCAGCCCGCGCACGCACATGATCGCGTTCGAGCGCCGATTGAAGGATCGTGGTATTGAAGCGGTTCTGCGGAGGAGCCGCGGACTCGACATCGCCGCGGCGTGCGGACAGCTACGGGTGGAGCGGGAGACGGGGGGAAAAGTCCGCGCCCAAGAGCACGCTGGCGTCGAGTAGCAGGGTCGAATCGGGGTCCATCACCACCTTCCCCACCTTCAGCGCACGCCGGATCCGTTCTCCAACCGAAGCGGAACCCCGCCGCACCAGAATTCTCGTCGAGTCGAGCGGATGTCTCGCGTCTCCGCTGTTCCCGAAGGACAAGACATCGATCCCCGCATCTCGCAGCACCCGCGTGCCCAGCCGCGCGAGCCCGGGACGGCCGCTCGCGTTCTGAACGGCGACCGTTACGCGTGGCCCGGCGGCGCCGTCACCGGGCACGAGGTCACCCGAGGTCCGTGGGCTGGCGTTCCGGCATCCGCTCACGGCCAGGACGGCCAAGATGGCCATGAACGGAAGCGATGTAATCAGGAAGCGACGAGGGAGTTCCAGAAGTCCACCGTTTCCGGAGAGAGAGGCCAGCCGGACTGTACGGTCCACTCGATGCGCCGCCGCGTGACCTCGCGCAGTACCGTGTCCCGTTCCAGTGGCACGCGCACCGCCAGCGCCGCCCGGACTTCGCGCTCGAACTTGCGGCCCGGCTCGAGATAGTCCCCGAGATACAGCATCTTCCCGACGTCATCCCATCCGGCGAAGCCCAGGGAGTGATACCGGACCGCGTCCAGGACTCCGCGGTCCGATTCCCCCTCCCCGGCCGCGCGGTCCGCGCTCGCGGGACCATGGGCCAGCTCGTCTGTGGCCGGCGCGTCACGGAGGGCGTCATGGAGCCAGGCCGCCTTCGCCCACCGGCTGCGTTCCCGCTCCGGCACCCGCATGAGGACGGCCCACTGGTCAATCAACGCGGCGACGCGCTCCACGTGGGCACGCCGTTCCGGCCCGGCCACCGCCCAGTCCGGCAGCGTCACGCTTTGCGGATCGAGGGGTCTCCGCTCACGCCCTCGCCCAGGATCACGTTGTCGAGGAGTCGAGTGGTGCCGACCTTGCCGGCGACGATCGCGATCGCCGACGCGGTGACGCGGTCGACGTCATTCAGATCTTCATCCACCAGCGCCAGATAGTCCGGCACGACGCCGGCCGCCGACAGGACCAGGAGCCCCTGGGTCCGGATCGACACCGGATCGGCGTCCCCGCTCCGCCACAGCTGCTCGACCGTGCGCAGGGTTCGCGAGAGGCCGAGGGCCGCCCGGCGTTGATCGCCGTTCAGGTAGGCGTTGCGCGACGAGAGCGCCAGTCCATCCAGCTCGCGAACGGTCGGGGCGATCACGACGTCGAGCGGGAAGTCCAGATCGCGCACCATCCGGCGGATGAGCATGGCCTGCTGAAAGTCCTTCCGGCCGAACACCGCGACATCGGGCTCGACCAGATGGAAGAGCTTCGCTACCACCGTGAGGACCCCCGCGAAGTGTCCCGGACGAACCGCGCCTTCGAACCGGAGCGCCATTGGACCCGGATCCATCCGGATCAGCGGCTCCCCGGGATACATCGTCGCGCGGTCGGGCGCGAAGAGACAATCGACGCCCCGCTCAGCCGCGAGGGCGCGGTCGCGATCGAGGTCACGCGGGTAGCGGGAGAAATCTTCCTTGGGACCGAACTGGAGGGGGTTCACGAACACCGACATCACCACGAGGTCCGCCGCTTCCCGCGCGCGATCGATCAGGCGCAGGTGGCCCTCATGCAACGCGCCCATGGTCGGCACGAGCGCAATGCGTTTCCCGCGCCCGCGCTGAGCACGGGTCCAGGCGCGCAACTCGGGGAGCCCGGTGAGATCCTGCATCGGGCCGGTCGCCGATCCTACTTCGCGAAAGAGTGGTCCGCGTCCGGGTAGCGACCCGAACGGACCTCAGCCTTGAACGCCTCGGCCGCCTTCCGGACCTCGTCGGCGAGGTTCGCGTATTTTTTCACGAACTTGGCCGAGAAGCGGTCGTTCAATCCCAACATGTCGTGCAGGACCAGGACCTGGCCGTCGCACGACGGACCCGCACCGATGCCGATGGTCGGGATGGACAGCGACTTCGAGATTTCCGCGGAGAGCGGTGTCGGCACGAGCTCGAGGACCACGGCGAACGCGCCCGCCTCTTCGAGGGCCTTCGCGTCGTCTTTCAGCCGCTGGGCGGTGACGTCGTCCCGCCCCTGCACCCGGTACCCGCCCAGGGCGTTGACGGACTGGGGCGTCAGCCCGAGATGCCCCATCACCGGTATGCCGATGTCGACCAGGGCCTTCACCGTCGGCGCCATGCTGCGTCCGCCTTCGAGCTTCACGCCGTGGCACAGGGTCTCCTGCATCACGCGCCCCGCGTTCCGCATCGCGTCCTGCGCACTCACCTGATAGGTCAGGAACGGCAGATCACAGATCACCAGGGCGTGTGACGACCCGCGCCGCACGGTCCTGGTGTGATAGATCATCTGATCCAGCGTGGCGGAGAGCGTGGTGTCCTGCCCGCCCAGCACCTGATTCACGGAATCGCCGACCAGCAGGATCTCGACGGAGGGGTCGAGGAGCCGGGCGAAGAGCGCGTCATAGCAGGTGAGCATCACGATCCGCTCCTGCCGCTCTTTCATCTTCAACAGTTCGTAGGTCGTGACCTGCTTCAGCGCGTCGGTCATGAATCCTCAGAGAGATCCTGCAGCTCGGTCAGCTCCCGGCGCCAGAAGGGCCGGTTGGGCAATTCCGGATGGGGGACCGTGAGGGTCCCGGTCTTCACGGCACGGTCGCCGTACCGCACGATGTCCAGATCGATTTGACGGGGCCCCCAGCGTACGGTCCGCTCCCGTCCCAGCGCCGCTTCGATGCCGAGACACGCGTCGAGCAGGGCTTCCGGCTCAAGCCCCGTCTCGAGCTCCACCATCTGATTCAGGTACGGTCCCTGCGGCACGTCTCCGAGGGGAGCCGTTTCTTCCACGCTCGAGGCGCGCACCATCCGGGTCTCGGGGAGCGCCGACAGGCGCTCCCGGGCTTCCGCGAGCCACTGCGCGCGATCTCCCAGATTCGATCCGAGCGCCACGAAGACCCGTTCCCCGCGCGCCATGGTCAGAATGGTACCGCCCTAGGCGAGGTTCGCAAAGCCGCGCGTCAACTCGCGCAGGTTGGTCGCCACCAGCTCGAGCTCTTTGGTCGCGCGCTCGAGATCGGTGAGGCCGTCGGCGGCCTGCGTGGCGCGGGTGGCGACGTCATCGGCCTCTTCCCGATTCTTCCAGGCGATCCCCGCCACCGCGGTCATGCGCTCCGTCAGCCGCCCGAAGGCCTGGTTCTGTTCGGCGGCCGCGCCCGCGATGCGCCGGGCGTGCTCGGTCGCATCCGCCGTGGTCGCCACGATCCGGTCGAGCGCGTCCAGCGCACCCGACGACAGCTCTTCGACGCCACCCACGTTGACCTGGCCGCGCCGCATCTGCTCGACCACTTCACCCACCTGCCGGTGCACGTCGTCCACCAATCCGCCCGCTTCCGCTGCGGCCGCTCCGCTCTGCTCGGCCAGATGCCGGATCTCCTCGGCCACGACGGCGAATCCCTTGCCGTGCTTCCCCGCCCGCGCCGCCTCGATGGCGGCGTTGAGGGCGAGGAGATTCGTCATGTCGGCCAGCTCGCGAATCGAGGCGATGAACCCGGTGATCCGCCGGCTCACGACCCCCAGCTCCTGCACCTTGCCCGAGCTCTCGCCGACGAACGTCTTCAGCGCCACCAGCCGTTCGATGGCGTCCTGAATGCGCTGCCGGTTCCGGGAGGCCGTTTCACTGGCTTCACTCGACGACTTCGCCGCCGCCGCGCCGTCGGACGACACCCGGACCGACACCTCGGACAGGCTCTTCGTCGCTTCCAGCCCGCGCGCGATCTCCGACTCTTCGTTCACCACACCCGACCGGATCGCATGCGTCGCCGACGCCACGCCGCGCGCGACCTCCCGGAGGGCGACCGCGGTCCGCGCCAGGGTCGCGAGCTCGCTCGTCATGCGCTCCACGGTGTCGGCCAGCGGGCGCCGCAGGTCCGTGATGTGGATCGCCGTCGCGAGCTGTGCCGCGAAGGTCGAGATAGTCACGACGTCGGTGTCCCGGTAGGCGCGCCGCTTGTGGTGCTCGAGCTCGAGCGTCCCGATGACCTGATCCCCGAACTTGAGCGGCACGATGACGAGGGAGCGGACGTGGTCGGGCGGATTCACGAGGCGCTGATCCCGGCCGACGTCATCGACGACGACCGGCTCGCCCTTCTCCACTGCCTCGTCCCGCAGAATGGCGATCCCGCCGTCGGGAGCGCCGGCACCGCGGTCGGGCCGGCCCAGGTCACTCCGGTACGCCAGCTGCATCCCCGCGTCGACGTGGCGGAAGATCCGGAAGTCGCCCCAGTCCACCAGCCGGTGCGCCAGGCCTTCAATGCGCCGGAAGGAGTCCTCCAGGCTGACGTTGGAGGTGATCACTGCTTCCATCGCGTGGATCTTGTTGAGCTCCTCCGCGGAGATCGCTTCCTCGAGCATGCGCTTGAGAAGGAGCCCCACGGCGCCCAGCACGGCTGCGACGAAGAGCCAGGAGACGGGGGGCCATTCCCGTACCACACCCACCACCGTCGTCGTCGCGAAGAGGGTCGCGCCGTACCCGATCAGCTCGTATCGAACGATCAGCAGCTTCTCGTCCTTCTCGAGCTTGGCCCGGAGGATGAGCGTGAAGTAGAAGAGGAGGCGGCTGATCGCGAAGTACGAGAGCGCGAAGAAGAAGAGCGGTGGAATGCTCGCGGTTGAAAACGCAGACGTGACGTTGTCCGACAGGTACCGGATTTCCGCGTACACGCCGTACGACGCCACCAGGGCGATAACTTCACGGCCCGCGTTCACCAGCGCGACCGGGATCGCCTTCCGTTGGAGCCCCCAGTCGGCGATCACGACCCCCAGCACGAGCCCCAGGCAGGTAACCGGCACACCCGCGAGCAGCGCGCCGGCGAGCGCCACGAGCGCGGTTTGGGTCAGGTAGGAATATTTCGAGAGCGCGATGGGGCGCGCGCGCAGGGCGACACACGCGACGATGATGACCAGCAGGGTCCCCGTCTGATGCAGCCACCGAGGGTCGGCGGCGAGCACCACCAGCAGGAGGAGGCCACCGGCGACCTGGAGCCCGCGGGCATAGAGACGGACCAGCGTCTCGACGCTCACGCCGCCTGTCCCCGCACTCCCGCCGCGAGCTCCCGCACCAGCCGGCCCACGCCCGATACCCCCTCACGTCCGAGCACGTCGACCAGCGCACTCCCCACGACCACCCCGTCCGCGAGCTTCGCGGCATCCCGAGCCTGCGCCGCGGTGCCGATGCCGAATCCCACGGCGAGCGGGAGATTGCTGGCCGCCCGCACCCGCTTCACGTACTCGGGAAGGTCGACGGGGATGCGGTCCCGCGCTCCCGTCACACCCAGCCGCGAGATCAGATAGAGGAAGCCAGAGGCCCCCTGGACCGCGCGCTCGACCCGCCGCTGGGGAGTAGTGGGAGCGATGAGACGCACGAACGCGAGCGGCCCCGCGGACACGCGCGCTTCGAGGTCGGGGTCGGCGCCCGCGGGCAAGTCCGTCAGCAGCACGCCGGCAACCCCCGCCTGCTCGGCATCGGCGATGAACCGGTCGACGCCGTATGCCAACACGGGGTTCAGGTACGTCATCACGATGACCGGGATGGTCAGCTGGGCTTCGGCGATGAGCTCGAGGCTCCGGCGAACACCAACGCCCTGCCCCAACGCGGCGTGGGTGGCGCGTTGAATGACGGGGCCGTCGGCCAGCGGATCCGAAAACGGGATGCCGACTTCGAAGATGTCCGCACCCGCAGCAGCACCCGCGCGGAGCCCGGCGACGAAATCCTTGGGGGTGGGAAAGCCCGCCGTGAGATACGTGATCAGCGCGGCTCGACCGTCGGCCTTGGCCATCCGCCAGCGCTCGGCGAGCCGGGAGCGCGAATCAGACAAAGTAGTCCTGGACCTTGATTCCGTACTTGAGCGGGTCGGTGACTTTGATGATGGACCGCGGGTACGCGCCCTCCTCCTGGAGAGCGAGGTCCGCGAGGAATCCCGGATGCAGGAGCCCACCATCGGGCGACGTCACGACGCGGACAATGGGCCGGTGGACGGACGCGGTGTCCGCGTTGGCGGCGTGAACGATCGCCACTTCGTACGTGTCGAGAATGACGCAGGTACCCACCGGGTAGATGCCGATCAGGTTGATGAAGGCCTTCACCACCGTGGGGTCGTACCCTCGCCGCGGGTTCTCCCACATTTCCTTCAGCACCTGGTCGGGCTGAATGGGCGTCGTCTGGTAGGCGCGGCGGCTGGTGGCCGCGTCGAACCCGTCCGCGACGGCGACGATCTTCGAATAGATGGACAGGGTGCGGGGCCTGATCGACTTCGGATAGCCGGTCAGGTCGTTCTTCATGTGGTGCTCGTACGCCGCGATCATGCCGCGGTACGGGATTTCACCGTAGCCGCGGAGCCCGAAGAGCGTGAGGACACCGAGCCACGGGTGGGCCTGCATGATGCGCCACTCGTCGTCGGTGAGCCCCCCTTCCTTATTGAGCACCTCGAGGGGTACGCGCGACTTCCCGACATCGTGGAAGAGCGCGGACATCCCCACATCGTAGAGCTGGACCTTGCTGAGCCCCAGCTTCCGGCCCAGCGCGACGGAGAAAATGCAGACGTTCACCGAGTGGGTGAACGTGTACTCGTCATAGTCCCGGAGGGTGGTCAGCCCCATCAGGGACGATTCGTTGTTCAGCACCTGGTCGACGATGGCCTGCACCGCCCGTTTCACCTTCTTCACGTTGGCGGTCCGGCCCATGCGGATGCTGTTGATCACTTCCTTGGTCACGGCCACCGAGCGCGCGTACGTCCGCTTGGCCGCTTCCTTCTGTTTCTCGACATCCTCGGCGTCGTCGTCGGTATCCAGCGGCGGTTCGACATCGATCAGGTTCACGCCGGATTCGTCCAGCTTCTGGCTGAGCTCGTGGACCTTGTTCGCGTCCGCGTCGCGCGCGGCATAGGCGAGCAACAGGGAGACGAAAATCTGCAGCTGCTTGCGGTCCACACCCGGCAGCACGCGGACCGCGCCGATGCCACTCTGGCGAAAGACGCCAAGGATGTGGGAGAACGAGGCGTAGTTGTCGAGGTCGAGGCGCAGCCGGGTCGAGTTCACGAAGATGAACTCGCCCTGCAGGCGGACCTCGAGCTCGTTCTCGACGTTCAGCAGGGCTTTGGTGGATGCCGCGAGCTCGTCGAGCGCCTTCTGTACCTGCGCGTTTTCAATCGGATACAGCTTGAGGGACCGGAACGCGGTATACAGGACGACGAGGAACTCGCGTCCCGCATGGCGAAGGAACGCATCGGAGGCCTGGCTCTCGGCCGAGATCGTGGCGCGGCGCGGGGCCGGCGAGGGGGTCCGGGGGTCGGTCATGCGCCGAGCTCCCGGAGGGCCCGGCTCACGGCATTGCGCACGAGCGCCTCTTTGTCATCCTTGGCACGCTCGAGCACGTTCCGGGATTCGGGAGTCCGGATCTTGCCGAGCGCCATCGCCGCGCAGGCGCGGGTCTCGGGTCCTTCCCCGCGGCCCAGCAGCGTCGGCCGGGAGAGCAGCATGCGGGACAGGGGCGTGACACCCGCCGCCCCCGCCATGGCTCCGTAGGCCTCGAAGAACGCCATCTTCTCCGTCAGGTCCGAGTCCTTGAGTTTCGATCCGTTGACCGCGGCGTCGATCTGCTTGAACGCGTTGCGGTGCCCCTTGGCGGAGAGGAATTTCACGGCGGCGATTCGCACGTCGCGATCCGGATCCTCGATGGCGCGCTCCATGACCCGCATGGCCGACGGACTGCCGATGGCCGTGAGCGCCTCGACGATCGCGAGCTTCAGCGGCCGTTCGCCGATCTCGAGCAGCCGTCCCATGCCGTCCGGTGCGCCGGCGAGCTTCAGCCGGCCCGCGAGCTTCACCATCTCCAGTTGCGTGTCACCGTCTTCGGACGCGAGCGCCTTGAGCACCTCTCCCGCGTTCGCCTGCGCCAGCTGTTCCGCCGACGCGACGACGAGACCCTTCACGCGTTCGTTCGAGAGCCGCGGCACCCAGCCCATCAACGTCATGAGCGCCTCCGGCCGCAGCTCCTGGAAGAGCCCCGACAGCTCGTCTTCGGTGGGATGTACCGTCGCTTCGTCGAGTGATTGGAGCAGCTGGGACAGGGCCTCGGGTTGCGACAACCGGTGTGGCAACGCCTCCAGCGACTGCTTGTGCTCAGCGATCAGCTCGCGGGCCCGCTGCAGGATGACCCGCGTCTCGCGCAGGATATAGGCGACTGAACGGAAGTCACCGGCGCCCAGGAGATACGGAATCAGGTTCTCGAGAATGGAAATCAGCTCGGCGCGGACCGTTCCGTAGGTCTGCAGCTCGAGCAGGTCGAAGAGCATCGCGATCACGTTGCCGCGGAGGTCCTGCGAGTACTCGCGATCCACCTCGGAGTGGATGTACGCGATCTCCTTTTCGTCCAGGAAGTAGAGCGTGGTGTCGAAGTCCTCGATCGACACCATCCCCTTGGGCCGCGGGGGGGCCTCCTCCTGGACGTACTGCACGACGTCGCTCTTGGTTACCTCGGGGATCTGCTCCCCGGCTTCGATGGGCACCGCGTTCTCGCTCAGGAGCTCGCGGAAGGTGTGCGCGATGAACTGGAAGTCCTGCTCCCAGAGCAAGGTCAGCATGTCGTCGGCCGCGTCCGCTTGCAGGGTGCGGGCTTGGTGCAGGATGCGGAGGAACTTGGGCAGCTCGTCCGCCTCGACACCTTGCTTGAACGTCAGCGAGCGGAGTCCGTCCTTGAAGAGGAGCCAGGCGAAGCTCTCGCTCTTGCTCTCATTCGAATAGACGACTTCGTCCTCCCACTTCAGCTCGCTCTCGGTGATCTGCAGGGGAAGTTCTTCGACTGACTGGAAGATCTGACGGAAGCCGCCGCGGACATTGTCCACGGCGCGCTGGTAGACCGGATTGTTGGGGAGATACAGCTGCGTCGCCCGAACGCCCTTGGTGATGAGACCCAAGAGCTCCGTAATCTGGGACGGCGGAAGGGACAGCTCGTCCACGGGCGCGTTCGTCAGAGCGAAGCTCCGGTCACTTCGGCCACCCAGGCGACGTCCTTGTCGCCGCGGCCGCTGAGGTTGATCAGGACCACGTCTTCCGGCCCCCAGATGCGCGCCCCGCGGTGCCCCAGCACCCAGGCCACGGCATGCGCGCTCTCCAGGGCCGGCACGATTCCCTCCAGCCGGCTCATATCCTTGAAGGCGTCGAGAGCCTCTTGGTCGGTCACCGCATGATACAATACCCGACCCGTGTCCTTGAGGTAAGCGTGTTCGGGGCCGACGCCGGGATAGTCGAGGCCTGCGGAAACCGAATGCGCCGGCTGGACCTGACCGTCGGCATCTTGAAGAAGGTAGCTGAGGCTGCCGTGGAAGACGCCGGGGCGGCCTTTAGAAAGCGAGGCGGCGTGGCGCTCGCCCGACAGGCCTTCACCGGCCGCTTCGACCCCCACGAGCCGGACCGCCTGGT
Organism: Gemmatimonadales bacterium; assembly: GCA_035553475.1. GTDB lineage: Bacteria > Gemmatimonadota > Gemmatimonadetes > Gemmatimonadales > GWC2-71-9 > 40CM-2-70-7. The sequence continues at coordinate 31,370 of DATNDQ010000164.1, forward strand.
CCTTCCGGAATCCCTCGAAGATGCCCATGGCATTCGAGCCCCCACCCACACACGCGACCACCGTATGCGGGAGGCGCCCGTACCGCTCCAGCGCCTGGGCCCGCGCCTCCTGGCCGATGACGGCCTGGAAATCCCGAACCATGCGTGGAAATGGATCGGGGCCCACCACGGACCCGATGATGTAGTGGGTCGTGTCCACATTCGTGACCCAGTCGCGCAGGGCTTCGTTCGTCGCGTCCTTGAGCGTCCTGGTGCCGGACGTCACGGGCACCACGGTCGCCCCCAGGAGTCCCATGCGATAGACGTTGAGGCGCTGCCGCCGGGTGTCCTCTTCCCCCATGTAGACGACGCACTCGAGCCCGAACTTGGCGCACACCGTCGCGGTCGCGACGCCATGCTGGCCCGCCCCGGTTTCCGCGATGATGCGGCGCTTCCCCATGCGCAGTGCCAGGAGGACCTGGCCGAGGGTGTTGTTGATCTTGTGGGCGCCGGTGTGGTTGAGGTCTTCGCGCTTGCAGGCCACGCGGACGCCGTTTCCCACCACTTCCGAGATCCGCGAGAGATCCGTAATCGGCGTCGGCCGCCCAACGTAGTCCCGGAGGAGCAGCCCCAGCTCGTCCCAGAACGCCTTGTCTTCCCGGGCGGCGTCATAAATGCGCGCGAGCTCCTCGAGCGCCGCGATGAGTGTCTCGGGGACATACCGGCCACCGTACGGCCCGAAGCGTCCTTCTTTCTGAGCGTCGCTCACCGCGGTCTCCGGGGCACGCCACTCAAGCCCCGCACCGCCGCAGCAGGATCATGCGCCCGGGCGACCGCTTCGCCGACCAGGACCAAGTCCGCTCCGGCCGCCGCGAGCCGCTCCACCGCCCCCCGTTCTTCTATTCCGCTTTCCGCCACCGCCAGAATCCCCTTTGGCACGGCCGGCACGAGTGTCTCCGCGACCTTGAGATCGGTCACGAAGGTGCTCAAGTCCCGATTGTTGATCCCCACCGCCGTCGGCGACACGGCGATCGCGCGATCGAGCTCTTGCCGATCGTGCGCTTCCACCAGCGTCGCGAGCCCCAATCCCTTCGCCCCGGCCGCCAGACGTCTCAACTCCGCGTCGGTCAGCGCTCGCACGATCAGGAGCACCAACGACGCTCCGGCGGCACGCGCTTCGAGAAGCTGCAGCTCGTCGACGATGAAGTCCTTCCGGAGGACCGGGATGGAAACGGCCTTCGTGACCTGCTCCAGATCATCGAGGGAGCCCCCAAAATGTGCCTCCTCGGTCAGCACCGAGATGGTCACGGCTCCGCCCGCCTGGTAGGCCAGCGCGTGGTGGACGGGGTCCAGGTCCGCCCGGATCTCCCCCGCGGACGGGGACCGGCGTTTCACTTCGGCGATGACCCCCACCGTCTTGCCCACCACGGCCGGCCCGAAGGCAGGCGGGATGGGAGCCTCCGCCGCCCGGCGTTCCAACTCGGCCCGTCGCCCTCGGAGACCCTGCACCCGGGCGCGCGTAAGCGCGAGAATGGCGTCAATGCTGGCTTTCGGCATGCTTGCTTTCGGTCGATATTCGGGTAGATTCGATTCGGCTTCTTTTCGGGAGTGAGCAGTGCCCCTCACCCGGCGTCAGCACGAGATCCTGGACTACCTCCGCGAGCACATCGACGACAAGGGGTACGCCCCTTCCTTCGAAGAAATCGCGGAGCGATTCGAATTCCAATCCCTGGCCACGGTGCATGAGCACCTGACCAACCTCGAGCGCAAGGGCTACATCCGGCGCACTCACAATGAAAGCCGGGCGATCGAAATCGTGCCCCCGAAAGGCCAAACCGGCGCCACCGAGCTGCCGCTGCTCGGTCTTGTCGCGGCGGGCGCCCCGATCGAGGCGCTGACCGAGGGCGAGACGTTCTCCGTCCCCGATGAGCTGCTCCCGCGCCGGGGACGGAGCTACGTCCTCCGGGTCCGCGGGTCGTCCATGATCGACGAGCACATCAAGGACGGCGACTACGTCGTGGTCCAGGAGCGGAACCAGGCCGACAACGGCGAAACGGTCGTGGCGCTCTTGAACGGCGTCGGGGGCGCAGGCAGCGCGGGGGGCGCCACCGTCAAGAAGTACTATCGCGAGCCGGGCGGGTGGATCAGGCTGCAGCCGGCCAACGCAGAGCTCTCCCCCATCCGGGTCAACGAGCGCGACGTGATGGTTCAGGGCGTCGTGGTGGGCGTCATCCGGAAGTACTGACGGACACGCTGTCCCGGTTACGCAACTTCAGCAGGACCTCGCGCGCCGCACCTGACTCCAGTGCGGCGCGCGCTTTTTTCAACCCCTCAGGAATATCCCGGGCCAATCCCGCCACGTAGAGTGCCGCCGCCGCGTTCAAGATTACCGCAGTCGTTCCCGCTTCATCATCGGTGCTGCCGTCCAGAATCTGTTCGGCCCGGCGCGCATTCTCGCGGGGCTCGCCGCCCTTGAGTTTCGCGAGGTCGACCCGCGGCAGGTCCAGCGTCGCGGGGTCGAGCACGGAATGCGTCGCCCTGCCGTCGCGGATTTCCCAGACGTCGGTCGGGCCATCCGGCGAGATCTCGTCCAACCCGGCCCGGCCATGCACGACCAGCGCGTGGTCCGCGCCCAGCAACGCCAGGGCCTCAGCCACGAGGGGAGCGCGCGACGCATCGCCGACACCGATCACCTGCCGCCGTACGCTGGCCGGATTCGCCAGGGGACCCACGAGATTCATCACGGTCGTGACGCCGAGCTCTTTCCGGACCGGCCCGAGATGCCGCATGGCCGGATGAAAGTTCGGCGCGAAGAGAAAGGCGATTCTAGCCCGCGCGAGCGCCTGTTCGGCGGTCTGCGCATCGGGGGGAATGGTGACGCCCATCGCCTCCAATACGTCGGCGGATCCACAACGCGAGGTGTACGACCGGTTGCCATGTTTCGGCACCGTCGCCCCCGCCCCCACCGCCACGAAGGCCGCGACGGTCGAAATGTTGAACGTGGGCACCGTGCCGCCTCCGGTCCCACAGGTATCCACCACGTGGGGGCCCTCGGCGTTCACCCTCACCATGTTCGAGCGGAGCGCCCGGACGACGCCCGCCACCTCCGAGGCGGCTTCGCCCTTGGCCCGGAGCGCGAGCAGGAGCCCGCCCATCTGTGCAGGGGTGGCTTCCCCCCGCATCACGACGTCGAATACGGCGGCCGCCTGCTGCTCGGACAACGATTCGCCCCGGGCGAGAACGGCGATGGCCTGCGTGAGCGGAGAGGACGCGGAGGTATCGGACATGAGGGGACGGTACGGTCGCCAAAGGTATCCCGAAGAATCGTGCTTTGTCAAACAGGACAACGGGTTGCGTGCCTTGAAAGGCCCTGACCTCCTTTCTATTTTTAGCGCGTGACGAGCCGCCCCTTCCTCGCGGTGGTGCAGTATGACGGGGCGCAGTTCGTGGGGTGGCAACGGCAGCCGGCGAGCCGAACGGTGCAAGGAGAGATGGAGGCGGTCCTCCAGCGCATCACCGATCGCCGAACCGTAGTGACCGGAGCTGGGCGCACGGACACTGGGGTGCATGCGCTGGGCCAGGGCGCGGGTTTCCTGGCTTCCGAGCGCTGGGCCGACGATGTGAATGGTCTGCACCGGGCGCTGAACGCCCTGTTGCCGAAGGACATCTGGGTGGAACGGGTCGTGGAGATGCGGCCCGGCTTTCATCCCCGGAAGAGCGCGACGGCCCGGCGGTATCAGTACGTGGTCGGCACCGACGCGGCGGCGGAATCGCCCTTCCGGAGACGCTTCGAGTGGGCCCTGCATCGGGCGCTCGATGCCGACGCGCTGGCGACGTGTGCGAGGACGTTGATCGGCGAACATGACTTCCGCGGATTCGCGGCGGCAGGACAGGTCAAGCCTCACTACCGATGCCGCGTGGCGCTGGCCGAATGGGCGCCGCGAGCGGACGGTGCGGGGGTGACCTTCACGATCGAAGCCGATCGGTTCTTGCATCACATGGTGCGCTTTCTCGTGGGCACCATGGTGGACATCGCCCTGGGACGCCGGCCGGCGTCCGACTTCCCTCGCTTGCTCGCCGCGACCGACAACCGGGCGGCCAGTCCGCCCGCACCGCCCCAGGGCCTCTACCTGGTGCACGTGCAGTATCCCGCTGACCTCTACGCCGGGGGGGGGGCCTCGCCATGAAGTTTTTTCTCGACACCGCGAACCTGAAGGACATCAGCTGGGCCGCGCAGGCGGGATTGATCGACGGCATCACTACCAATCCGTCGCTCCTCGCCAAGTTCGCCGGCGACGTGGACCCCCGTGACGTCCTCAAGGAGATCTGCTCCCTGGTCGAGGGTCCGGTCTCGGCGGAAGTCATCGCGGTCGACGCCGACGGCATGGTCCGTGAGGGCGAGTCCCTCGTGAAGATCGCCGACAACATCGTGGTCAAGATCCCGATGACCGAGGCGGGCATGGTCGCGGTGCGCCGGCTCTCGAAGCAGGGCATCAAGACGAACGTGACGCTCTGCTTCTCCAGTGTGCAGTGCCTCATCGCCGCCAAGGCGGGTGCGAGCTACGTCTCCCCCTTCATCGGCCGGCTCGACGACGTCGGCCAGGAAGGCATGGACGTGATCCGCGAGACCCGCGTGATCTTCGACAACTATCAGTACGCGACGGAAATTCTCGCGGCGTCCATCCGTCACCCGCGGCACGTCGTGGACGCCGCCATGGTCGGCGCGGACGTCGCGACCCTGCCTCCGGACATCCTGAAGAAGCTGCTCCAGCATCCGCTCACCGACCGCGGCCTCGAGCAGTTCCTGGCCGACTGGGGCAAGCTCACCAGCCGCGCGAAGGCGACGGTTTGACGTACAGCTCCCCGCTCGGCACGCGCTACGCCTCGCCGGCGATGCAGTCGCTCTGGAGCGACCAGCGCCGGTACGGGCTCTGGCGGCGCCTCTGGCTCGCGCTGATGGAGTCGGAGCGGGAACTCGGTCTCGACATCCCCGACGAAGCGATCAAGCAGCTGAGGGCCCACCTCGACGACGTCGACCTCGCGCGCGCCGCCGAGCATGAGCGCCGTCTGCGGCACGACGTGATGGCGCACATCCACGCCCTCGGCGACCAGGCTCCCGCCGCCCGTCCCTACCTGCACCTCGGCGCGACGTCCGCCTTCGTCACCGACAACGCGGATCTGCTGCTGATGCGCGAGGGCATGCAGCTGCTCCTCGGACGGGTCGCCGCCGTGCTGGTTGCGCTGGGTAAGCTGTCGCGCCGGACCGGCCGGATCCCCTGCCTCGCGTACACCCACTTCCAGCCCGCGCAGCTGACGACCGTGGGCAAGCGCGTCACGCTGTGGATGCAGGATTTCATTCTCGACGCGGAAGAGCTGTTGCATCGCCTGGAGACCTTCCGGTTCCGCGGCGTGAAGGGCACGACCGGAACGCAGGCATCGTTTCTCGAGCTGTTCGCGGGAGACCACGACAAGGTCCGGAAACTCGATCAGCTCGTGGCGCAGAAGCTCGGGTTCAGCCAGGTCTTTCCGGTCACCGGACAGACGTACACCCGCAAGCTGGACGCGGAAGTCCTGGCCGCGCTCTCCGGCGTCGCCGCGTCGGCCGCGAAGTTCGCCACCGACTTGCGGCTCCTCCAGCACGAGGGCGAGCTGCTCGAGCCCTTCGAGAGCGAACAGGTCGGCTCCTCGGCGATGGCGTACAAGCGCAATCCGATGCGCGCCGAGCGGATGACGTCGCTCGCGCGCTTCGTGATCGAGCTCGAAGGCAACGCGTGGCACACGGCCGCGACGCAGTGGCTGGAGCGGACCCTCGACGACAGCGCCAACCGCCGGCTCGTGATCCCCGAGGCGTTCCTCGCCGCGGACGCGATCCTGGTGCTCGCCACCAACGTCGCGGCGGGCATCGAGGTCCGCGAGGCGGTGATCGCGCGGCGGGTGGCCGACCAGATGCCGTTCCTGGCTACCGAGGCGCTCCTTATGCAGGGCGTGAAAGCGGGTGGGGACCGGCAGACCCTGCATGAAGTCATTCGCGCGCACAGCCAGACCGTCGCGAAAGCGATGGCCGAGGCGGGCACGCCCAACGATCTGCTCGAACGGCTCGACTCCGATCCCGCCTTCCGCGCGCTCAAACTGTCGGCGCGCACGGGCGACCTCGACCCCGCCAAGTACGTGGGCCGGGCTCCCCAGCAGGTGGACGAATTCCTGGACGACGTTCTCCCTCCCATCCTTCACGCGGTCCAACGGGCGGCCCCCACGGCGACCCCGGCCGAGGTCACCGTATGACGACGGCGTTACGCGAAAGCACGCTCCCCCTGCCCCTCCTGCGCCGCGGCAAGGTCCGCGAGATGTACGAAGTGGACGCGGACACGCTGCTCATGGTGGCGAGCGACCGGGTCAGCGCCTTCGACGTGGTGATGGACGAGGCTGTGCCGCACAAGGGCGCGGTGCTCACGCAGATGTCGGCGTTCTGGCTCAAGAAGCTGGACAAGGTGATCCCGAATCACATGATCACCGCGGACGCCGGCGAGATCATCAAGAAGGTGCCCGCGCTCGCCGCTCACCGCGCCGTGATCTCCGGGCGCGCGATGCTGGTGAAGCGCACGACGCCCGTCTCCTTCGAATGCGTCGTCCGCGGCTATCTGTCGGGATCCGCCTGGGCCGAATACCAGAAATCGGGGACCCTGGCCGGCGAGCCGCTCGCCTCCGGGCTCATCGAGAGCGACCGGCTCGATCCGCCGATCTTCTCCCCCGCCACCAAGGCCGAAACCGGTCACGACGAGAACGTCACGTTCACCCACGTGGTGGACGCCCTCGGCCGCGTCATGGGCGAGCGGCTGAAGCGCGCCTCCCTGTCGCTCTACGACGCCGGCCGCGCCTTCGCCGCCGAACGCGGGATCATCATCGCGGACACGAAATTCGAGTTCGGGACCACGACCGACGGGACCCTGCTGCTCATCGACGAGGTCCTGACGCCGGACAGCTCGCGCTTCTGGCCCGCTGATCGCTACACACCGGGCAAGAGCCAGCCATCGTTCGACAAGCAGCCTCTGCGGGACTACCTCGCCGGCATCAAGAAGCAGGGCAAGTGGAATGGCGAGGCGCCGCCGCCGGCGCTCCCCAAGGACGTCGTGCAGGCGACGAGCGAGCGGTATCGCGAGGCGTATCTGCTGGTGACCGGACACGCCCTGGAGACCGCCTGATGCGCATGGCGCCGGAAGGCTGGCCCTTCATTCTTCCAGGCTGGGCCCTCGTGGCCCTCGGCGTCTGGGCCGCGACTACGGGCAGTCCGTGGTGGTGGCTGGGGACGCTTGTCTGGCTACCGTTCGCGGTCTGGCTCCTGATCTTTTTCCGGGATCCGCTCCGCTCAGGCCCGAGGGGAGAAAAGACGGTCATCTCCCCCGCCGACGGCACGATCGTCAGCGTCGCCCAGGTGGACGAGCCCGCCTACCTCAAGGCGCCCGCGGTCCGCGTCTCGATCTTCATGAGCGTGTTCAACGTGCACGTGAACCGGTATCCGGTGACGGGCACCGTCGAATACCGCTACTACAACCCGGGCAAGTTCCTCCACGCCGCCCGCGAGAAGGCGTCACTCGACAATGAGCAGTCGTCGATCGGGGTGCGCGGCTCGCGCGGGCCGCTGCTCGTGCGGCAAATCGCGGGATCCATCGCGCGGCGCATCGTCACCGATTCCAAGGTCGGTGATCCGGCGGTGCAGGCTGAGCGCATGGGCATGATCCGGTTCGGCTCGCGGGTGGACGTGTTCCTGCCCGCCTCCGCCAACGCGAAGATCGCGGTGAAGGTCGGGGACAAGGTGCACGCGGCGGCGACGGTGCTGGCGGAGTATCCCTGATGGCGGGCCCCCGCCTCCGTCCCCCGAACATCCGGCGCGTCGTCATCATCGTGCCGAGCCTCTTCACGCTCTTCAATCTGTTCTTCGGCTTCTGGTCCATGGTGCTCGCCCAGCGCGGCGACTTCTACCGGGCCGGCTGGTTCATCGTCTTCGCCGGGATCCTCGACACGCTCGACGGGCGCGTCGCGCGGCTCTCGAACACGGGCACCCGCTTCGGCGCGGAGCTCGACTCGCTGGTGGACGTGGTGTCCTTCGGGGTCGCCCCCGCGTTCCTGATGTATCGCGTCGAGTTCGCGGACGCGGGGCCGGTGGCCTGGGTGTTCTGCTTTTTCTACGTGATGGCGGCGGCCCTCCGGCTCGCGCGGTTCAACATCACGCAGGCGGGCCGCGCCAAGACAGCGTTCATCGGACTGCCCTCCCCCGCGGCCGGCATGACGTTGGCGACGTTCTATCCGTTCACCCAGACGGGACTCTACGACGATTCGGTCCACTTCATCCCGTGGCACACCGTCCTGAGCTTCTTGATGATCGGACTCGCCATTCTGATGGTCTCGAATGTCCGGTACGCGACGGTGCCGCGCGCGGGCATCCGCACGGTCCGCGGAATCCTGGCGTTGGCCGTCATCATCGCCATCCTGGTCTTCGGCATCTGGAAGCACGACGCCTTCTTCTTCCCCCTCGGGGTCACCTACGTGGCCTACGGCGTCGTCCGCGCCGCCACCCTCGGCCTGTTCGTGACGGCGGATGAAGATGAGGAAGCGGAGACCGCCGGCCCGATCGTCATCGGAGACACCGACCGCGGCTCCGGGGAGCTGCACCGGCACCGCCACCCGCACGTCCCGCGCGACCCGGAGAACACCTGATGGCCTCCTTTCGCGTCGAGATCCGCGTCATGCCCCGGGGCGGCATCCTCGACCCGCAGGGACAAGCGGTGACCCACGCCCTCCACGCTCTCGGGTTCGCCGACGTGAATGGGGCCCGGGTGGGCAAGCACCTGGTGTTGACGGTGGACGCGGCGAGCTCGAGCGCCGCCGAGGTCCAAGTCAAAGCGATGTGCGACCGCCTCCTGGCCAATCCGGTGACCGAGGACTACCAGCTCGCCGTGGAGCCTGCCTGATGCGCCGGGTCGCGGTGGTCGTCTTTCCCGGAACCAACTCCGAGGTCGAAACGGTCGACGCGGCCCGGGATGCCGGAAGCGACCCCTACTACGTCTGGCACAAGGACACCGATCTGAAGCGCGCAGACGTCGTGATCCTCCCCGGGGGCTTCAGCTACGGCGACTACCTCCGCTCCGGGGCCATCGCGCGGTTCTCCCCCATCATGGACGCGGTGGCAACCCACGCGCGGGCCGGCGGGCCCGTGTTGGGGCTCTGCAATGGATTCCAGATCCTGTGCGAGGCCGGCCTCCTACCCGGTGGCCTGGTCCGGAATGACCGTCTCCGGTACGTCTCCCGGCCCGTGCGCCTGCGGGTGGAGGCGGTGGATACCCCCTTTACCAACGCGTACCGGAAGGGGGAGGAGATCACCATCCCCATCGCCCACGGCGACGGGCGCTATGTTGCTGATGCCCCAACCCTGGCCGCCCTGGAAGCCGAAGGCCAGGTGGTATGGCGGTATGTCGGAGAGAATCCCAATGGTTCGACCAACGGCATCGCCGGTGTGTGCAACGCCGCGCGGAACGTGGTCGGAGTGATGCCGCATCCGGAGCGACTGAACGCGCCGGTGCTGGGCGGCCAGGACGGGGCCCGTGTCTTTTTCTCCTTGGAGGCTCGCGATGCGACGCAGCATGCTGGCGATCTGCGCGCTGTTGGCGGTCACCACCGCGGGATGTGATCAGCTCAACAAGGTGAAGGGGCTGTTCTCCAAGAAGGCGCCCCCCGCCGCCCCGCCGACGCACCCGGCGACGCCGCCGGCGCAGCAGACCCCTGCCCCGCCCCCGACAGGCACGGCGAAGCCGGGACAGACCGCGCGTCCTGGCCAGACCGCGCAAACGCCGGGTGGTCCGGTGACGCCCATCCAGGACAAGCCGTACTCCTCACCCGACACGGGCACCGTGGCACCGGGAATGTCGGAGTCGCAGGTCTACGCCCTGTGGGGCGCGCCGGTCGGCACCCGTCACGTCGGGACGCGGACCTATCTCTACTTCGAGAACGGATGCGAGCGTTCCTGCGGCACCGCCGACATCGTGACGCTCGACAACGGACAGGTCACCGACGCCATCGTCCGTTGGCCGGGCCATGGGTACAGCGGCCAGTCCTCGTCCCCCCGCAGCGGTCCGCCCACCCGCGGGCATAAAGCGACGCCGCTGACGATGCCGGACACGACCAAGCACGACACGACGACGGCGGCGCCCGCGGCTACTCCCGCACCGGCGCCGGCCCCGACTCCCGTTCCGGCCGACACCGTGAAGCCCAAGACCGATTCGCTCAAGCCGAAACCCGATTCGAGCGTGAAGGCCGACTCCACCAAACCGAAACCGGATTCGAGCAAAAACTGACCCATCCCACGCCCTTCAAGGGAGATCCACCGGTCACACCGGCGCTGGTCGAAGAGCACAACCTGACGCCGGAGGAATACGAGCGCATCGAGAAGCTGCTGGGACGGACGCCGACCTTGTCCGAGCTCGGGATCTTCTCGGCGCTCTGGAGCGAGCACTGCTCCTACAAGCACTCCCGCCCCATCCTGAAGACGTTCCCCACCACCGGCCCCCAGGTGGTCCAAGGCCCCGGTGAGAATGCCGGCGTTCTGCGCCTGCCCGACGGCTGGGCGGTGGCCTTCAAGATCGAATCGCACAATCACCCGTCGGCGGTCGAACCCTATCAGGGCGCGGCGACGGGCGCGGGCGGCATTCTCCGGGACGTCTTCACCATGGGCGCGCGTCCCGTCGCGATGCTGAACTCGCTCCGATTCGGCTCCCTCGACGAAGCGCGCAACCGGTATCTCTTCGCCGGCGTCGTGAAGGGGATCGGCGACTACGGTAATTGTGTCGGCGTCCCCGTCCTCGGCGGCGAGGTGGACTTCGCGCCCGGCTACACGGGCAACCCGCTGGTCAACGCGATGTGCGTGGGGCTGCTGAAGGAGAAGGACCTGATCCGTGCCGCCGCGCATGGCGTCGGCAACGTCTTGATCACCATGGGATCCTCTACCGGCCGGGACGGCATCCACGGCGCGTCGTTCGCGTCCGAGGAGCTCACGGCCAAGAGCGAGGCTCGCCGGCCGCAAGTACAGGTCGGTGACCCCTTCACCGAGAAGCTGCTCCTCGAAGCGAGCCTCGAGCTGATCCACTCCGGTCATATCGTTGCCATCCAGGATATGGGCGCCGCGGGCCTGACGTCGTCCTCGGCCGAGATGGCCGCACGTGGTGGGGTGGGCGTGGAGATCGATTTGTCGCTCGTTCCCACACGGGAAGCCGGGATGACGCCCTACGAGATTCTGCTCTCGGAGTCCCAGGAGCGGATGCTCGTCGTCGCCAAGGCGGACCGGGTGAAGGAAGTGCAGGCCATCGCCGACAAGTGGGATCTCACCGCGATGCCGATCGGGCGCGTGACTGACGACGGCATGTATCGCTGCATGTGGAAGGATCAGGTGGTGGTCGAAATCCCCGGCCGCCAACTCGTCGAGGATTGCCCCGTCTACTATCCCGAGGCAAGAGAAGGGGAGTCGGTGGCCGCGCTGCGGAGTGCGCTTCCCGCTTCCCACTTCCCGCTTCCCGCTCCCGGCGAGGCGCTACTGCGGCTGCTGGACGACCCGTCAGTCGCCTCGAAGCGGTGGGTCTACGAGCAGTACGACTCGAGCGTTCAGGCCCGTGCCGTCATTCATCCTGGTGGGGACGCCGGCGTCCTCAGGGTTCAGGGGACCGATTTCGGCATCGCCGTGACCACCGACTGCAATTCCCGGTACCTCGCGCTCGATCCCTACGAGGGTGGCAAGGGCGCGGTCGCCGAGGCGGCCCGGAACATCGCCTGTACGGGAGCGCGGCCCCTGGGGATCACCGACTGCCTCAACTTCGGCTCGCCGGAGCGGCCCGAGGTCTTCTTTCAGTTCCGCGAGGCGTGCCGCGGGATCTCGGACGCCTGCAAGGCCTTCGACACACCGGTGACCGGTGGCAACGTCTCCTTCTACAATGAAAGTCCTACGGGCGCGGTCGACCCGACTCCAGTCATCGGCATGGTCGGACTCCTCGAGGAGGCAGATCACGCGGTCCCGAGCCATGCCAGGAGCGCGGGCGATGTGGTGCTCGTTGCGGGTGACACGAAATCGGAGATGGGCGGGTCGGCATACTGGGAGGTGATCCAGGGCTTCCGGGGCGGAATACCCCCGCGCGTGGACCTGGTCGCTGCGCGGAACCTCGTCGACTTCCTGGTGAACGCGGCACGCGGGCGGATGCTCAAGTCCGCCCACGATGCGTCAGCGGGCGGCATCGGCATCGCATTGGCGGAGATGGCGATCGGCGGCCCCTACCAGCAGGCCGGGATGGGCCTCACGATCGATCTCTCGAACTACGCGCCTTCCCTCTCCGACGCCGATTTATTGTTCAGCGAGAGCCACAATCGGGCGGTCCTGACGGTCTCTCCAGACCGCGTCGCCGCCGTGACCAAACTGGCGGCGGAGCACGGGGTTTCCCTATATCCGGCGGGAACTATCGGTGCTCCAGGCACGTTGGTGAGCATCAAGCTGCGTGATGGAGCCGTGTCATACCCGGTCGGGCAGCTCCGTGAGGTATATTTCGGGTCCATCCCCCGGCGCATGGGAGACTGAGACGAGATGTGCGGCATCATCGGCGTTTCCGGCGTTCCTGACGCAGCCCGCGTCGCGTACCTGGGGCTTTACAGCCTCCAGCACCGCGGCCAGGAGTCGTCCGGGATCGTCGCGGTCGACGGTGAAGGCGTCGCCCGGTCCCATCGCGGCATGGGGCTCGTCTCCGAGAACTTCAATGACCAGGTGCTCGCCTCCCTCACGGGAGACGTCGCCATCGGCCATACCCGCTACTCCACCGCCGGCTCCTCGATCCTCGCCAACGCCCAGCCCTTCCTCGCGCGCTATCGCGAGGGCCCGCTGGCGCTGGGCCACAACGGCAACCTCACCAACGCCGTGCCGCTCCGGGCCGACCTGGTGGCCAAGGGTTCGATCTTCCAGACGACGTCGGATTCAGAAGTCCTGGTCCACCTGATCGCGCGCTCCGAAGCACGCGAGCCGGAAGACCAGATCCTCGACGCGCTGGAACGCGTCGACGGCGCGTATTCGCTGGTGCTCACCATCGGCCGGACGCTCTACGCCCTCGTCGACCCGCGCGGCTTCCGCCCCCTGATCCTCGGCAAGCTGGGTTCCGGCTACGTCGTCGCGTCGGAAACCTGTGCGCTCGACCTGATCGGCGCCGAAGTGGTGCGCGAGCTCGAGCCGGGTGAGATGCTGCGAATTCACGAAGGCGAGGTCGTGCGGCTCCCGAACCTGCCGACGAAGGCGTCGCAGCGGTGCATCTTCGAGCTGGTGTACTTCTCGCGCCCCGACTCTACGATCTTCCATCGGTCCGTGGATGGGGTCCGCCGCGCCCTCGGCCGTGAGCTGGCGAAGGAGCATCCGGCACCCGACGCCGACTGCGTCTTTTCGGTGCCTGACTCCTCCAACGCGATGGCGCTCGGCTTCTCCGAGCAGTCGGGCATCAAGCTCGAACACGCGCTGATCCGCAACCACTACGTGGGGCGGACGTTCATCCAGCCCTCGCAGGCGGGCCGGAACGCCAAGGTCAAGATCAAGTTCAATCCGGTGCGTGAAGTGCTCGAAGGGAAGAAGGTCGTGATCGTGGACGACTCGCTCGTCCGCGGCACGACATCCCGCGGCCTGGTGCAGATGATCCGGCAGGCCGGCGCCAAGGAAGTGCACTTCCGGATCGCCTCTCCCCCGATCACCGGCCCCTGCTGGTACGGGATCGACACACCCTCGAAATCCGAGCTGATCGCGGCGAACAACACCGTCGAGCAGATTCGCAAGCACCTCGGCGTGGAGTCTCTCGGATATCTCTCACTCGATGGGATGTTGCGCGCCGCCGGCGGCGACCCCAAAGAGTTCTGTCACGCGTGTTTCTCAGGAGCCTATCCCACTCCGATTCCCGATGAATCGGCCCGTGGGCGCTACGAGCTGCCGGTCGCGGTCCCAGTCTAGACCACCTAGACGTCTAGACGTCTAGACGTCTAGGTTGCATCCAATCAGGGGGATTGATGCCCTCCGTGGAACGCTTCGTCTATTCCTTCGGGAACGGCCGGGCCGACGGCTCCGCCGCCATGCGCGACGTCCTGGGCGGCAAGGGCGCCGGACTGGCCGAGATGGCCAACCTGGGGCTCCCCGTCCCACCCGGCTTCACCATCTCCGCCAAGATCTGCATCGACTACCTCGAGGCGGGTGCCTTTTCGCCTGAGCTCCGGGAAGAGGTCGAACGGCACCTGAAGCAGCTGGAGCAGATGGCCGGCAAGCGCTTGGGGGACGTCGACAACCCCCTGCTGGTGTCGGTCCGCTCCGGTGCCGCGGTGTCCATGCCCGGGATGATGGAGACCATCCTCAACCTCGGGCTGAACGACCAGACCGTGCAGGGACTGATTGCGGGCTCGAAGAACCCGCGTTTCGCGTACGACTCCTACCGCCGGTTCGTTCAGATGTACGGCGACGTGGTCTACGAGCTGGGGAAGGAACCGTTCGAAGAAGTCCTGGAGGAGTACAAGAAGAAGCGGAAGGTCGAGCGCGACATCGATCTGCCCGCCGAGGACCTGGCGGCGCTGGTGCGCGAATTCAAGGACATCATCCAGGCCAAGCGCGGCACGCCCTTCCCCGATGACCCGCAGGAACAGCTCTGGGGCGCCATCGAAGCGGTCTTCAAGAGCTGGCACACCCGCCGCGCCATCGACTACCGCAAGGTCCACAACATCCCCGACGACCTCGGCACCGCCGTCAACGTGGTGTCGATGGTCTACGGCAACATGGGGGATGACTGCGGGACCGGCGTCGCGTTCACGAGGAATTGCAGCACCGGCGAGAACGTCCTGAACGGCGACTATCTCACCAACGCGCAGGGGGAAGACGTCGTCTCCGGGGCCCGCACCCCGGAGTCCATCGCCAAGATGAAGCGGGGCAAGTTCGCGAAGGTCTACAGGGAGCTCGAGCGAATCGCCGAAAAGCTCGAACACCACTTCAAGGACGTCCAGGACATCGAATTCACCTTCGAGCATGGCAAGCTGTACATGCTCCAGACTCGCCGCGCCCAGCGGACCGGCATGGCGGCCGTGCGAGTGGCCGTCGAGATGGTGGAAGAGAAGCGGATCAGCGAGGACGAGGCGGTCCAGCGCGTGCCCCCGCAGGACCTGGACCAGCTCTTTCATCCCATGGTGGACCCGAAGGCGCCCGTGACGGTCATCGCCAAGGGACTCCCCGCCTCACCGGGCGCCGCCATCGGCGAGGTGGTATTCGATGCCGACGAGGCCGAGGCGCTGGCGAAGAAGGGGCACAAGGTCATTCTGGTCAGGCCGGAGACCTCCCCCGAGGATTTCCACGGCATCGTCGCCGCGCAGGCGGTGCTCACCGCTCGTGGCGGGATGACCAGCCATGCGGCCGTCGTCGCTCGCGGCATGGGGAAGACGTGCGTCGTCGGAGCCAAGGAGCTCGACGTCCAGCCTGCCGCGGGGCGCTTCAGTGCCAACGGGAGGACGGTCAAGAAGGGGCAGATCGTGACCGTCGACGGGACGTCGGGCCGGGTCATTCTTGGGGCGGCCAAGGTGGTCGCCCCCAAGGCCGGCAAGCACTATGACATCCTGATGAAGTGGGCCGATGCCCGGCGTCGCCTGCGAGTCCGGACCAATGCCGACACACCGGCCGACGCCAAGCGGGCCCGGGAGTTCGGGGCCGAGGGGATCGGGTTGTGCCGGACGGAACACATGTTCTTCGAGGGGCACCGGATCACGGCCATGCGGGAGATGATCGTCGCCACGGACGAGACGGGCCGCCGGAAAGCGCTCGCCAAGCTCCTG
>DATNDQ010000165.1:0-8731 GCA_035553475.1 Gemmatimonadales bacterium
CAGAAAAACGTCGAGGAAGAACGTCGAGGAGAATCGTCGAGGTAAGTCGTTTACGCCTCTCCTTGACGTATTTCCTCGACGCCTTTCCTTGACGCCTTTAGATTTTCGGCAGTGTAATCCCTCTCTGCGCCTGGTACTTGCCCTTCTTGTCCTTGTAGCTCCGCTCGCAGACGTCATCCTTGTCCGACTCGAAGAACAGCACCTGCGCGATGCCCTCGTTGGCGTAGATCTTGGCGGGCAGGGGAGTGGTGTTCGAAATCTCGAGTGTCACGTGGCCTTCCCACTCGGGCTCGAAGGGCGTGACGTTCGTGATGATGCCGCAGCGGGCATAGGTACTCTTGCCCACGCAGACGGTCAGAATCTCGCGGGGTATCCGGAAGTACTCGACGGAGCGGGCCAGGGCAAAGGAGTTCGGCGGGACGACGCAGACGTCCCCGGTATACTCGACGAATGATTTCGGATCGAAACCCTTGGGGTCCACGATGGCTGAGAGGGCGTTCGTGAAAATCTTGAAGTCCCTGGCCACCCGCATATCGTAGCCGTACGACGACAGCCCGTAGGAAATCACGCCGTCCCGAACCTGCTCGTCGGTAAAGGGCTCGATCATGCCGTGCTCCATCGCCATCCGCCGAATCCAGCGGTCTGATTTGATCGACATAGGCGCGCAATATATCGGCGCCATCAAGACTTACGCCACTCGTTTCGGTTGACAGTGAACCCGGCGACCGATAGCTTCCGAAATCCAACACGTGAATTATTTCACGAGACTAATGCTCCAGCCCTATATCCCGTTCCTCATACTCCTGGCGTTCGTGATCGTGAACGCGGTCGGGATGCTCGTTCTCTCCCACTTCGTGGGACCCCGGCGCCCGACGCCCGTGAAGCTGGCGCCCTACGAGAGCGGGATGCCTCCCCTGGGTTCGGCGCACGAGCGGTTTTCCGTCAAGTTCTATCTGGTCGCGATGCTGTTCATCGTGTTCGACATCGAGACCGTCTTCCTCATCCCCTGGGCCACCATCTTCTTCGGCTCTGGTACCACCGGCGGACCCGGGATGGGGTTCCTGTTGATCGAAATGCTGGTGTTCCTCGTGATCCTCTTCGTGGGCTACATCTACGTCTGGAAGAGAGGGGCATTTCAGTGGGACTGACGGTCAAGGACGTCAAGGAAATGCGTCAAGGAACAACGTCGAGGAAAGGCGTATGAAGCACCTCCAGACGGTCGATGGCTCGGACAGTTGGCTGACGACCAAGGCCCAGAGCCTGTTCGAGTGGGTGATCAAGACGGCCCGTCTCGATAAGGCCGTCAACCTGTCCCGCGCCAATTCGCTCTGGCCCATGCCGTTCGGCACGGCGTGCTGCGCTATCGAATTCATGGCCACCGCGGCGAGCCGCTTCGACCTCGCCCGCTTCGGGATGGAGCGCCAGGCGTTCTCGCCGCGCCAATCCGACGTGCTGATCTGCGCGGGCCGGCTGCCCTTCAAGCTCGCGCCCGTCATCCGCCGCATTTACGATCAGATGCCCCAGCCCAAGTGGGTGATTTCCATGGGCGCCTGCGCGTCGACGGGCGGGATCTTCGACAACTACGCGATGGTGCAGGGGATCGACACGGTCGTCCCGGTGGATGTCTACGTCCCGGGCTGCCCGCCGCGTCCTGAAGGCCTGTTGTACGGAATCCTGATGCTCCACAAGAAGATCAAGGGAGAGGATCTCTTCGATTCGTCGCTCCGCGACGAGCAGCTCCTCAACGACAAGGGTCTCCGCCTTCCGCCCGAGCAGATCGACGAGATCTCGGAGCCCTTCGGCAATTCCGTCCACCAGTTCCGATCGGCGTGAACCCGTCCGCGAACGCGCTGCAGGCGACCTTCGGTAACGCGATCGGCCGCGTGATAGACGCGCGCGGCGAAACGATCGTGTACGTCTCGCCGGCCAAGGTCCGCGACGTCCTCGTCTGGCTGAAGGGCACGGCCGGGCAGGACTACAACTACCTGGTGGACGTGACCGCCGTCGAGTATCGCGACCGCGAACGTCCCCTCGAGGTGGTCTGGAACCTCCGGTCCCTCGCGTCCAGGCAGGATCTGCGGATCAAGGTCGAGCTCGATCCGCGGGGTGAGCTGGCCGTCCCCTCCGTCGTCGACTTGTGGGCCGGCGCCAATTGGCTCGAGCGCGAGGTGTACGACATGTTCGGCGTGACCTTCACCGGCCACCCCGATCTCCGGCGCATTCTGATGTGGGAGACCTACGCCGAGGGATATCCGCTGCGGAAGGATTTCCCGCTCCGCGGCCGGTTCTCCCGGTCCGAGCAGGTCCGGCAGGCTCTCAACGTGAATCCCGAAGGCCACTACTCGATGGAAGAGCTGGCCATCGCCGACGCCTACGACGAGCTCCCCCGGGACATGCGCGACCGTCTCGCCCGCGGGGAGCGCGACAAGATCCCGAACTCCGAATGAGCAAGCGCACCGTCGAAATCTCCGTCGCGACCCCGGGCACCGACGCCCAGGGCAATCCGTTGCGGGTCCCGATTCCGGCTTCGCCGGCGGACGTGGATCCAGAGCTCGGGGGCGAGCACCTCCTCATCAACATCGGGCCCCAGCACCCGGCGACCCACGGGGTACTCCGGCTCGTGGTCGAGCTCGAAGGCGAGACCGTCGTCCGCGTCATCCCGCACGTCGGGTATCTGCACTCGGGCTTCGAAAAGCTCGGCGAGTATCGGCACTACAATCAGATCGTTCCGCTCACCGACCGCACCGACTACCTCGCCCCGATGTCGAACAACGTGGGCGTCGTCCTGGCGGCCGAGAAGCTGATGGGCATCGAGATCACGCCCCGGTGCGAGGTGCTCCGCGTCATCGCCTGCGAGATGAGCCGCATCATCTCGCACATGGTCTGGCTCGGCACCACGTCGATCGACCTCGGCGCCTTCACACCGTTCCTGTGGGCGTTCCAGCAGCGTGAGCGGATCTACAACCTGCAGGAGATGTGGACGGGCGCCCGGCTCACCACGAGCCTCACGCGGGTCGGCGGCCTGCTCGCGGACGTCCCCGACAAGTTCGTCACCGACCTTCGCACGTTCACCGAGACGTTCCCGGACACGCTGGACGAAATCGACCGCGTGCTGACGCGGAACGCCGTCTGGGTCGGGCGCACGCAAAACATCGGTGTGCTGACGGCCGAGGAGGCGATCAACTACTCGCTCTCCGGACCGATGCTGCGTGCCTCGGGAGTGGCTTGGGACCTCCGGAAGGACAAGCCGTACCTCGGGTATGAGAACTACGATTTCGATGTGCCGGTGGGCGAGCATGGTGACGTGTACGACCGGTTCCTGGTCCGGCTCGAAGAGTGCTACCAGTCGAACAAGATCCTGAAACAAGCACTGGAGCGGCTGCCGGACGGCCCGATCAACGTGGACGATCCGCGGGTGATCCTCCCCCCGAAGTCGCGCGCGATGAACGACATGGAAGCGATGATCTACCACTTCAAGCAGGTGATGGAAGGCGTCAAGGCGCCCGTCGGGGAAGCGTACGCCGGAATCGAGAATCCGAAGGGCGAGCTGGGGAACTACTTCGTGTCCGACGGCACCGCGAAGCCGGTGCGCTGGCGGATCCGTCCTCCTGCCTTCATCAACCTGGCGTCGATCTCCAAGATGGCGGAAGGGCATCTGCTCTCGGATTTGATCGCGATCAACGCGTCGGTGGACATCGTCATGGGAGAGGTGGACCGGTGAGCGCGGCCCACGCGGCAGAAGCCGAACCGTACCAGCCGGTCTTCGTCGGGAAGACGCTGGACCGACTGAACGAGATCATCGCACGGTATCCGGCGAAGCAGGGCGCCCTCCTGCCGGCCTTGTGGCTGGTGCAGGAAGCGCGCGGCTGGATCTCCGACGACGCCATGGCCGAGGTGGCCACCGTGCTGGATACGACGGCGGCGCACGTGAAGGGCGTCGTGACCTTCTACACGATGTACCACCAGCATCCCGTCGGGAAAAACTTCGTGCAGGTCTGCACCACGTCGTGCTGCAACATCTGCGGCGCCGAGGATGTGGTGAAGGCGCTCCTGGAGGAGACCGGGGCGAAGGAGCTGGGTGCCACCAGTCCGGACGGCAAATGGACCGTGATCGAGGTGGAGTGTCTGGGCGCCTGCGGCTTCCCGACGCCGATCCTCGTGAATGACGACTTCATCGAGAACGTGACTCCGGAGAAGGTGCCGGAGCTCGTCAGGAAATACCGCTGATGGGCTATCCCCAGAAGCCGCATCCCAAGGAGACCGTCGTCCTCTCCGAGTACTTCGGAGATCCCGAGGCCAGGACGTTCAAGGGCTGGGTGAAGCGGGGTGGCTACGAGGCGTTGAAGAAGGCCCTCGCGATGGATCCGAACGCCGTCACCGAAGAGGTGAAGAACTCGGGACTGCGCGGCCGGGGCGGGGCGGGATTCCCGACGGGATTGAAGTGGACCTTCATGCCCAAGGAAAAGAAGGGTCCGCACTATCTCTGCGTAAATGCCGACGAGTCCGAGCCGGGCACGTTCAAGGACCGCGAAATCATGCGGTGGACGCCGCACGCGCTCCTCGAGGGCACCGCCATCGCCGCGCACGCCATTCGTGCCGAGGTCGCCTACATCTACATCCGTGGCGAGTTCACCGAGCCGTGGACGGTGATGACCCAGGCGTTGGCCGAGGCGAACGCGGCCAAGGTCTTCGGCAACATCACCATTTATCTGCACCGCGGCGCGGGCGCCTACATCTGCGGCGAAGAAACCGCGCTGATGAACTCGATCGAGGGCAAGCGCGGGAATCCGCGGATCAAGCCGCCCTTCCCGGCGGTGGCCGGCGTGTTCGGCAAGCCCACGACGATCAACAACGTCGAGACCCTCGCGGCCGTCCCGCACATCATCAAGCGCGGCTCGGCCTGGTACAAGGGGCTCTGCCTGTCATCTCCGAAGAGCACCGGCACCAAGCTCTTCTCGGTCTGCGGGCACATCCAGAAGCCTGGGAACGTCGAAGTCACGATGGGCTTCCCGCTCAAGGACGTGATCTACGAGATGTGCGGCGGCATGCGCCCGGGCCGGACGCTCAAGGCCTGCATTCCCGGCGGCTCGTCGGTGCCGATCCTCACCAAGGAAGAGACCGAGAAGTGCCTGCTGGACTATGAGGGCGTGGCCGAGGCGGGCTCGTTGCTGGGGTCGGGCGGCGTGATCGTGTTCGATGACTCCGCCGACATGGTCTACCAGATCATGCGGCTGGCGCGCTTCTACGCCCACGAGTCCTGCGCGCAGTGCACGCAGTGCCGCGAGGGGACGGCGTGGACGACGAAGATCATGGAGCGGATTCTGGCGGGCAAAGGCCAGATGAAGGACCTGGACCTGCTGCTCGACCTTTCGGAGAACATGACGGGCAAAACGATCTGCGTGCTGTCCGACAGCTGCGCGACGCCGGTGATCTCCGGAATCAGGAAATTCCGGTCGGAATTCGAAGACTATATCACCGGGAAGAAGCGCCCGGTGATGGTCGCGTGAGGATCCATGGCTGACCTGGTCAACCTGACGATCGACGACGTGGCGGTCAGCGTTCCCAAGGGGACGCTGGTGATCGAGGCCGCGAAGCAGGCCGGCGTCCTTGTGCCGCACTACTGCTATCACCCGGGACTGCCGGTCGCCGGTGTGTGCCGGATGTGCCTCGTGGAAGTCGAGAAGGCTCCGAAGCTCCAGATCGCCTGCGCGACGCAGGTGACGGAGGGGATGGTCGTTCGCACGCGCTCGGGGCAGGCGAAGAGTGGCCGCACCGGCGTGCTCGAGCTGCTCCTCATCAATCATCCGCTCGATTGCCCGATCTGCGATCAGGCGGGCGAGTGCGAATTACAAGATTTCACCTTCCAGGAAGGCCGGCCGTCCACCCGCTACTCGCCGACCTATCCCAAGCGCTTCAATCCGGTGGAGGATTTCGGGCCCGACGTCCTCTACGTGCCCAACCGCTGCATCCTGTGCACCCGGTGCGTCCGGTTCATGGAAGACGTCGCGAAGGAGCCGGTGTTGAACGTCTCCGAGCGCGGCGACCGCGCGTTCGTCGGCATCCATCCGGACGCCCAGCTCGACCACCCGTGGTCCGGGAACGTCGTGGACCTGTGTCCGGTCGGCTCGCTCCTGTCGAAGGATTTCCTGCACAAAGCCAGGGCCTGGGAGCTCGACAAGACCGCCTCGGTCTGCACCGGCTGCTCGCAGGGCTGCAACGTGACCCTCGACCTTCGTGACGACACCGTCGTCCGCATCCGCCCGCGCGCGAATCTCGACGTCAACCAGTACTTCATCTGCGACCATGGCCGCGGACACTACCGGTGGATGAACCGGGGTGACCGCGTCGAGGCACCGTTGGTGCGGGACGGCGCCGATCTGCGCGCCGTGGACTGGGACGAGGCGCTCGATCGCGTGCGCACCCTTCTCAAGGGCGCGGGCGGATCCGCCGTGGCCCTGGTATCACCCAAAACCTCGACGGAAGGCCTCTACTTCGCCCGGAAGGCCCTGGCCCGGTTCAACTGGTCGGGCGCGTTCCAGGTCGTCATGGGCGAAGAAGCTCCCTTGGCCGGCGTTCCCAATCTCGCGCTCCGTGCCGAGCGGGCGCCGAACGGGAAGGGGGCTGAGCTCCTGGGCTACACCCGCGACTACGCCGCCGCGCTGAAGGCCGCCGAGAAGGCCGCCGTGGTCCTCGTGATCGACGATCCCGAAGCGCAGATCAAGACCTCCGGGCAGGTGATCTACCTCGGCACCGCCGCGCCGGCGTCACTGAACGCCGCGATCGTGCTGCCGATGGCGTTGATGGTGGAAGAAGACGGGACCTACGTGAATCGCGACGGGCGTGTGCAGCGGTACTTCCAGGGCCGAGGCACACCGGCCATGGCGCGTCCGGCGTGGTGGGTGCTCGGCCAGCTGGCTGACGTGGCTCCGGATTCGGCGTCCGCGGCATTCGACGTGATGGCCGCCGATGTCGAGGCCTTCCGCGGGATGTCGTACGCCACGCTCGGCCTGGCGGGTCAGCGGACCGGCGCCGGCGCGGGGGTGCCCGCGTGAGCCCGACCCTGTTCTTCATCGTCACGTCGCTCATCAAGATGATCGTCGTCTTTACAGTGATCATGGTGGGTGTGGCGTTCATGACGCTGGTCGAGCGCCGCCTGTGCGCGTTCATGCAGGATCGCCTCGGCCCCAATCGAGTAGGGCCCTTCGGACTGCTGCAGCCGGCCGCCGACGGCCTCAAGAACATCGTGAAGGAAGAGACGTACCCGGCGCGCGCCGACAAGTGGCTCTTCATTCTCGCGCCGGCGATCAGCTTCACGCCCGCGCTCCTGACCTTCGCCGTCATTCCGTTCGCCGCACCCCTCGCCACCAAGTGGGGGGTCGTGCCGATGGTCGTGGCCGACCTGCCGGTGGGATTCCTCTACATCCTGGCGATCAGCTCCCTGGGCGTGTACGGGGTCGTGCTGGCGGGATGGGCGTCCAACAACAAGTACGCGCTCCTTGGCGGCCTGCGCGCCTCGGCGCAGATGATCTCGTACGAGATCGCGATGGGCTTGAGCACGGTCGCTGTGTTGCTCCTGGCGGGGAACGTCACCCTGTCACAGGTGATCACGGAGCAGCAGCAAGGGTTCTGGAACATCGTGCCGCTCCTCGTGGCCTTCTTCCTGTTCTTGATCAGCGCACTCGCCGAGACCAATCGGGTACCGTTCGATCTCCCTGAGGCCGAGGGCGAGCTGATTGCGGGTTACCACACCGAATACAGCTCGATGAAGTTCTCGATGTTCTATATCGCTGAGTATTCGAACATGCTGACCGCCTCCGCCTTGATGGCGACCCTGTTCTTCGGCGGCTGGGACCTCTTCTTCCATTGGGATGCGTCACAGGGACTGGCGTGGTGGCAGGTCCTGATCACCCTCGGCGTCTTCTGTGCCAAGACCAGTTTCTTTGTGCTGCTGTACATGTGGATCCGGTGGACGATGCCGCGCTTTCGCTACGACCAGCTGATGGCGCTCGGATGGAAGGTCATGCTGCCGATCTCCCTCATCTACCTGACTCTCCTGGCCGCGGCCATCTGGTATTTCCGCATGCAGCTCGGCTGGACTTGGGGACCCAAGATGGCGTGGTCGCTCGGTGCCGTGAACCTCGTGGTCTTCGTGCTCCTCGTCTGGGTCCTCGACCGCGGCCGGGTGGTCTCCGGCACCGCCGAGCGAAAGGCAGCCTGATGGCGATCGGTGTAAAGGTCCTCAAGCGTCCGACGGCGAGCACGTCCTATCTGCGGGCGACCGCCCAGGGCATGATGCTCACCGCGTCCCACATCTTCCGGCCCAAGGTCACGATGCAGTATCCGGAAGAGAAGGGGAGCCACGACTGGACCATGTCGAGCCGGTGGCGCGGGACGCACCGCATGCTCACCGACGAGCAGGGCCGCGCGAAGTGTGTGGCCTGCGGCCTCTGCCCTCAGATCTGTCCGGCGAACTGCATCAAACTGGTGCCCGGCGAAGACGAGCAGGGAAACCGGTATCCGCTGATCTACGAAATTGACGAATTTCGCTGCGTGTTCTGCGGTTATTGCCAGGAAGTCTGTCCCGAAGAGGCGATCCACGTGGGCTGGCACTACGAGAACGCCGAGTATTCGCGGGATCGTTTCGTGTACGATCTGGAGCGGCTGTGCGCGCAGACCCATCCGGTGTCCACGTTGTGGGACCCGGCGGATCCGAAGGGCGAATGAACCTCGT
>DATNDQ010000166.1:0-15208 GCA_035553475.1 Gemmatimonadales bacterium
AAGACCCACTCCCGCCAGAACCAGTCGAGATCCTGCCCTGAGACGTCGGACATGGTGCGGAAGAAGTCCGCGGGCTGGGGGTGCTTGAACTGCCACCGGCGGATGTAGTCGCGGAATGCGCGCTCGAAGGTGGCTTTGCCCAGAACCTGATCCCGGAGGAGAATCAGCATCAGCGGCGGCTTCTGGTACGCGGCCCACGCCAGGTTCTGTTGCTCGACCGGCTTGTCGATCATCGCTTTTTCGGCGCCCGGCGCCATCGCGGGCTTCGCGAATGACAGGACCTCGCGCCATACCGTGTCGCCGTACGCCGTGCCCTTGAAGTACTCGGCGGCCGCGCCGTAGTCGATGAACGAATTGAACCCCTCATCCATCCACGGATACCGGCGCTCGTCGGTGCCCGTCACCATCGGGAACCATTGGTGCCCGAACTCGTGCATCAGGTCCCAGAACTGGTCTTCACGCGCCGGGAGGGCGGGGACGAACGTGATCATCGGGTACTCCATCCCCTCGACCGGGCCCTCGCAGGTCGTCGCCTTCGGCCAGGGATACGTGAACCACTGCTCCGAGAAGTACTTGATCGTGAACCGCGCCATCCGGTTCGCTTCGATCCAGGGCTGTGCCTCGGGGCGGTAGAGCGTATTGATCAGCTTCCCGTCGTAGCCGCTCGCGTCCCACCGGTAGTCCGGAGAAGCGCACCAGGCGAAGTCTCGGACATTGGTCGCCGTGATGTGCCAGTTCTTCGTCCCCGCGGTGGCCTTCTTGCCGTTCGCCGTCGCCTCTTCTTTGGTCACGACCGCGACTGCTTGTTCGGAGGCCCGCGCTTTCTCGATGCGAGCTCGCGTGTCGGCGGAAAAGACTTCTTCGGGATTCGCCACGGTGCCGGTCGAACCCAGCACGTAGCCAGCCGGCAGCGTCAGCGTGACGTCGAAGTTGCCGTACTCGAGGTAGAACTCTCCGGCGCCGATGTACGGCAGGGGATTCCAGCCGTGGATGTCGTCGTAGACGACCATGCGCGGATACCACTGGCCGAGCTCGTAGAGCCGGTTTCCGACGCGGCCCATGCGGCCGCCGCCGTACGGCGGAATCGGGAAGCGCCAATCGACGTCGAAGTCGATCGCGGCGCCCGGTGCCAATGGCGACGGCAGCTCCACGCGCATCATCGTCCCGTACTCGGTCCGGATCAGCGCTTTGCCTCCCGACTCGAGCTTGGAAATGGTGATGCCGCCGATGAAGCCCTTGCCGGTGAAGTCGAAACTCACCCCACCCGCGAATTCGAGGGGGGGTTGGTTGAGCTGATAGGTGATGCTGTTCTTGGCGAAGATGTTCTGCTCGATCTGCATCCACACGAAGGGGAGCGAGTCCGGTGAATGATTCACGTAGTGGATTCGCTCGCTGCCGGTGAGCACGCTCGACGACGTATCGACGCTCGCGTGGATCGTATAGTCGGCCTCCTGCTGCCAGTAGTTCGGCCCCGGTGCGCCGTTGGCGGAGCGCATCCGGTTCGCGGTCGGCAGCGCCAGGGCGCGGAAGGGAGACGAGTCCGCGACGGGTGCCTGGGGAGATTGGATGGCCATGGAAGCGACGAGCAAGAGCAACATGGTTTCTCCTGACGGTTGAGCCGTCAGCCGTCAGCGATCAGCAGGCTGATGGCTGATGGCTTACAGCTGATGGCTGATTATCCCTGCCGCTCGATGCGCGATCCCCATGATCGTCAGCATGGGATTCACGCCCGACGCCGACGGGAACACGCTGGCGTCCGCCACGAACAGCCCGGGCGTGCCCCAAACCTGATTGTCCGGGTCGACGACCGCGAGTTTCCGGTTTCCGCCCATTCGGCAGCTGCCCATCTGATGGAACGTCACCGACAGCATCTGGTTCGCGCCGAGTCCCGCTTCGTGTACCTGCCCGAGCCAGCGCTCACGGGCTCCGGCGCCCTCGGCCGGGCGGTAGGCGTTCACCCGGGCCTGCGGCGCGAAGATCTCGCGGGCGCCGGCAGACTCGAGCAGGCGCGACGCTTCCTGTACAGCCCGCCAGAGGTGCGCCCGGTCGTACCTCGAGAGGGCGTATTCTATCACGGGAGCGCCCGCGCCGTTGACGCGGACCCGGCCGCCGAAGCGATCGCGCAAGAGAATCCCGACCAGGGTGAGG
This sequence comes from Gemmatimonadales bacterium, assembly GCA_035553475.1. Taxonomy (GTDB): domain Bacteria; phylum Gemmatimonadota; class Gemmatimonadetes; order Gemmatimonadales; family GWC2-71-9; genus 40CM-2-70-7. The sequence continues at coordinate 2,149 of DATNDQ010000166.1, forward strand.
TTCGGGAGTCTGGTCATCGCCTCCCGGAATGCCGCCGCCGATTCCCACGGGTGCGCGAGTGCGGCCAGTGACGGATGCAGGGGGGCGGTCTCGAGTTTGAACCCGTACCCCTGGTCGAGATCGGCGAATTGATCACTGAAATGAGCCTGGAGGGCACCCGTCCAGGGTCGCACCGGCTCGTCCATCAGGCCGAAGATCGCGGTCGCCGGATGCAGCGTCAGGTTCCGTCCCAATTCGGGGTGCCGGATCCCGGAGCGCAGCAGGAGGGCGGGGGAGTGAATGGAACCACCCGCGACGACGACGGCCCGCGCATGCACCGTGAGCGCGAACGGCCGTGACGCACCAGGAGCGCGCACCAATGCCTCGACTCCGGTCGCCCGCCCGCGCTCCCGAATGACGCGCCGGACGTCGGCACCGACGACGACGGTCGCTCCGCGGTCCGCCGCATCCTGCAAGTAGGTGACCAGCGTCGAGCGCTTCGCGGCCCGCTGACAGCCGTAGCCGCAGTAACCACAAGCGTCGTCCTGCGGGCAGCCGTCCACGTCTCGTGGCAGGAGGCCGTGGTGCCAGCCGCAACGCTCGAGGCCCTGAATGAGCAGGCGGTCCCGTCCCGACGGCTTCGCGTGCGCCGTGTTCACATGAATCCGCTGGGCGACGGCATCGAGGTGCGTGGTGAAATCATTCGTCGTGAAATGAGGCAAGCCATGTTCGGCGGCCCAGGACTCGCGGATCGAGTCAGGCGTGGGGAAGCTCGTCGTGTAATTCACAACGGTGCCGCCGCCGAGGCAGCTGCCCTGCAGAACGACGAGCCCCAGGTCCTTGGTGGCGAGCAGGCCGCCGGCGTCGTAGAGCCGCGCCAGCATCTCGCCCTCGCGCTGGGTGAAGTCCGCCTCGTTGAGATACGCGCCTTTCTCAAGGACGACGACGTGTTTTCCCGCGCGCGCGAGCTCTCCGGCAACCACGCCCCCACCCGCGCCTGACCCCACGACGACCACGTCGCAGTCGAGGGCGGTATCTCCGTCGAGCACGAGTGGCTTGATGGTCTTCGGCGTGTCGGGGGGCGGGGAAGCAGGTCCCGGATAGCCGAGGGCCGCCCAGGTGGGATTGGCACCACGCTCATCGGTGGCGGTGTAACGGGTGACGGCGGTGATCCGCTTCAGCGCCTGGAATCCGCTGCGGCGCAGGTTGAGGCGGGAGAGGGCCCAGGAGCGGAGATACCGTTCCCGGGCGTCGCGCCCCATTGCGGAGAACGTCTGCGGCCGGCCCGTGAAGAGCAGATTGACCAGCCGTGAATCGAAGAGACTGAGCAGGAGGGCGAGTTGGGCGTGGTCCGCGGGCGGGAGTCCGTCAACGACTCCCTCGACGCGTTCCGCGAGCCCATGGTCGGCCCCGTCGGGCACGAGCGTGTCCACCACCAGCGCCAACACTGCGCGCTGACGGGGCGTCAGGTCACGCCTCCTGGAAGATCGTCAGGTGGTAGCCGTCCGGATCGTCGATCGCGAAGCCTCGCGGACCCCAGCCGACGTCATGGACGTCCTTCGCCAGCACGCCCCCCTTGGTCTTCACGCGGGTGGCCAGCATGTCGATATCCTGCGCTGTCCGGGCCCAAAGCCGCACGCCCATGCCTTTCTTCCGGTCGTGCCCCTGCGAGAAATCATCCTGGCTCAGGTAGAAGGAGATCGAGCCCGCGATCATCTCGATCCCGACGACCTGGCCGTCATGGTCGTACTTCTGGCCTTCGCTCATGCCCAGGACGTCGCGGTACCACCGGATGGAACGCTGGAGGTCGTTGACGGTGATCCCGGGGAAGCAGGCCCGGAAACGCAGGGTTTCGGGCTGGCGCCGGGTTGGGTGTTTCGCGGCCTTGGGCTTCGCCGGAGACCGCTTCTTGGCGGGCCGCTTCCGTTTCGCCGATTTCTTGGTAGCCATTCCTGTATCCTCTGAAGTTGGTCGTTCGTGGCGGGCTTTAGGCTATCGCTCCAAGGAGACTCTGACAATGCCGACCAGCAAATCAACCGCGGTGTGGGAAGGGAAGCTCAAGGACGGAAAGGGCAAGTTCACGGCTGGGAGTGGAGCCTTTCAAGGTCCGTACACATTCAAGACACGTTTCGAAGGTGCACCGGGCACCAACCCGGAGGAGTTGCTTGCCGCAGCCGAAGCAGCGTGCTTCTCCATGGCGCTTTCGGGGGCCTGCGAGAAAGCCGGGCATCCGGCCACGAGCCTCGAGACGAGTGCAGCCTGCACCATCGAGATGGTGGATGGAGGCCCGAAAATCACGAAGATGGAGCTGACGGTGAAGGGCAAAGTGCCCGGACTCGATCAGGCGGGGTTCGCGCAGCTCGCGAATGAAACCAAGTCGGGATGCCCGGTCTCCAGAGCCCTGGCGGGCATTCCCAGCATCACCGTCTCCGCATCCCTAGCATAGCAAAGGGCGTCAAGGAAAGACGTCAAGGAGAGGCGTCAAGGAAAGGCGTCAAGAACGTTTCTCCTTGACGCTCTTCCTCGACGTTTTTCCTCGACGCCTTATTGTTTCACCGCTCCCCAAACCCAAATCGCTCCACCCACCAACGCCGCCGCCGGGAGAATCAGAACCGCCGTCGAGAGGGTGCTCCGATCAGAAATGGCGCCGACGAGGACGGGAGACAGAATGTCCCCGAGCGCGTGGATACTGAACACGCTCACGGCCACGGCCATCGTCCGGATTTCGGGCCGCACCACATTCACGATGTGTGAGTTGATCGGCCCCGTGGAGGCGAACATCAAGAGCTGGGCTCCGATCATCGCGGGCCAGAACGTGCCCGGCGCGGGTGCGGCGAGGGAGAGGTAGAACAGAGGGGCCGCGGCCATCGTGGCCACACCGGACAGCCACAGGTACGCCCGTCGGCTGCGTGCGAGCAGCCGGTCCCCCAACCAGCCGCCGGCGGCGGTGCCGAGCAGTCCCGTCATGACGACGACTGCGCCGAACTGGATCGTCGCCTGGGTCCGTGGCAATCCACGGACGCGTTCGAGGAACGACGCCATCCAGGCCGCGACGCCTCCCAGCGCGAACGTGTAGGCGGCGTAACCCAGGACGGTGATCACATAGGCACGGTTGGATATCAAGGCGCCGAGGGTTTTCCCGAGCCCGGGAGTCGCCGCGGGCTCTTCCGGGTCGTGCGCTCCGCGGGGAGCATCCCAGAGTTTCGTGGCCAGCCAGGCGAGAATCAGTCCCGGACCCCCGGCCAGGAAAAACGCCATCCGCCAGCCCCAGTGATGGTCCACCAGGCCCCCGACGACGAATCCGAGGGCGGACCCGACCGGGAGCGCGATGAAAAAGACCGCGAAGGCGCGGCCTCGGGTGGAGCGGGGGAAGTAGTCCGCGAGGAGACTCGGGCCGACGGTCCCATACGCGGCTTCACCCACGCCCACCGCCGCACGAGCGAGCAACAGCTGCAGGTAACTCCGGGCAAGTCCCCCGGCTGCGGTCGCCAGACTCCAGAGAAACACGCCGAAGGCGAGCACCCGGGGCCGTCTCCCACGGTCGCCGGACCGGCCGAAAATCGGGGCGGTGACCGTGTACACGATCAGGAACCCGCTCATGAGGAAGCCCAGCTGTCCGTCGGTGGGGTGGAGCGGCGATTGCTTCAGACTCTCGAACAGCGCCGGCACCACATAGCGGTCGAGATAGTTGAACAGATTGATGAACGAGAGAACGATCAGCCCGTTGCGGGCGAGTCGCGCGGTGTTGCGGTTGGCTTCCACGGCGGCTGAAAATGGCGGCCGCCGGGGGGCCCCGCTAGTTTCCGCGCCATGACGCGAGGCTGGACCGTCTACCTGTTACGCTGCCGTGACGGCTCTCTCTACACCGGCATCACCAACGACCTCCGCCGCCGACTCGCGAGCCATCGCGCGGGCACCGGAAGCGCCTACGTGCGCACGCGCTTGCCCGTTCGCGTCGTCTATCGGGAGTCTCAGCCCGACCGGGGGTCGGCGCTCCGTCGTGAAGCGGCGATCAAGAAACTCCCGCGGCACGACAAGCTCGCCTTGGTCCGGAGGCGGGGATGAGCCGGGGCAAGGACGTCGCGGGACTGGTGGTCTCGATCCTCATCGCACTCGTGTGCGTACGCCTCGGCATCTGGCAAATCGCCCGGCTCCATCAACGGCGCGCCGCCAATGCGGAGATTGCGCTCCGGGAGCGGGGGCCCGTCCTCGACGTGACCGGAGGCGAATCCCTCGATTCCGTGCAATGGCGGCGGGTGCGGGTGAGCGGCATCTACGACTACGCACGGGAAAAAGTCTGGACCGGCCGGACGTTCCAGGGTGTGCCGGGGGTCGCCCTGCTGACCCCCCTTCGGGTCGCACGCGGTACCGAGGTCTGGGTGGATCGCGGCTGGGTCCCGTCTCCCGATGCCGCGCAGGTGGACCAGGCTCGCTGGCGGGAGGGAGACAGCGTCGTGGTGGCAGGACTCGCCATGGCGCACGCAGGCCTTCCCTGGGTCATCGACGACTCGATCCCCGCGAAGGACCGGGCCCCCGATCCGACCATTCAGCGGTGGCCCCTCCCGGCGCTGACGGATGGTCCCCACCTGTCCTACGTCATCCAGTGGTTCTCCTTCGCCGCCATAATCCTCGGGGGATCCCTGATTCTCTTCTGGAAACGGGGATTGGCGTTACAGGACGGGCGAAGTCGCTCACCCACTACCATTTAGAGGTCCGTCTGGTGATATTGTGTCCGGCAGCGGCCCGCCCACACGCGCCCGTAAGCTGATGCGTGGAGCGGGCTTTCGCGTACCGGGGGTAACTGAATGCCTGCAGCGACACCGATCAAACGTCCTATCAAAGTTTCTCAGTTGGTCCGCCGTCGTCTCAAAGAACTCAAACGCACTCCCCGCGAGCTGGCTGAAGCCATCCAGGTCTCCGAGGAGTATGTGGGTGATCTTCTGGCGGGGCGCCGCGCGCCTCCGGCGCCGGGCCGCACGGATCTGTATGACCGCATGACCAAGTTTCTACGGCTCCATCGCAACGATTTGCCGACGTGCGCCAAGGTGGAGCGGGAGTCGATGGATACGAAGCAGAAGCGCCCCGATCCCAAAGTCCGGGCGCTGCTGCTGGAGCTCTGCGAGCCGGTCAAGGCGAAGAAGCTCGACCGCCGCTTCACCAAGCGGGATCAGGAGACGGCCGCGCTCGACCGCCTCGTGGCCCAGCGGCTGCTGGAGGTGGCCCAGGGTTTCGTGCGCCGGCAGCTGGATGACGAAGTCGGCATCCGCGTCGCCGCCAACCGCGAGGGTGTCACGTATCTGCAGATGCGGATGCGTCTCCTCGAGTTCCTCGACGCGACCGTCGAGTCACTCTCGGTGACCGATTACGACGTGTTCATCAGGCCGCGGATCGGGTTCTGGGAAATCGATCTGGAAACGAACGCGATGCGGATCGTGCTGCGGTCGCAGGAGCCCGCGCCGCGTCAACGCCGCGCGATGGGTTTCTAGCGAGCGTCTGAAGATCCGGTCAAAAACACGGCGGGCCACCTCTTTCGAGATGGCCCGCCGTTTTCATCGTGGTACCGCGCGTTCGTTAAAGCTTGATGACGTTCTGCGCGGCCGGGCCCTTCGCGCCCTGGACGACTTCGAACTCAACCCGCTGACCCTCGGCGAGGGAACGGAAACCATCCGCCTGGATAGCGGTGTGATGCACGAAGCAGTCCTTTTCGCCGTTCTCGGGCGTGATGAAGCCGAAGCCCTTCGCGTCGTTGAACCACTTCACGGTACCGGTGATGCGTGCCATACTGGTGTGACTCCTGATGTGTTATGACCCGGCGGCCCTGCCGCCGTCGAGCGTCGGACGTAACTCCCAGATACACGAACAGGACCATAGGCGATGCCCAGGTCCTGTGACGGTCTGGTTCTTTCGACCCCGGCACCATGCCGGAGCCCCTTCGCTCGACACGAAGAATCATACGATGTCACGATTCTGTCAAGCCCCGCAAGGGGTTCCCTGAGGCGTGTTGTAGACGCCTGGTTTCTCGACGCTTTTCCTTGACGCCTTTCCTTCACGCCTTCAGTATTGCCCCGCCACGCCGTCAGCTTCTCACCAACGGAGCCCCGATGTATCGAATCCTGGCCGTGACCCTGGCCGCCCTCGTGCTGCCCGCACGCCCCACTTTCGCCCCTGCTTCAGCGACCGTCCCTGATGTCCCAGCCGTCCGGGCCGTCGCCGACACCGGGAAGAAGAAGGGCGACCTCCCCCTCGCCACCACCCGGACCGTTTCGTTTTCAACGTCCGAAGGGACCTGGCTCTCGCTCGACGTCTCGCCCGACGGCAAGACGATCGTGTTCGAGCTGTTGGGGGACCTCTACACCATGCCGATCACGGGCGGCACGGCGACCCGGATCACGTCCGGCCCCGCGTTCGATTCCCAGCCGCGGTGGTCGAAGGATGGCAAGGAGATCGTCTTCCTGTCGGACCGGAGCGGGGCGGAAAACATCTGGCTCTGTGACGCCGACGGCAGCCACGCGAAGGCGATCACCAAGGGCAGCAACAACCTGTACGCGTCGCCGGTGTTCACCCCCGACGGCAACTACATCGTCGCCTCCCGCACGTCCGGCGTACTCGGCTCGGACTACGAGCTCTGGCTCTATCACAAGGACGGCGGCTCCGGCACCGCGATGGTGAAGGCCGGGGCCCCCGCGCCCGGTGTTCCGCAGGTGAACGCCCTGGGTGCCGCCTTCGGGAACGACCCCCGGTACGTGTACTACGCCCGGAAACGCGGCGGCTTCGGATACAACCTGCAGATCAACGGCGGCCAGGAGTGGCAGATCGCCGTCTACGACCGTCAGACCGGCCAGACCAACGGCATCACCGACGTCAACGGGTCCGGCATGCGTCCCATCGTGTCTCCCGACGGCAAGTGGCTGGTGTACGCGACCCGGCACGACACGGCGACGGGCCTGCGCCTGCGCGATCTCGCGACCGGCGACGAGAAGTGGCTGGTCTATCCGGTCAGCCGCGACGACCAGGAATCCCGGTTCACCCGCGATCTCGAGCCCAACTCGGCGTTCACGCCGGACTCGAAGGCTCTGATCACGAATTACGGCGGCAAGATCTGGCGGGTCGACGTTCCGTCGGGGCAGGTGAGCGGGATTCCGTTCACCGCGCAGGTCGAGCAGCAGCTCGGGCCCCTGGTCCGGTTCGACTTCCGCGTCGACACGGGGGAGATCACCCTGCACCAGATTCGCGACGCGTCCCCGTCCCCCGACGGCAAGCGCCTGGTTTTCAGTGCGCTCGACAAGCTCTACGTGATGGATCTGCCGAACGGCACCCCGCGCCGTCTGACCAGCGCAGCGGTGCATGAGCAGGAGCCGGTCTGGTCGCCTGACGGGAAGTCCATCGCCTATATCACCTGGACCGACACGAGCGGCACGGTGAGCAAGGTGTCGGCGACGGGCGGCAATCCGACGGTGCTCACCAGCGAGCCCGGCTTCTACGAGCAGCCCGCGTGGAGCCCCGACGGCAACCGGATCGTGTTCTACAAGGGCCCGCGCCAGGCACACGAGACGGAGCACCGCGGCACCGGCGAAGATCTGGTCTGGATGCCGGCCGCCGGCGGCGCCACGACGCGCATCACGCGGATGGATGGCGGCGGGCGTCCGCACTTCGCCAAGGACCCCAACCGCGTGTTCGTGTATGACGGCAATGAGCTGGTCTCGATGCGCTTCGACGGCACCGACCGCCGGACCTGGATCAAGGTGACCGGCTACTCGTATCCGGGCCCGGGCTCGGAGCCCGCGACCGCCGACGAGATCATCATCAACCCCGACTCCGATCAGGTACTCGCGGCGGCGGGGAACAATGTGTACCTCGTGACGCTGCCCGAAGTCGGCGGCGCGCCGCCCTCGATCAATATCTCCGACCCGTCGTCGGCGTCGTTCCCCGTGAAGCGGCTCACGACCATCGGCGGCGATTTCATCGGCTGGGCACCCGACGGCAAGCGCGTGTTCTGGTCAATCGGGCGGTCGTTTTTCCGGTATCAGCCCGCGGTCGCCGACTCGCTGGAGAAGGCGAAGGTGGTGCAGGACTCCCTGCGCACCGAGTCCCTGAAGGGCGATACGCTGGCGAACGGGAAGCCCGATACGGTCGCCAAGGCGCGCGTCGACTCGCTCAACAAGAAGCCGGCGTACGAAGCCGACCGGACGGACGTGACGATCAAGGTGGCGCGGGACGTGCCGAAGGGCACCGTGGTGCTCAAGAACGCCCGCATCATCACCATGAAGGGGGACGAGGTGATCGAGAAGGGTGACCTCGTCGTCACCGGGAATCGCATCGCCTGCGTGGGGACGTGCACGGCACCCGCCGGCGCGACGGTGATGGATCTGGCGGGGAAGACGATCATCCCCGGTCTGATCGATACCCACGCACACCCCTGGCCGGAGTGGGGCATTCACTCGAGCCAGGTGTGGAAGTACCTCGCCAACCTGGCGTTCGGCGTGACGACGACGCGGGATCCGCAGACCGCCACGACGGACGTGCTGACCTACGCCGACATGGTGGAGGCGGGGCAGATCATCGGCCCCCGGATTTACCATACCGGCCCGGGCGTCTTCTGGAGCGAGGACATCAAGAGCCTGGATGACGCGAAGAACATCCTGAAGCGTTACAGCGAGTTCTACGGCGTGAACACGATCAAGGAGTACATGACCGGGAACCGCAAGCAGCGGCAGTGGGTGATCATGGCGGCGAAGGAGCTGCACCTGATGCCCACCACCGAAGGCGGGCTCGACTTCAAGATGAACCTGACGGAGGCGCTGGACGGATATCCGGGGCACGAGCACAGCTATCCGATCATGCCGCTCTACAACGACGCGGTGCAGCTGATCGCCCAGTCCGGGATCAACTACAACCCGACGTTGCTCGTGAACTACGGCGGTCCGTTCGCCGAGGATTACTTCTACGAGCATTACAACATCCACGACGATCCCAAGATCCGCCGGTTCTTCCCGCACGATCAGATCGACGATCGGGCGCTGCGGCGGCCCGGTTGGTTCGCCGATGACCAGTACGTGTTCCAGCAGATCGCGGCGAGCGCGGCGAAGATCGTCCGCGCCGGCGGGCACGTCGGCATCGGCTGCCACGGTCAGTTCGACGGGGAAGGGTGTCATTGGGAGACGTGGGGGTTCGTGGCGGGGGGCATGACGCCGCTCGAGGCGCTGCGGGTGGCGACGCACGATGGCGCGTACGCCATCGGGATGGAGCAGGATCTGGGCTCGCTCGAGCCCGGCAAGCTCGCCGATCTCGTGGTGCTCGACGCCAATCCGCTCGAGGACATCCACAACTCGACGAAGATCAGCAGGGTGATGAAGAACGGCCGGCTCTACGACGGCAACACACTCGACCAGGTGTGGCCCGACAAGGTGGCGTTGCCGAGGATGTGGTGGTGGAATCAGGAGCCGGGAGGGAAAAACTAGAAGCAAAAGGCGTCGAGGAGAGGCGTCGAGGAGGAGCGTCGAGGGAAGGCGTAGCCAACGCCTCTCCTTGACGTTTCCCCCTTGACGTCTTGCTTCTTGACGATCTTGTAGTTACGGTTCATTCGAACCGCGAGCTGGCATCCTTCCGAAGGACAGTCCCGCTCAGGAGCGGGCACCGGCGCTGTACACACGCCCGGACTCATTCCCCAGGTTCAATTCGACGTAGTGACTCCGCCATCGCCGGCACTGAGGCCGGAGGTGGAGTGCGTGTGTGCGAAGGAGTACGTGTATCATGCCGTTTGCCGCACTCGGGCTCGTGCCCGAACTGGTGCGCGCCGTAGCCGAAGAAGGCTACGAGCAGCCCACCCCCATTCAGCAGGAAACCATCCCTCTCGCCCTCGAAGGGCGTGACCTCATCGGGTCGGCGCAGACCGGTACCGGGAAAACCGCCGCGTTCATGCTGCCCATTTTGCAGCGGCTGGCGAAGCGCGGGACGGGCACCCGGGCGCTGGTCCTGGTTCCGACGCGCGAGCTCGCGGAGCAGGTCGCGACGAGCGCGCGGGCCTACGGACGGCACCTGCCGCTGGCGGCCGTCGCCGTCTACGGCGGCGTCGGGATGGAACCGCAGACCAAGGCGCTGACCAAGGGCGTCGACATCGTCGTCGCCACGCCGGGCCGCCTGCTCGACCACATGGAGCGGGGCCACGTCAATTTCTCGAAGCTCGAGATCCTGGTGCTGGATGAAGCCGACCGGATGCTCGACATGGGCTTCGCGCCCGACGTCAACCGGATTCTCCGGGCCCTCCCCGGCGAACGGCAGACGATGCTCTTTTCGGCCACCGTGTCCCGCGAGGTCGATGCGCTCGCGCGCAAGGCCTTGAACGGCCATGCGTCGGTCGAGATCGGCCGCCGCGCGCAGACCGCCGAGGGGATCGAGCACGTGATCGTGGCGGTGGACAAGGCCCAGAAGAAGGATGTGCTGGTCAAGATTCTCCAGGCGAAGCCCGAAGGGCAGACCCTGGTATTCACGCGCACCAAGTACGGGGCGGACAAGCTCGTCACCCACCTGCGCAAGAACGGCATCGGGGCGCACGCGCTCCACGGGGACAAGGCGCAGAGCCACCGGCAGCGGACGCTCGACGAGTTCCGCGACGGGCGCACCGAGATCCTCGTCGCGACGGACATCGCGGCCCGGGGGATCGACGTGGATGGGATCCGGATGGTGGTGAACTTCGACGTACCGAACGATCCCGAGGCCTACGTGCACCGGGTGGGCCGCACGGCCCGCGCCGGCGCTCAGGGCCTGGGGCTGACCCTGATCTCTCCCGATGAGTGGCTGATGATGGCCGACGTGGAGAAGCTCATCGGCAAGACGTTCCCGCGGGAAGTGATTCCGGGGTTCGAGCCGTCGGTGCCGCCGCTTCAGCCGAAGCCCATCGAGGCCGCCACGGCGAAACCGGCCCGGTCGGTCGGTATGCGGGCGGGGGGCAGACGGAGGCGGTAAGACGTCAAGGAAAAACGTCAAGGAAAAACGTCGAGGAGAAACGTTCGTTACGTTTTTCCTCGACGCCTCTCCTCGACGCTTTTCCTCGACGGTTTTGCTTTTCTATCGCTTGTTCAACGGCAGATAGCTCCGCTCCGCGGCTCCGACATACGCCTGCCGCGGCCGCGCGATCTTCTGTTCCTTGTCGAGCAGCATCTCCTGCCACTGCGCGAGCCAGCCCGGGGTCCGGCCGATGGCGAAGAGCACGGGGAACATGTCCACGGGGAACTTCATCGCCTCGTAGATGATTCCCGAATAGAAGTCGACGTTGGGGTAGAGCTTCCGCGTGACGAAGTAGTCGTCCTGCAGCGCGATCCGCTCCAGCTCGAGCGCCAGGTCGATCAAGGGGTTCTTGCCGGTGACCTCGAACACCTGGTCGGCCGTCTGCTTGATGTACTTGGCGCGCGGATCGTAGTTCTTGTAGACTCGGTGGCCGAAGCCCATCAGCTTGACCTCACCCCGCTTCACCCGCTCGATGTACGCCGGCACCTTCGACTTGTCCCCGATCTCACGGAGCATGCGCAGCACCTGCTCGTTGGCGCCGCCGTGCAGCGGGCCATACAGGGCCGCCGCCGCGCCCGCCATCGCCGAGTAGGGGTCCGCGTGCGAGGAACCGATGGCCCGCATCACCGCGGCGGAACAGTTCTGCTCATGGTCGGCGTGGAGGATGAAGAGCACGTCCATGGCCCGTTCGAGCACGGGATTCGGGACGTATTTCACCTCGGTCGCCTTGAACATCATGTTCAACAGATTGCCGGTGTAGCTCAGGTCGTTGTCGGGATAGGCGTAGGGCATTCCGATGTTGTGCCGATGAGCGAAGGCGGCGAGGGTCGGGGTCTTGGCGATGAGCCGGAAGATCTGGTTGCGGCGCGAGACCTCGTCGTCGATGTGCTTGGCTTCAGGATAGAACGTCGACAGGGCCGCCACCGTCGAGACGAACACCCCCATGGGGTGCGCGTCATGATGGAAGCCGTCGATGAACTTCTTGATGTTCTCGTGAATGATGGTGTGATGCGTGACGTTATGGACCCAGCTGTCCAGCTCCGCCTTCTTCGGCAACTCCCCGTGCAGGAGGAGGTAGGACGTCTCCAGGAAGGTGCTCTTCTCGGCCAGCTGATCGATCGGGTAGCCCCGGTACCGCAGGATCCCCTTGTCCCCGTCGATGTAGGTGATGGCACTGCGGCACTCGGCGGTGTTCATGTAGGCCGGGTCGTAGCTCATGATGCCGAAGTCCTCGGGCCCCGTGCGGATTTGCCTGAGGTCGGCGGCCCGGACCATGCCATCCTGGATGGGGAGCTCGTAGCTCTTACCGGTGCGGTTGTCGGTGACGGTCAGCGAGTTGGTCGGCACAACATGTCCTGGAAGTGAGGGGTGACGGGCCGAAAGATAACCGGGGCCTCCCTCTTTTCAGAATCCCGGTTTGACGTATCTTCGCCCCGTGACCTCGAACCAGCCGGCCCCCCCGAAACGTCCCAGCCTGTACCCGACCAAGTCGGGGGCCGGGGCGTTGCTGGGCGAGCAGCTGGCCTCCCGCGGGTACCGGTCCTGCATTCTGCTGGGGGTGACGCCCGAGGGGGTGGAGATCGCCGCCAACGCCGCCAAGGCCATGGGGGCGACCTTCGACGTCATCGTGGCGTCCTTCATCAAGCTGGGGTCGAACCTCGCGCCCATCGGTGCGATGGCCGAATCGGCACCGGCGGAGATGGACCCGGACTTCCAGCCGGGGATGAACCTGCTGGAGAAGCTGCAGGGCGCCATCGAGGAATCACGGGCTCGCGTCCGGCAGGATCTGGTGCTCTACCGCACACAGCGTCCGGTGAAGCCGGTGAAGGGGATTGCGGCCGTCATCGTCGACGGCCAGGTGATCTACCCCTGGCGGGTGCTCGCCGCGGCGAAGGCTGTGGAGCAGCTTGGCGCGACGAAGGTCGCGATCGCGACGCCGGTCGCTACGGAGATTGCGGCGGGACGAATTCGGGCGAGACAGTACGAGTTTGTGTGCCCGAGCATCGTGGCTGATGAGACGGGCCACCCCTCGCCGTACGGAGACTCAGCCGGGGATAGTCCGGAGCGGCTGAAGAGC
>DATNDQ010000167.1:0-52118 GCA_035553475.1 Gemmatimonadales bacterium
GGATGTGTCAGTGCGGCGAGCGGCTCTCGGTCTCGGCGGGCGCGGCGCAGTGCGCCGCCTGCGGGGCCGAGTACGCCGAGTCGGGTGGGACCCTCCGCAATACCAAGCCGCCGCGCCCGGCGTGACGGGACGGCCGTCTCAATTGAACCCCTGGAGAATTTCGTGAACGTACCAATGCTGGACCTGGTGGCCCAGTACCAGACCATCAAGAAGGAAACGCTCGACGCCATTCACCAGGTGATCGAGGCCCAGCAATTCATCATGGGCCCGGCCATTCCCAAGCTCGAGGCCGACGTCGCCGCCCTCTCGCACGCCAAGTACGGCATCGGCTGCGCCAGCGGGACCGACGCCCTCCTGCTGCCGCTGAAGGCTTTGAACCTCAAAGCCGGCGACGAGGTGATCACCACCCCGTTCACGTTCTTCGCGACCGCGGGAACCATCCACAACGCCGGCGGCACGCCGGTGTTCGTGGACATCGATCCCGACACGTTCAACATCGATCCGGCCGCCGTGGATGCGGCCATCACGCCGCGGACCCGGGCCATCATGCCCGTGCATCTCTATGGCCAGATGGCGCCGATGGAACGGTTGCTGGCCATCGCCGCCAAGAAGGGGATCCCGGTCATCGAGGACGCTGCGCAGGCCATCGGGGCCCGCCGGAAGATCGACGGCACGTGGCGCATGGCGGGAGAGCTGGGTTGGGCGACCGGCTACTCCTTCTTCCCCAGCAAGAACCTCGGGGCCTGGGGTGACGGCGGGATGATCGTCACCTCTGACGAGCAGGGGGCCGACCGCCTCAAGAAGCTGCGGCTGCATGGCGGCGCCAAGCAGTACCATCACGAGGAGGTCGGTACCAACTCGCGTCTCGATACGCTCCAGGCGGCCCTGCTCCTCGCCAAACTCCCGCATCTCGCGGGCTGGTCGGCAAAGCGGCGGGAGCACGCGGCTTCCTACTCCAAGGCCTTCGCCGGTCTGGGTGCGGTCCGCGCGCCGGTGGTTGACCCCGCGAACGAGCACATCTTCCATCAGTACACGCTGCGGGTGGAGCGCCGGGATGAGCTGCAGGCGCACTTGAAGGAGAAGGGCATCGGGCACGCGGTCTACTATCCCATCCCCCTGCATCTCCAGCCCTGCTTCGCGCACCTCAAGTATGCCGTGGGCCGGCTGCCGCGGGCGGAGCGCGCATCGCACGAAGTGATTTCGCTCCCCATCTATCCCGAGCTGACGGACGCCCAGAAGAACGCCGTCGTCGATGCGGTAAAGAGCTTCTACACGTGAGCCGGCTGAAAATCGGCGTGATCGGCGCCGGCGCCTGGGGGCGCAATCACGTCCGTACCGTGGCGGGGCTCGCGGATGGCGAGCTGGCCGCGGTGTGCGACACGAGTGACGCGACCCGGCAGAAGTTGTCCCGGCAGTATCCGTCCGCGGTGATCACGGCGGACGTCGATGTGCTGCTCAAGGCATGCGAGGCGGTCGTCATCGCCGCGCCCGCCAAAGCGCACGCGGACCTGGCCCTGCGGGCCATCGAGGCCGGCAAGCCCTGTCTGGTCGAGAAGCCATTCGCTCTGTCCGTGGCGGACGCGCAACGGGTGGCTGAGGCGGCCGTAGCACGGAAGGTGCCGGTCCTCGCCGGGCACCTGCTGGTCTACCACGCGGCGGTCGAACGGCTCAAGGCGCTGGTGAAGAGCGGAGACCTCGGCAGGATCTATTATCTATACGGCCTCAGGGTGAACCTGGGGCAGGTCCGAGCCGACGAGAATGCCCTCTGGAGCTTCGGTCCCCACGACGTCTCCGTGGCCCTGGAAGTGCTAGGGGAAGCACCCGTGCGGGTGGCAGCCCAGGGTCACTGCTACCTCCAGCCTCATATCGAGGATGTCGTCTTCCTGACCATGGAGTTCGCGAGCGGCGTCCTGGCGCACGTCCAGCTGTCGTGGCTCGATCCGCACAAGGAGCGGAAGTTGACGGTGGTCGGCGCGTCCAAGATGGCCGTCTTCGACGACATGGAAGCGCGCGAGAAGCTCCGCATCTACGACAAAGGCGTGGAGCGGCCGCCCGAGTACGCGTCATTCGGTGAAAGTCTGTCCATTCGGGAGGGGGACATCTTCATTCCCCGCCTCCCCAACGTCGAGCCTCTGGCCGCCGAGCTGACGCACTTCGTGCGTGTTGCCCGCGGTACGGAGGCCCCCCGCGCAGGTGCCAAGGAAGGTGTCCAGGTGGTTCAAGTTCTCGAAGCTGCATCCCGCTCGCTCGCGGCCGGCGGCACGCCGGTGACCCTGTGAGCCCCGCCGGAACGCCCGTCGACACGCTGATCGGCAAAGCGCGCGACCGGAGCGCGGTCTTCGGCATCGTCGGGCTCGGCTACGTCGGCCTGCCGCTCGCCATGGAGCTGGTGCGGGCGGGGTATCGTGTCATCGGGTTCGACGTCAACCAGCGGACCGTGGACGGCCTGAACGCCGGGAAGTCCCACATCCAGGACGTGCCGACCCAGGCCGTCGCGGACGCGGTGAAGGCCAAGAAATTCTCCGCCACCACCGATCTCACCCGGATGGGCGAGCCTGACGCGATCTCGATCTGCGTCCCCACGCCCCTCTCGAAGACCAAGGATCCGGATGTCAGCTACGTCCTGGCGGCCACCGAATCGGTCAAGAGGACCCTGCGGAAGGGCCAGCTGATCATTCTCGAGTCCACGACGTACCCCGGCACGACCCGCGAGCTGATGCTGCCCGCGCTCGAGTCGACCGGCATGAAGGTCGGCACCGACTTCTTCCTGGCGTTCTCGCCCGAGCGCGTGGATCCGGGCAATCCGAAATACAACACGCGCAACACGCCGAAGGTGGTGGGCGGGATCACGGAGCATTGCCGGGCCGCGACCATCGCCCTCTACCAGCCCGCCATCGATACGCTGGTGCCGGTGTCCAATCCCGAGGCGGCGGAGCTGGTGAAGATCCTGGAGAACACGTTCCGGTCCGTGAACATCGGGCTCGCGAATGAGATGGCCATCGTCTGCGACAAGTTGGGCGTGGACGTGTGGGAAGTGATCGAGGCGGCGTCCACCAAGCCGTTCGGGTTCATGAAATTCACCCCGGGCCCGGGTGTGGGCGGGCACTGCATTCCGCTCGATCCGCACTATCTCGCGTGGAAGATGCGGACCCTGAACTACAAGACCCGCTTCATCGAGCTGGCGGGTGAGCTGAACGCCGAAATGCCCGAGTACTGGGTGACGAAGGTCGCCAACGGACTCAACGATCAGGGCAAGGCGGTGCGGGGGAGCAAGATCCTGGTCGTCGGCGTGGCCTACAAGAAAGACATCGACGACATCCGTGAGAGCCCGGCCCTCGACGTCATCAAGCTCCTGGAGCAGCGGGGAGCGAAGGTGTCGTACCACGATCCGCACATCGCCACGCTGCACGAGGACAAGCTCGACCTCAAGTCGGTACCGCTGACCGCGGAGGCGCTCAAGAGCGCCGACTGCGTGATCATCGTGACCGATCACACCGGCGTGGACTACCATCTCGTGGCCAAGTCGGCGCGTCTCGTCGTGGACACCCGTCACGTCCTGCCGCGGGGGAGCCTGACGTGAACGTCGGCGTCGTCGGCACAGGATACGTAGGTCTGGTCGTCGGCGCGTGCCTCGCTGAAACGGGGAACGACGTCGTCTGCGCCGACGTCGATGCCAGGAAAATCGAACGGCTGAAGCGGAACGAGCTCCCGATTTACGAGCCGGGTCTCGAGCCTCTCGTGGAGCGGAATCAGAAGGACGGACGTCTCGCCTTCACCACCGACGTCGCCGGGGCCGTCGAACGCTCCGACATCATCTTCATCGCCGTCGGCACGCCGCCCGACGAGGACGGCTCCGCCGATCTGCAGCACGTGCTCGCCGTGGCCCGCACCATCGGCCAGCACATGAATCGTTCCAAGATCGTCATCACCAAGAGTACGGTTCCCGTGGGGACCGCCGAGAAGGTGCGCGGGGAAATCGCGAAGCACACCAAGACGCCGTTCCACGTCTGCTCCAACCCCGAGTTTCTGAAGGAAGGGGCGGCGGTCGACGACTTCATGAAGCCCGACCGGGTGGTCGTCGGCGTCGACGCCGACGAGACGGCGCGGGCGCTCGAGGAGCTCTACGCGCCCTTCGTCCGCACCGGCAACCCGCTGATCTTCATGGACATTCCGTCCGCCGAAATGACGAAGTACGCGGCGAACGCGATGCTGGCGACGCGGATCTCGTTCATGAACCAGGTCGCCCGGCTCTGCGAGGCGGTCGGCGCCGACGTTTCGCTGGTCCGGAAGGGCATCGGCAGTGACAAGCGGATCGGTCCGGCCTTCCTGTTCCCCGGCCCCGGGTACGGCGGATCCTGCTTCCCCAAGGACGTGAAGGCGCTCATCAAGACCGGGGATGATCGCGGTGTGTCCCTCGACGTGCTCAAGGCGGTCGAGGCCGCCAATGACCGGCAGAAAATGGTCCTGTTCGACAAGCTGTCGAAGCATTTCCCGCAGGGACTGCGCGGCCGGACGGTGGCCATCTGGGGACTCGCTTTCAAGGCGGAGACGGACGACGTGCGCGAAAGTCCGGCGCTGGTGCTCGCCGAGGCCCTCATCGAGGCCGGTGTGACGGTCCGGGTGCACGATCCGGAAGCGATGCACACCGCCAAGATGCAGCTGGGGGACCGGGTGACCTACGCTCCCACCGCCTATGCGGCGCTGGATGGCGTCGAGGCGCTCGCCATCGTGACCGAATGGCGCGAGTACCGGAATCCCGACTTCTCCAAGATGAAGGGTGTGATGCGTCAGGCGCTGATCGTAGACGGGCGGAACCTGTACGAGCCCCAGCGGCTCGCCGGTCTCGGCTTCACCTACGACAGCCTCGGCCGTCAGCTCGCATGCGCCTCCTCGTAACCGGCGCGGCCGGCTTCCTCGGCTCCCATCTCTCGGACGCCCTGATCGCGCGCGGGTTCGACGTGGTGGGGATGGACAATTTCATCACCGGCAATCGCGCGAACATCGCGCATCTCGCCGGCAACAAGGCCTGGACCTTCATCGAGCACGACGTCACCAAGTACATCGACGTCTCCGGTGAGCTGCACGGCATTCTGCATTTCGCGAGTCCCGCGAGTCCCATCGATTACCTCGAGCTCCCGATTCAAACCCTGAAGGTCGGGTCGCTGGGCACCCACAACGCGCTCGGCCTCGCCAAGGCGAAGGGCGCGCGGTTTTTTCTGGCCTCGACCTCCGAAGTGTACGGCGATCCGCTGGTGCACCCGCAGACCGAAGGCTACTGGGGCAACGTAAACCCCATCGGGCCCCGCGGCGTGTACGATGAAGCCAAGCGGTTCGCCGAGGCGATGACGATGGCGTACCATCGCTACCACAAGGTGGACACGCGGATCATCCGGATCTTCAATACCTATGGTCCCCGCATGCGCCCGCATGACGGGCGGGTCGTATCCAACTTCATCGTCCAGGCGCTGGCGGGAGAACCGCTCACCGTCTACGGCCATGGCGACCAGACCCGGTCGTTCTGTTATGTCGACGACCTCGTCGCGGGCATCATCCGGCTCTTCGAGCGCGGGACGGAAGATCCCGTCAACGTCGGCAACCCGAATGAATTCACCGTGCGCCAACTGGCCGAGCGCGTGATCGCGCTGACCGGGAGCAGGAGCACGATCGTGGAACGCCCGCTTCCCACCGACGATCCCAAGGTGCGGAAGCCCGACATCTCGCTGGCCAAGTCCCGGCTGGACTGGGAGCCGAAGATCCCCCTCGACGAAGGGCTTCGTCGTACCATCAGCTATTTCCAGAGTCTGAAACAGGCGTGACCGCGAAGTGGGTGGTCACCGGCGCCGCGGGGTTCATCGGGTCCCACGTGTGCGACCGGCTGGTGGGGAGTGGTGACGAGGTGATCGGGATCGACAACTTCGATCCGTTCTATGCCCGGGACATCAAGGAGCGGAATCTCGCCGGCGTCCTGGGTGCCAAGACGTTCCGTTTGCTCGATCTCGACTGCGCGACGACCGACTTGCCCTGGAGTGGAGTGCATGGGGTGTTGCATCTGGCGGCCAAGGCCGGCGTGCGCCCCTCGCTCGACGATCCCGTGGCGTACGTCGAGGCGAACGTGCGGGCGACCGCCCGGTTGCTGGATGGTGCGCGGCGTGCCGGGGTGAAGCGGATGGTGTTCGCGTCCTCGTCGTCGGTGTACGGCAATGACACCCCGGCGCCCTTCAAGGAAGATGCGACGGCGGACGCCCCCATTTCACCGTACGCGGCGAGCAAGCGGGGGGCGGAGTTGATGGCCCGGGCCTTCGCCCACTTGTACGGGATGCGGATCGCCTGCGTACGGTACTTCACGGTCTACGGGCCCCGGCAGCGTCCCGATCTCGCGATTCACCGGTTCACCCGGGCCATCGCCAGGGGTGAGGCGATCAAGATGTTCGGGGACGGATCGGCCGAACGGGACTATACTTTCATATCTGACGTAGTCGACGGCACGCTGGCGGCCCTGGAGTGGACCGGTCAGCCGACGGCCGCCGATCGCGGAGAAGCCCGAGTGTTCAACATCGGGGGCGGGGAACGAGTACGGCTCGACCGCCTGATCGACCTGATCGGCCGGGCCCTGCATACGTCACCGCGCATCGAGCGGGCACCCATGCAGGCCGGTGACGTCGAGCTGACCGCCGCCGACCTGTCGCGGTCCGCCGCGGAGTTGGGATACCGGCCTCGAGTAGGCATCGAAGAGGGCATCCGGCAGTTCGTGACCTGGTACGAGGGGGCCTATGGACGCCAGTCCTGAGCATTTGGTCAATCAGGCGCGGGAGCGCTTTCAGCTCGGCGACTACTATGGGACCATTCACCTCGTCGAGGATGTGGTCGCCACAGGCCGGGCGTTCGCCGACGCCCACCATCTCCTGGGCCTGTCGTACTCCCTCGTGGGTCAGTACGAGAAGGCCCTCGACGAGCTGGATGAGGCGCTGGAGCTGAACCCCAGATACGTCGAAGCCCTGGTGCACAAAGCGCTGGTCCTCAATCAGTTGGGCCGGGAGGATGAGGCGGACGCGGCCCTGCGGCGCGCCGGGCAGCTCGGGAGCGATACCCAGCGGGGATTCGCCGGGCACGTAGCCGCCAAGCTGGCGAACCACCACGCCAGTCTGGGGGATGCCTACGTCGAGGCGGGTGGCCTGGGGGAGGGGATCCTCCAGTACCAGGCGGCGCTGGCCCTCGGACCCGGCTTCCATGATTTGAGGTATAAGCTCGGGCGTTTGCTGCTCGAGGCGGGGCGGGTGCTTGAGGCGCGGGAGCAGTTCGAAGTGATCGTACGGGACCGGCCGAACTTTCTCGATGCCTCGGCCATGCTCGGGTTGGCGTGCTATTTGTCCGGGGACGGACTCACCGCGCGCCGGGTGTGGGTGGATCTGAAGGAACGGCGTCCCGAAGACCCTCGGGTCGAAGCGTATCTCGGCATGCTCGACCGCGGCGAAGATATGTCTCCCGAGGAAGTGAAAGCGAAGAAATCCGAACCGGTCCGGGCCAAGAAGAAAAAGAAATCGTGAAGCGCTTTGGAGTCCTTGTTCTGGTGGCCACCGTGGCTTGCGGGCGCAGCGCCGCGGACCACGAGGCACTGGGTGATCAGGAGTACGCGGCCGGCTCGTACCAGGACGCACTGGCCGAGTATCAGCTCGGTCTCAAGGCGAATCCTGAAAACTCCGGGCTGCACGCCAAGACGGGAGCCGCCGCGCTGCACACCGGGAACGCCGGGCTCGCGGTCGTCGAGTACCGGGCACTGGGCGTGAGTGACCGCTCCCGGGTGGACGAGGCCGCGGATGGACTCGAGCGGGCGGCGCGGCTGGCGCAGCTGGCGCAGGATCATGCAACGCTCGCGAGCGCCGTCGGGGCGCTGCGTGCGCTCGCCCCGGGCCGGCCCCTGGGACCGTATGCGCGGGCCGCGTTGGGCGACGCACTGACTCGAGGGGATGCGGGGGACGCGCTGAATCTGTTGCCCATCGCGATCGCGACGACCGGCGATCCGGTGGTTGCCGACTCACTGCTGTTCCTGTACGGCCAGGCGCAGGCGCGGAACAAGGCGTGCGACACGGCGTCAGAGGCGTTCACCGCGGTGCTGGAACGGAAGCACAACCGGAACGTGGAGGATGACGCGCGGGCAGGGCTGGCCGCCTGTGACCTCGTCACCGGACAGAACCTCCTGGCGCAAGGGAAGCCGGTCGACGCGGAGCCGTGGTTCAGCCGCGCGACCGCACCCGAGGCCGCGGCGGAGGTGAGCAGGATGGCATGGATCGGACTGGGAGATGTGCGACTGGCGCAGGGAGACGTGCCGGGCGCGCTCGAAGCATATCAATCGGCGTTGACGGGGGCAGCCCCGGGAGATTCGATCAGCGTGATGGCGCAAAGCAAGATCGCGGCCTTGGGACGGGCGACGACGCCCCCGGATTCCCATCGATGAAACGAACGGTCGTTGGTGCGGCGCTTCTCGCGCTCGCGGCGTGCGGGTCCCCGACGGTGAAGACCGGGGTGACCCCGGACGCGCAGATGGCGGAGGCGCGCGCGCTGTTCCACCGCGGGAAGTTCGACGATGCCCTGACCGCGTTCCGGCGGCTGGTCTTCGAGCTGCCGCCGGGTGACCCGGGGCTGTCGGAGGCCCGCTATTACGCGGCCGAGTGTCAGTTCCAGGAGGGGCTGCTGGTCGAAGCGGCGCATTCGTTCCGCGATGTCGCCGACCAGACGCCGGAGAGTCCGTTTGCGCCGCTCGCGCTGCTGCGGGCCGGGGACGCGAATCTGCGCAGCTGGCGTGACCCCGAGCTCGACCCCACGCCCGGGCAGACGGCGCTCGCCATCTACCAGGAGCTGGTGGGCCGGTACCCCGGGACGGAGGCGGCCCTCCGCGCCCAGAACCGGGTGGTGGAGCTGAACACCGCATTCGCCACCAAGGCGTACGAGAACGGAATGTTCTATTTCCGCCGGCGGGCGTACGACTCCGGGATCATCTACTTCAAGGACGTCATCGCCACCTATCCGGACACGAAGGTGGTCACCGAATCCCTGCTGCGGTTGGCGGACACGTACCAGATCATCGGGTACACGGACGAGCTGAAGGAAGTGTGCGGTACCCTGCGCCGGTTCCACCCCGCCGAGGCCGCCTCCACCAAGAGCTGCCCGCCGGATTCGACGACGTCCGCCGCGCACTGAGCGCCGTGGACGCCCTGTTCGGTGGCTCGTTCGATCCCGTCCATCTGGGGCACCTGGCGGTCGCGGAAGCCGCCGCGGATCTCCTCGGCGCTACGATCCGATTCCTGCCGGCCCGCGCACAGCCCCTGAAACGTGAGGGACACGTGGCCTCGGCACCCCAGCGGGCGGCCATGCTGGCGGCGGGGGTGGCGGGAAACCCCAGATTTTCCGTGGAATCGATAGAGATGGAGCTTCCCCCCCCGTCGTATACGGTAGCGACCCTGCGGGCACTGGCCCGGCGGGAGCCGGGGAACCGATTTTTGTTGTTGTTGGGGGCGGACGCCGCCCAGGAGCTGCCGCACTGGCATGAAGCCGAGGCGCTCCCGGGCTTGGCGGATGTGGTAGTGTTCGCCCGCCCGGGGGCGAAGGTCCCCGGGACCAAGCTGATCAGCCGGACCATCACCGTCCCGGCGATCGACATTTCAGCGACGGACATCCGCGCCCGCGTGGCGGCGGGACAATCGATTCGATATCTCGTGCCCGAACCCGTTCGGGAGTACATCGCGGCACACGGACTCTACCGGTAGACAGGGCGGTTGATGAATCCGTATCAGCAAACGAAGGCGCTCGTTCAGAAGGTGTTCGGGACCCGGTTCTCGCGGGAGCTGAAGCGCATTCAGCCCCTCGTGAACCAGGTGCACGAGCACGAGCGCCGGCTCAAATCGCTCTCGGACGCCGAGATCCAGGGGCAGACCGCCAAGTTCCGGGGCATCCTCGCCGAGCAGGTCGGCCCGCTCCAGGCGGAAGTCGACCGTCTCAAGAAGGCGAAGCACGACTGCCCGGACGTCGAGGAGCGGCTGGCCCTGGACCGCGATCTGGCCAAGGCCGAGGAACGCTTCAAGGCGGCCCTCGCCGATTCGCTCATGGGGCTTCTGCCCGAGGCCTTCGCGACGGTTCGTGAGGCGTGCCGGCGCCTGCAGGGCGCCTCCGTGGACGTCACGGGTCACCAGCTCATCTGGGACATGGTGCCGTACGACGTGCAGCTCATCGGCGGGATCGTGCTGCATCAGGGGAAGATCGCCGAGATGGCGACCGGCGAAGGCAAGACCCTCGTCGCGACGCTCCCGCTCTATCTCAACGCGTTGCCGCAGCGCGGGGCGCACCTCGTCACGGTGAACAACTACCTGGCGCGGCGTGACTCCCAGTGGATGGGGCATCTCTTCCGGTGGCTGGGTCTGACGGTCGGCTGCATCGACGACACGGAACCGCAGTCACCGGACCGGCGGGCCGCCTACGGCTGCGATATCACGTACGGCACGAACAACGAGTTCGGCTTCGACTACCTCCGCGACAACATGGTGTTCGAGCTGGAGCAGCGGGTCCAGCGGGAGCACCACTTCGCGATCATCGACGAAGTGGACTCGATCCTCATCGACGAAGCGCGGACGCCCCTCATCATCTCGGGGGCGGTCGGCGCGGAGTCCGACGCCAAGTACGCGCAATTCAACAGTCAGGTCGTCCAGCTGGTCCGGAAGCAGGCGGCCATCGTATCCGACCTCATCGCTGCGGCGGAGCCGCTGCTTGGAGATGAGAAGACCCGGTACGAGGCCACCACCAAGCTGTACCAGGCCCAGCTGGGCATGCCGAAGAACAAGAAGCTCCTGAAGCTGCTGAACGAAGAAGGCGTCAAGTCCCTGGTCCAGCGCGTGGAGCTCGACGTCCTGGCCGACCGGAAGTCGCCCGCCAAGGACCAACGGCTGCGGCACATCGAAGACGACCTGTTCTTCGTGCTCGACGAGCGCGGACACTCGGTGCACCTGACCGAGAAGGGCGTCGAAGTGATGTCTCCGGAGGACCCACAGCTCTTCGTGGTGCCCGACATCTCTCACGAGATCCACCAGATCGAGCACGACGACGAGCTGACCCCAGCGGAGAAGGTGGAACGGCGCCGGACGGTCGAAGGGGACTACGCCATCAAGAGCGAAACCCTCCACATCATCCACAAGCTCCTGCAGGCGCACGCCCTGTACGAGAAAGACGTGGATTACGTGGTGCAGGAGGGACAGATCTTCATCGTCGACGAGTTCACGGGGCGGATGATGCCCGGGCGACGGTGGTCGGACGGTCTCCACCAGGCGGTGGAGGCGAAGGAAGGGGTGGCGGTGCGCGAGGAGTCCCAGACGCTCGCGACCATCACCATCCAGAACTACTTCCGGATGTACGACAAGCTGGCCGGCATGACCGGGACCGCCGAGACCGAGGAGATGGAGTTCGATCAGATCTACCGGCTCGAAGTCATGGTGATCCCGACGAACCGCCCTGTCCGCCGGATGGACAAGCACGACCTCATCTACAAGACCCGGCGCGAGAAGTACAACGCTATCGCGGACGAGGTCGAACGGCAGCACAAGCGCGGACTGCCGGTCCTGGTCGGCACCGTGAGCGTCGAGGTCTCCGAAACGCTGTCCCGCCTGCTGAAGCGGCGCGGGCTCAAGCACGAAGTGCTGAACGCGAAGTACCACGAGCGGGAAGCGGAAATTGTGGCGCAAGCCGGGCAGGGCGGCGCCATCACCATCGCGACCAACATGGCCGGCCGCGGTACCGACATCAAACTCGGCGCCGGCGTGAAGCAGTGCAAAGTCTGCGGCATTCAGGGCCGTGAAGCGTCGTTCGCGCAGCAGGTCGAAGTCCCGGATCTCCAGCAGGGTGAGGTGAAACGGCGCGGCTGCTACGACGACCCGCCGTGCGGTCTGGTCATCATCGGCACCGAGCGCCACGAGTCCCGCCGCATCGACCGGCAGCTCCGCGGACGGTCGGGCCGCCAGGGAGACCCGGGGCAGAGCGTTTTCTACCTGTCGCTCGAAGACGACCTGATGCGGCTCTTCGGGTCGGAACGGATCGCCAGACTTTCCGGTGGGTGGGACGAGAACGAACCGATTTCGCATCCCTGGGTCACCAGCGCCATCGGGACCGCCCAGCAACGCGTCGAGCTCCAGAACTTCCAGTCGCGGAAAAAACTGCTGGAGTACGACGACGTGATGAACCAGCAGCGCGAAGTGATCTACTCGCTCCGGCTCTTCGCGCTGGAAGGCGGGGAGGAGCTGAAGGGCGAGGCCCTGCGGATGACGGCAGAAGGCGTCGCCCACCTGGCCGACGAGCTCACCGGCGCTGCGAAGGACCCGATCGAGTGGGACCGCGGGCTGATCGACACCGAATACCTCCAGCGCTTCCTGCTTTCGGTGCCCGCGGTGGGGGACCCGGCGACGGTCCGGAACCGCGATGACCTGGTCCACGCGGCACAGGAAGCGGTGCGGAAGTCGTTCGACGCCAAGGTCGCCTACCTGAAGGACATCGAGGCCAGGGCCAGCGCGCCCCGGCTCGCGGATCAGGTGCTCGCCCGCACCATGCTCGCCGTGATCGACGAGAAGTGGAAGGATCATCTCTACGATCTCGACCAGCTCAAGACCGGCATCGTGTACCGGCAGTGGGGTCAGAAGGACCCGCTGATCGAGTACAAGCAGGAAGCGTATCAGATGTTCGTGGACCTGATGCACGACATCCGGGCCACCTTCACCGAGCGCTGGTTCAAGGTCCAGGTGCAGTTCGGACCGCCTCCGGGCCCGGGGCCGGCACCGCGGACGATGACGGGTCCCGCGGGCGGCACCCCGCGGCGGGCACCGGCGACGGTGGCGTCGAAGCCCGCGGCCGACGGCATGATCGCGCCCACCCCCGATGCGCCGCCGCCGGCGCCGGGGCGCGCGCCAGGGGCCACCGCGCCGAGTCCCTATGCGGGAGTCGGCCGGAACGATCCCTGCCCCTGTGGCAGCGGAAAAAAGTTCAAGAAATGCCACGGAGCAGGCGCGTAGCGCATTGTTCGGATACCGGACTCCGGAGCGGCATGACCTAGGTTCGGGTCATGCCGCTTCGGCTTTCAGAGCACCTCGAACAGGACCGCCCGCGCGAGCGTTTGTGGTTGCTGGGTGCCGCCGCGTTGACGGCTCAGGAGCTCCTGGCCATTCTCCTTGGAACGGGCGTCGCCGGGCAGGACGCGCTCGCGGTCGCCGGTGACATTCTGTCCCGCGTAGACGGGTCGGTCAGACGCCTGGCCGGGCGACCCCCGGCCGAGTTGGCCGGGATGCCGGGGGTGGGGCGAACCAAGGCGGCGCGAATTCTGGCCGCGCTGGAGCTGGGACGCCGGCACCTGGTGGAATCGGATCCCGCGCCCGACCGGGTACGGGGGCCGGCCGACGTGCACCGGTTCTATTCCGCGAGGCTCCGCGACCTGCCGGTGGAGGAGTTCCACGTGCTGGCGCTGGGGAGTCAGAGCCAGATCCTGGGTGACGTGCTGGTGACGCGAGGGATCCTCAACAGCTCGTTGGTGCATCCCCGCGAGGTGTTTCGGGCCGCCATCGCGGAAGCGGCCGCCGGGATCATCGTGGTGCATAACCATCCTTCGGGGGACCCGACCCCCTCGGCGGATGACCGGGCGGTGACGCGGCAGCTGGTAGACGCCGGGCGCCTGCTCGACGTGCCGGTGTACGACCATGTGGTGATCGGGGGAGGGCGCTTCGTGAGCTTTGCGGAGGCGGGACTGTTGTGACCGGCACGGTGCCGCTTCTGGCGCCGGAGCTGGCGCGCGCCGTCGCGGGGCAGCGGGAGCGTCTCGACATGGACCTCCTGGCCCGTGCGTACGACGCGAGCGCCCGTGCCCATCAAGGCCAGAAACGCCGCTCCGGGGACGACTTCGTGTCGCACTCCGTCGCGGTCGCCACCATCCTCGCGGAGCAGCAGTTCGACTCCACGACCATCGCGGCGGCTCTGCTCCACGACGTGGTGGAGGATTCCGACGTCACCCTGGACGATATCCGGCGTGACTTCGGCCCCGAGATCGCGGGCCTGGTGGACGGGCTCACCAAGCTGTCGTCGCTCACCTTCCGGTCCACCGCCGAAGAGCAGGCGGAGAACTACCGCAAGCTCCTGCTGTCCATCGCCAAGGATGCCCGCGTCATCCTCATCAAGCTCGCGGACCGCCTGCACAACATGCGGACGCTCGAGCACCTCTCCCCGGACAAGCAGCAGCGCATCGCCCTGGAGACGCGGGAGATCTACGCACCGCTGGCGCACCGCTTCGGGATGGCACGGGTGAAGGCGGAGCTCGAGGACCTCGCGTTCCGCTTCCTCGAGCCGACGGACTACGCCGAGCTGGCCCGGTTGATCAAGCAGACGCAGGAAGAGCGCGACAAGGTCATCGAGCGCCTGCGGGGTCCGTTACTGGAGGCCCTGACGGTGGCGGGCATCTCCGATGCGGAAATCACCGGCCGGGTGAAGAACCTCTGGTCGGTGCACCGGAAGATGAAGCGGCGCGACCGGCCCTTCGACGAAATCCACGACCGGCTCGCCGTCCGGGTCCTCGTGAACACGGTGGCGGAGTGCTACCACGTGCTCGGGATCGTGCACCACGCGTGGACCCCGCTCCAGGAGCGGATCAAGGACTACATCGCGAGCCCCAAGCCGAACGGGTACCAGTCCCTCCACACCACCGTCTTCGGCCCCGGCGGCCGGCTGTACGAGATCCAGATCCGCACCCGCGAAATGCACCGCACCGCGGAGTACGGTATCGCGGCGCACTGGCTATTCAAGGAAGGGAAGGCGGCGGACGAGCTCGATCAGCAGCTCGGCTGGTTCCGCCAGCTCCTCGAGCTGCAGCAGGATACCCACACGCCCGAGGAGTTTCTCGAGTTTCTGAAGATCGACCTCTACCAGGACGAGATCTTCGTCTTCACGCCCCGGGGGGACGTGAAGCGCCTCCCCGCGGGGGCGACGCCCCTCGACTTCGCGTTCACAGTGCACACCGAGGTGGGGCAGCACTGCCAGGGGGCGCGCATCAACGGGAAGATCAGCCCGCTCCACCGGTCTCTGACCAACGGCGACACGGTCGAGATTCTCACCAGCCCGCGGGCCCGTCCGTCCCGGGACTGGCTGGCGCACGTGCGGACCGCGCGCGCCCGCCACAAGATCCGGCAGTGGGTGAAGCAGGAAGAGCACGAGCGGAGCGTCACCCTGGGCCGGGAAATCCTGGACCGCGAGTTCCGGCGGCGGCGGCTGAAGCCGCCGGTGCCCGAGCAGTTCGAGGCGGCCGCCGCCGCGCTCTCCGTGGGGACGGGCGAGATGCTCGAGGCGTCCATCGGGCGCGGTGACATCGCGCTGGGGCAGGTGATGAAGGCCCTGTATCCGGATCTCCCCGCGGATGCCATTCAGGCGCCCCGGCCCACCGGCTTTGGCCGGGTCATGCAGCGGCTCCGGCTCGGCCGCGGCATCAAGATCCAGGGCGTGGACGGGCTGATGGTCCGGTACGCGCAATGCTGCCAGCCGGTGCCTGGCGACGCGGTGGTCGGGTACGTCACCCAGGGGCGGGGGATTTCCATTCACCGGGCGGACTGCCCGAATCTCCTGACCTTGGCGAACGAAGTGGAGCGCCGCGTCGAAATTGACTGGCAGGAGTCGGAGGGCGAGACGTTCGTCGTGCGGCTGGCCGTGGGCGGTGAAGACCGGCGCGGCTTGTACGCGGATATCTGCGAGGCAGTGAGCGGCACCGGGACGAACATCCGGTCCACCGAGCTGGCCTCGCGGGACGGCTCCGTGTTCGGCGCGCTGCTGGTGGAGGTGGAGAATCAGACCCACCTCAACAAGGTGATGCGCGCCGTGCGCCGGGTGAAAGGCGTCACCGAGGTTTCGCGGCGGGATTCGGGGGCTCAAATGGAAGGGCCCGCGATGTAACTTTCCGGGGATGCCTTTCGCGCCCGACGCCCCGTTCCAGCCCGCCGGTGACCAGCCTCGCGCGATCCGCGAGCTCACCCAGGGCCTCGTCCGCGGGGACCGGTACCAGACCCTTCTCGGGGTCACCGGATCAGGCAAGACCATGACCATGGCGCAGGTGATCGCCGCGCATGGCAAGCCGGCCCTGGTGCTATCGCACAACAAGACCCTCGCGGCCCAGCTGTACGGCGAGCTGAAAGCGTTCTTCCCCAAGAACGCGGTCGAGTTTTTCATCTCCTACTACGACTACTACCAGCCCGAAGCGTACGTCCCGCAGACCGATACCTACATCGCCAAAGACTCGTCGATCAACGACGACATCGACCGCCTGCGCCTGCGGGCGACCTCGAGCTTGATCGAGCGGGAGGACGTGATCGTGGTGGCGAGCGTCTCCGCCATCTACGGCCTGGGAGACCCGGAGCTCTACAAGCAGCTCATGGTCACCGTCGACGTGGGCGCCGAGCGCGGCCGCGACGCCATTCTGGAAGACCTGGTGCGCATCCAGTACACGCGGAACGACGTCAACCTCGAACGGGGCGTGTTCCGCGTTCGCGGGGACACCATCGAAATCTTCCCGGCATACGAAGAGCAGGGTGTCCGGATCGAGCTCTGGGGGGATACGGTGGAACGGGTGACGAAGTTCGATCCCGTCACCGGGAATTCCATCTCGGATCTCAAGCGCGCGGCCATCTATCCGGCCACGCACTTCGTCACCCAGCGTCCCTCCGTCGAACGCGCGGTCGCGTCCATCCGGGCCGAGCTGAAGGACCGGCTCGCCGAGCTGCGCGTGCAGAACAAGCTGGTCGAGGCGCAGCGGCTCGAAGCCCGGACCACGTTCGACGTCGACATGCTCCTCGAAGTGGGCCGGTGCTCCGGGATCGAGAATTACTCCCGGCATCTCCGGGGCAGCGCTCCCGGTGAGCGCCCGGCCTGCCTGCTCGACTACTTCCCGAGCGATTTCCTCTGCGTGGTTGATGAGTCCCATCAGAGTCTCCCCCAGATCGGCGGGATGTACGAGGGAGACCGGTCGCGCAAGCAGACCCTCGTGGACTACGGATTCCGGCTGCCGTCGGCCCTGGACAACCGGCCACTCAAGTACGACGAGTTCTTCCGGCTGACGCCCCGGATGATCTTCGTGTCCGCGACACCCGGCGAAGAGGAGCTCAAGCTGTCGGGTGGGGTGGTGGTCGAGCAGATCATCAGGCCGACCTGGCTCATCGACCCCGAAGTCGAAATCCGGCCGGTCAAGGGACAGGTGGACGATCTGCTCCACGAAGTGCGGGAGCGGGCGAAGGTGCGCGAGCGGGTGCTCGTCACGACCCTCACCAAACGGATGGCGGAAGACCTCACGGACTACCTGCAGCAGCAGGCGGTGCGCGTCCGGTATCTGCACTCCGAAATCGACGCCATCGAGCGCGTCGAGATCATCCGCGGGCTGCGGCTCGGCGAGTTCGACGTGCTCGTGGGGATCAACCTCCTGCGCGAAGGCCTCGACTTGCCTGAAGTGTCGCTGGTAGCCGTGCTGGATGCCGACCAGGAGGGATTCCTGCGTTCCGACCGGTCCCTCATTCAGACGGTGGGACGGGCGGCCCGAAACCTCCATGGGCGGGCGATCCTGTATGCGGACCGGATGACGGGGTCGATGCAACGGGCGCTGGACGAGATGGGCCGCCGCCGCGCGATCCAGCAGGCCTACAACGTGGAGCATGGTGTCACGCCGACCTCGATCGTGAAGTCCGTACTGGATGTCCGGTTCGTCACCCGCGTAGCGGATGCTCGCGTGGGCCGCCCCGAACCGGGCGCGGCGAAGAAGCCGGCGGACGCCCGCGAGCGCGAGGCGCTCATCGCTCTGCTCGAATCCCAGATGCAGGCGGCCGCCGAACAGCTCGACTTCGAAGCCGCGGCTCTGCTCCGCGACCAAATCCTCGACCTGAAGGCGGAGAGCGATGCCGGGCGCCGTGCGCCTCACCGCGGACGAGCTCAGCCGGTTCGGTGAGGAGCTGGGGCGCACGCTCCAGGCTCCCGCCGTCCTCGGATTCTCGGGCGAGCTCGGCGCCGGGAAGACCACCCTCGTCCAGGCGATCTGCCGCGGCTTGAAGGCGGAGTCGCCCGCGACCAGCCCCACGTACGCTCTGGTGCACCGGTACCTGGCGCCGGCCGGGCCCGTGTACCACGTGGACGGCTACCGGCTCAAGGCGCCCGCGGACGCGCGCGACCTGGGGTTCGAGGAGATGGAGCGCGAAGGCGCCATCGTGCTGATCGAGTGGCCCGAGCGCGCCCTGGGCTGGGCACCCGCGCTCGACCGGCATTTCCACCTGGCGCACGACGCGGATCCGGACCGCCGGTCCCTGGAGGAGGAGTGAGCGCCTTGATGCTGGCGATCGACACCGCGACCGACATCGCGAGCGTGGCGGTTGGGGACGGCTCCGGCGTCAATTCCGGAGCGCACCAGCAGGGCTCGCGCCGGCACGCGGCGGAGATCGTACGCCTGATCGACTTCGCCTTGTCCCGCGCCGGCGCACAGATCGCGGATCTCGATGCCATCGTCGTGGGCGACGGACCGGGGTCGTTCACCGGCCTCCGGATCGGCTGGGCCGCGGCGAAGGGACTGGTGCAGGAGTCGGGGGCCGACGTCATCGCCGTGCCGTCGCTCATGGCCGCGGCCGCGGGTGCCGCGGAGCGGGTGGGCAGCGTCCCGGTGGCTGCGTGCTTCGACGCGCTCCGGGGCCAGGTCTACGGGGCACTGTACGTCGTGCATGCCGACCGCGTCGACACGATCGTGCCGCCGACCCTCGCGACGATCGCGGAGCTCGAAGGGCTGGCTGGCGCGCGACGTCCCGCGCTCGCGGTCGGTGACGGTGCCGTGCGGTTCGGTGCCGAAGTCACGAAGTGGACCGGCGTGCCGCCGGTCCCGCTCGACCAGCTCCCCCCCTCGGCGGTCGTGATGCTGGCGCTCGCGGGCCGGCCCGGAGCGGGAAGACGGATCGAGGATTTCGGGACCGCCGAGCCCGAGTATGGCCGGCCGGCGGAGGCCCAGGCGAAATGGGAGGCCCGACACGGACGCCAGCTTCCGCGTTCGACCGACGCTCCCCGCTGACCTCCCGGCGATTCAGGCGATCGAGGCGGTCAGCTTCTCCGACCCCTGGTCCGCGCGGGATTTTCTCGAGACGCTCGCGACCGGCGTCACGTTTCTGGCTGCCGTCGATGATGACGGACGCGTGCTCGGCTATCTCGTCGCCCGGCAGATGGCGGACGAAGGCGAGATACTGAACGTGGGAGTCGATCCGCAGTACCGCCGGATCGGCGTCGGCCGTGGGCTCGTGAGTGCCGGGCTGGCTCGCCTTCAGTCCCTCGGTGCTCGGCAGGTCTTCCTGGAAGTGCGGGAGTCGAACCTCGCGGCACGCGCGCTTTACCGTCGATTGGATTTCGTAGAGGTCTCAAAACGGGTGAAGTACTACCGGCGGCCGGTGGAGGACGCGATCCTCTTGCGTGCCGCCATTCCGGCAGGGGAGGGCCCCCGATAAAATGGTGAAAAGTGGCGTATCTTTGATTGACAGAATAACTTGCGATTCATATACTGTGCGGGAATCCTTGGGACCAGCCCGCCTTAAGTACCGGAGGTCGTTGTGAGCCGCAGTCTGAATAAAGTCATACTGATTGGGAACTTAGGGGCTGACCCAGAGGTCCGGACGACGAATAATGGCTCCAAGGTCGCGACGGTGTCGCTGGCCACAGGACGGCAGTGGACTGGCCAAGGCGGCGACAAGCAGGAAAAGACGGAGTGGCACCGGGTCGTGATGTGGAATAACAAGACCGGCAACGGTCTCGCGGATTTGGCCGAGAAGTTCATGAAGAAGGGTGATCGGATCTACGTCGAGGGCCGGATCGAGTACCGGACCTGGGAAGACAAAGAGAAGCAGACCCGGTATACGACGGAGATCATCGCGCGCGAAGTGATGCTGCTCTCGCCCCGTGGTGGTGGGGGGGAGGGTGGCGATTTCTCACGGGCTCCCGCCAAGGCGACCGCCAAGGGGGGAGCTGAGGGGAAACCGGAGTCGCTCGACTCGTTCCCGGAGGCGTTGGATGCGGAGGATGACGATCTCCCGTTCTAGCCGAACGACACGGACGGCGGTAGCCGCCGTGGCCGTCCTGTTGGCCGTCCCGTTCCTGGGCGCGCGGCTCAGCGCCCAGGACACGACGAAGGCCAAGCCGGCACCCACCGATACCACGAAGGCGAAGGCGGCCCCGGCCGATACCGCTTCGAGTCTCCTGCAACAGGCGGCGACGGGTGACACGCACGTGGTGGCCAAGGGCGAGACCCTCTGGTCCATCGCGCGCCTCTATTTCAACGACCCACTGCTCTGGCCGGAGATCTACCGTCTGAACACCGCGACGGTGGAGGATCCGCACTGGATCTATCCCGGCCAGGTGCTGCAGATCAACGGCAATTCCGATACGACCACGGTGGTGGCGCAGACCGACACCACGAAGGTGGTGGCACAAGCGCCGACCCCGGTCGACACGGTACACGCCGACACCGTGAAGGCGGACACCGCGCACGCCGCGGTCCCCGTCGACACGACCCCCAAGGCTGATACCACCGCCGTCGCCGCGCCTCCGGCCGCCGATACCACCGGGCCCCCGCCGCCCGAAGAAACGGTCTCGAACAACAATGGCGAGACGATCTTCGACCATCCCATCACGGCCAAGCAGCAGGTCGAGAATCAGCTGCGCGCCTATCTGCACCAGGTGTACCGTCCGGTCCGCCCCGGCGAGTTCTACTCGGCCGGCTGGCTGACCGAGGGCGAGGACCTTCCCTGGGGCGAGGTCGTGGGCAACACGGCCCGTCCCGCCATCACCCGGCTGTCCCAGGTGACGGCGGCCGGGCAATTCGAGGAAATCGCGGTCACCCCGCCGGGAAACGCCAGCTATCACGTCGGTGACTCGCTGCTACTGGCGCGGCGCGACCGCGACGTTTCGGGGTGGGGAGACGTCGTCGTTCCTGTCGGCATCGTGCGCGTGACCACGGTCCAGCCGAAGCAGGTGCTGGGGACCGTGATCCAGCAATACGGCCGCATTCACAGCGGCAACCTGGCGTTGCCGCTCGAACCGTTCCGGAATCCGGGGGAAACCCGGCCGGCGCCGGTGACGCAGGGCCTCCAGGGCGCGATAGTTGCACAGCGGGATCTCGAGCCCCTGGCGGGGACGCAGACGATTTATTTCATCGACAAGGGACGCTCCGAAGGCGTGGTCCCAGGCGACATCTTCGAGGCCTTCCGCCCGTCGACGGGCGAAATGGGCAGCGCGTCGGAGCAGGTGTTGGTGCAGTTCCTGATCGTGCACACCCGAGAGCACTCCGCATCGGCCCTGGTGATCGGCATTACGCAGCCCAACATCAAGGCCGGGACCCAGGTTCGCCTGGTCCGGAAGATGCCCTCCTGATCCGTCGCCGGACCGCACCAATTCGGTCCGGCGCCGTCTCGCCAGTCCTGAGTATTCCGTGTGCCCCGCCACGCGGCGCGATATCGCGCGCCGGGGCCGGGGCATATCCGGACTCCAACTAAGGAAACGCGCTCGACTATGGCTCGAAGGGTTCTGGTGACGGGTGGTGCGGGCTTCATCGGCTCTCACGTGGCGGACGCCCATCTCGCGGCGGGCGATGACGTCACGATCCTCGACAACCTCTCGACCGGACGGCGGGAGAACGTGCCCGCCAAAGCGAAACTGGTGGAGGCCGACGTCCGATCCCCCGAGGCCCGGGAGCTGCTCGCCAAGGGCGGCTTCACGGTCCTGAATCACCACGCCGCCCAGATGGACGTGCGGCGCTCGGTAGAGGATCCGGTCTTCGACGCCGGCGTGAACGTCGTGGGTCTGCTCAACCTCCTCGAAGGGGCCCGGGCGGGTGGCGTGAAGCGGGTGGTCTTCGCGTCGTCGGGGGGTACGGTCTATGGCGAGGGAGACAAACTGCCGTTCTCCGAGCCCGACCCGAAACTGCCCACGTCTCCCTATGGGACCGCCAAGCTCGCTTCCGAGTACTATCTGGCGACGTTTTCCCAGCTCTACGGGATCGAGGCCGCCGTCCTGCGATACAGCAACGTGTACGGGCCCCGGCAGAACCCGCACGGCGAGGCGGGCGTGATCGCGATTTTCTCGAAACGCATCGCCGGCGGAGAACCCATTACCATTTTCGGTGATGGCAAGCAGACGCGGGACATGGTGTATGCGCTGGACGTGGCCGAGGCCAACGTGCGGGCCGCGACGGCGCCGCTGCCGCGGCTGACGAGTCTCGACGCGCGGGCCTGGAATATCGGGACCGGGGTGGAGACCACCGTGAATCAGCTGGCGGAATTGCTGGCGCAGGGAGCCGGCAAGCAGGCGAACATCACGCGGGCACCGGCCCGGGCCGGGGAGATTCTCCGCAGCTCGCTCGCGACGGACAAAGCCGCCCGGGAGCTGAACTGGCGTCCCCGCACGCCGCTGGCGGAGGGCCTGCGGGCGACGATTCGCTCAATAATGGAGGCGTGACGTGTTGCTGCAGCTCGGGAGGGCCGTCCCCACCACGCCGTGGGAGCTGGTACTCACCTCGAGTCGTGAGACGAAGGTCGTCCTCGTGGTCCTCGTCCTCTTCTCTGTCGCGTCGTGGTACATCATCGCGCTCAAGTGGTGGCAGTTCCGCCGGCTCCGCAGTCAGGCGGACCGCTTCATGGTCGAAATCGAGAAAGCCCAGCGGCTCGAAGACGCGCATCACGCCGCCATGCGGCTGCAGCCGTCTCCCTATCGCCGCCTGCTGCTCGAAGGCATCCACTTCTTCTCGGAGCTGAAGCCGGGCACCCTCAAACGGGATCCGGCGATTCCGATCTCCACGCTCACGCCGACGCAGCTCGAAGCGCTGCGGATGGTGCTGTCGAAGGAAGTCGCCGCGGAACGGGATGCAGCCGCCCGATTCATTCCGTGGCTCGCGACCTTCGGGTCCGTCTCTCCGCTGCTCGGCCTCCTCGGCACCGTCCTTGGCGTGATGGACGCGTTCATCGGCATCGCGGCCGGCGGGTCGGGGAACATCGGCGCGGTCGCCCCCGGCGTCGCGGAGGCGCTCGTGACGACGGTGGCGGGACTCGCGGTCGCCGTGCCCGCCGTGATGGCGTACAACCTGTTCGTGAACCGGTTGGGATTGTTCGCCGGCGAGCTCGAGGGCTTCGCGCAGGAGATCATCGGGACCATGGCGCGGGAAGGGCGGCTCTAGATGGCCGGCGGCCTCCTCTCGGGAGGCGGTCTCCGCGGGCGCGGAGAACTTCCTCTCAACGCCGACATCAACGTCACGTCGCTCGTGGACGTCGCGTTCGTGTTGCTGATCATCTTCATGATTACGGCGCCCATCATGCAGGGCGGGGTGGACGTCCGGCTCCCCCGGGCCGCCGCGAAGCCCCTCGAGCCCAACCAGGGGCTCATCGTCACGATCGACAAGTCGGGCTCGATTTTCCTGGACCAGTCCCCCCTCACCTACGGGGAATTCAAGGCCACCTTCGCCGCGTTCGTGCGGAGCAAACATCCGTCCGGCGTGTACCTCCGGGCGGACCAGCAGGTCGCCTATGGAACGGTGGTGCAGGTCCTGGCCGTGATCAGGGAATCGGGGATCACCGACGTCGGTCTCGTGGCCGAACCGGAGTCCGTGAGCAAGTGAGCGGCCGGTCCCGCGGGCCGAGTGGCGTCGGCATCGGCCTGATCGGCACGATCGGGGTGCACGCCACCGCCGTGGCCTTCGTCATCATGACGGCCAGCCGCGCGCGCGCGGTGACCCCGCCGACGTACGCGGTGCGGCTCGTCGCGGCACCCGATCCCACGCCCGATCAGCGGAAGGTGCCGGACGTCGTGCAGCGTGAGGCGGCGACGCCGCCCGCACCCGCGCCGCCGACGAAGAAGACCGTGCCCGCCCTGAAGCCGGCTCCGGCGCCGCCGCCCAACGCCGACACCAAGAAACGCGAGGCGGCGCCCAAGACCGCACCGGTGCAGCGGATCAAGGGAGAGGCGCCGTCCACGGGTCACGACGTCGCGACGGTCAGCACCGAGGGACAGGAGTTTCCGTACCCGGAGTATCTGCAGAACATCGTGTCGCAGGTGCTCAGGCGCTGGGAGCGGCCGGATCAAAGCACGCCGCTCGAGGCGGAGGTGTCATTCTTCGTGCATAAGGATGGATCGGTGACGGGACTGCAGTTCACCAAACGGTCGGGGAACTTCGAGTTCGATCTCGAGGCCGAGGGTGCCGTCGAGTCGGCGGGACAGACCAAGGCTTTCGGCGCGCTGCCGGACGGCTGGAATCAGGACGTGCTGTTCGTCCGGTTCTATTTCTCGGGAGTAAAGCAATGACGACGGTAGGGCGGTTGCACGTCTGGACGGTAAATGGGCTCGTGCTCGGCCTCTTTCTTACCGTCTTCCCGTCTACCCGTCTCGTCAGTCAAGACTCGACGATCGACAAGGGCGTGCGCATCGGGATCACGTACCGGCCCGGGGTCCGCCCCGGCCTGGTGGTGCTCCCCACCGCGCCCGGTCCCCTCGACTCGGTTCACGCCATCGTGGGTCGCGATCTCGATTTTTCGGACCGCTACGAGGTCATCACGCTGCCGGGGGGCGATTCACTCGATCCGGGACCGTCCGTGGTGGCCACGGGGCACACCGCGGCCAAGAGCGTCACGGGTCTCAACTATTCGCTATACCAGGCGCTCGGGGCCGACTTCGCGGTGCAGTTCCGGATGACCGGCGACTCCGTGCTGTTGCTTCTGCACGACGTTGCGGCGGGGGCGGTGCGCCGGACCTTCAGCGCGCGCTTGCCGGCCCCGGGTGATCCCGCGTACCGGATGGTGATCCACCGTCTGGCGGACCAGGCCGTGCAGGCCTCCCTGGGCGCCCCTGGCACGTCCGCCACCCGGATTCTCTTCGTGAAGGACAAGCACGTGTGGTCCGTAGACCAGGATGGCGCCAACCTGCATCTGGTGTCATCGGCCACGAAGGAGGCCCTCTCCCCGGCCTGGTCTCAGGACGGCCGGAAGATCGCGTACATGGAGTTCAACGGGGGGCACGGGCAGATCAACCTGCTCGATCTCGCCACCGGAAAGCGTTCGGTGGTGTACGGAAGCAACGGAAAGTACTCGGATTTTACGCCCACTTTCTCGCCTGACGGCAAGACCATCGCGTTCAGCCGGGCGACCGAAGAGGGAACCGATTTGTGGACCGTGAATTATCGCGATGCCTGCTGCCTCCAGCGCTTGACCGTAGGAAAGTTTTCTGACAACTTGTCCCCGACCTTCAGTCCGGACGGACGTCGCCTCGCCTTCGTCTCGACCCGCCCGGGTCTGGCGCAGATTTACGTGATGGGCGCCGACGGGACCGATCAACAGCTCTTCGCTCCCTTCGACTATGGTGTAACCGGGTCCTCCAATGCGCCCGATTGGTCCCCGGATGGACTCTCAGTAGCTTTTCACCGTGACGTCGGCGGCAACTTGCAGGTCTTCGTGCTGGACGTCCGCAAGAGTACGGTGAAGCAGTTGACGTCGGTCGGGCGCAACGAAGATCCGACGTGGGCACCCGACAGCCGCCATTTAGCGTTCGTTTCGGATCGTGCGGGGTACCGGCAGCTCTGGATCATCGATTTGGAGACCGGCCGCATCCGTCCCCTGTTGCAGCAGAGCGGGGAGCGCCTGCCGGCCTGGTCACCGCGGCTGCCGGAAGCCGCCTCAGCCACCCCATGACCTGGAGACCCAAGTCCATGACACGCCTGCAATCGCTCGCACTGGCGGCACTCACGACGGCCATCGCCGTCGCCGCCTGCGGCAAGAAGCCTGACACCACCCCGACCCCGGTCGTCACGGCGGACACCGCCGCTGACAACGCCAAGCGCCGCGCCGACTCGATCGCCGCCGCGCAGGCCGACTCCGCCGCGAAGGCCCGTGCCATGGCCGACAGCATCGCGCGCGCCCGCGCGGCGGATTCCGCGGCTGCCGCGGCCCGGGCAGGTGATGAGGTGCGGTCGATGTTGGCGACCATGATCCACTTCGAGTTCAACAAGGCCGAGATCCAGGGCGGTGATCAGGCGCTCCTCGATCAGAAGATCGCGATCCTGCAGAAGAACCCCGGCCTCCGGATCCAGATCGCCGGCAATTGCGACGAGCGCGGCTCGCAGGAGTACAACCTCGCGCTCGGCAACCGCCGCGCCAACGCCGCCAAGCAGTATCTGGTGACGCACGGCATCGACGCGGGCCGTATCGAAACCGTGTCGAACGGCGAAGAGCGGCCGCTCGATCCCGCTCACAGCGAAGACGCCTGGGCCAAGAACCGTCGCGATGAGTTCTCCATCCTCGCCGGTGGCGACGCCTTGGTGAAGCCGTAAGGGTGTTCAGCAGAACAGCGCGATCCCTCGCGCTCCTCGGCCTCGGGATCACCGCCGGGTGCGCCCTCAAAGGCGACGTCCGGAAGGTCGGTCTCGAGGTCGAGGCCCTTCAGGCGCAGGTGACCCGTTCCGATTCGCTGCGGCGCACGGAACGGGACAGCGTGCTGGCGGCCATCGCCGCCGTGCAGCAGACGCTCGCCACGCAGCAGAACTATCTGGTGCAGATGCGGGGCGACGCGAAGAACGATCACCTCAACATCAATCAGCAGCTCGTCAGCGTGCAGGAGCTCACCGGGCAGAGCCAGCAGCGGCTGTCCGAGCTCCGCTCGCAGATCGAGCAGCGGGCCGCGCAGCCGGTGCCCGCACCCGATACGGGCCGGGGCCCGGCGCCGAGCGTCACCGGCGCCAGCGCGGACCAGATGTATGACGCGTCATTGCAGCAATACCGGAAGGGCAGTGTGGCGACGGCGCGGATGGGATTCCGCGCGTTCCTGCAGTCGTTCCCGACGGACCCGCGGGCTTCGGACGCCTTCTTCTACATCGGAGAAAGCTTCGGCGATCAGCAACCCGATTCCGCGGCACCGGTGTATGCACAGCTCGTGAAGACCTACCCCAATTCGGTCCGGGCACCCACGGCGCTCTACAAACTCGGGCTCCTGTACGAAAAGTCGGACAAGGCGCAGGCTCGGACGTACTTCAACCGGGTGATCGCGGGCTATCCCCGTTCGGACGAGGCCAACCTCGCCCGCATCCGGCTCCAGGCACTCGGGCGCTAGCCCGGCCCCCGTGGCCGAATCACGATCCCGCGGCGAAATGCCGTTCCTCGAGCACCTCGAGGAGCTCCGGTGGCGTCTCCTCCGGAGCGCGATCGCGCTGACGGTCGGCGCCTTGATCGGCTGGGGCGTCGTCACCCACTTCGACATTCTCGGCATCCTGATGCGCCCGATCGCGGCGCAGCTGCCCACCGGCAAGCTCATGGTGACGGGCCCCGCCGAAGGGTTCTTCATCACCATGAAATTGGCCGTGGCGGTGGGACTGGTGCTCGCCTCCCCGGTCATCATCTATCAGGCTTGGGCGTTCCTGGTGCCCGCGCTGTACGACCGCGAGCGGCGCGTCATCGTGCCGTCCCTCATGGCGGGCGTGCTGCTCTTCGCCGCCGGCGCCGCGGCCGCCTACTACCTGGTGTTGCCCCGGGCCCTCGCGATGCTCATGTCGTTCCAGCGGGAGCATCTGGAGCCGATCATCACGGCGGACCGGTACTTCGCGTTCGCCATTCCGCTGGTGCTGGCCTTCGGCGCCATTACCGAGCTGCCGCTGGTGATGATCATCCTCGCCGGGTTTGGGCTCGTGAACGCGAAGTTCCTGGCGCGGAACCGGCGCTACGCGCTGGTGATCGCCGCGTTGATCGGCGCCTTCCTCGCGCCCCCCGATGCGCTTTCGATGATCCTGATGATGGTGCCGATGCTGGGACTCTATGAGATCAGCATCTGGTGTGTCTGGATCGTGGGCCGGCGACGGGACCGGCGCGCCGCCGCCGCGGCCGCGGATGTGACGTGAAGGGTCCGGGAGCTGCGGCCGCCATTGCGCTGCTCCTGACTCTCGCCGGGGCAGCCGGGCTTCAGAGCCAGCGGCCGGATCTCAAGCCCACCACCCAGGACACCACCCACCGGGTTGGCCAGCCGGTGCAGGGCCGCGCCATCGACACCGCGACGGCCCGCCGTTTGGGTCTGCCGACCGGCCCCACGCGTTCCTTCCCCGCCTCCGATGCCCTGATGGATTCGCTGGCCACCCGGAAGGGCTACCGGATCACCCACTACACGGCGGACTCGCTGGTCATGCGGCAGGGGCAACAGGGGAGCGACATCCAGCTGCGTCACGACGCGCTGGTCGATCAGGATGGGAGCAAGCTGCAGGCAGACTCGATTCACTACATTCAGACCAGCTGCCGGCTCGACGCCCAGGGAGCGCCGTCATTGTTCGGGGAAGGGAACGTCATGATCGGCGATTCCCTGCGGTATGACAACTGCTTGAAGCGCGGTGTGATTACCAATGCCCTGACGAGCTTCAAGCAGGGTGGGGCGACCTGGTTCATGCGCGGGGACCTGGCCGTCGACTCGGGGTCGACCCGCATGTTCGGCGCGTCGTCGTCGATCACCTCATCCGACCTCCCGCTCCCCGACTATCACTTCCAGGCCGGTGAAGTGAAGTGGCTGAACAAGAACGTGATGATCGCGCGCCCCGCCGTGCTGTACATCCGGGACGTCCCCTTGATGTGGCTGCCCTTCATCTTCCAGGACATCCGGTTGGGACGACGGAGCGGGGTGCTGGTGCCGCGGTTCGGCCTCAACGACCTGGTGCGCCCCACCCGGCAGTACCAGCGGCATATCCAGAACCTGGGCTACTACTGGGTCCCCAACGACTACATCGATCTGATGGGGTCGCTGGACTGGTTCTCGAATCGCTACGTCGAAGTCCACGGGGCCATGCGCTACAAGTGGCTGGACCGGTTCATCGACGGCGGAATCACGTACGCTAAGCAGAGCAATCTGGACGGGTCCGGCACGTCGACGCAGATCGGCTGGAACCATTCGCAGGCGTTCGACAGCCGGACGCATCTGACGGCGACGGTGAATTACGCCACCAGCGCCGCGGTCATTCAGCAGAACACGATCAACCCGTTTCTCTCGACGGCCCAGCTGTCGTCCCAGGCGAACTTCCAGAAACAGTTCGACTGGGGCACCGTGAACCTCGGCGGCTCGCGGTCGCAGAACCTCTCGACGCCGCAGGTGAGCCAGACGTTCCCCCAGTTCAGCTTCACGCCGTCACCGATCAATGTCACACCGTGGCTGACCTGGTCTCCGGGGCTCAGCTACACCAATTCGCAGACGTTCCACAACAACTCCGGTACCTTGCTGGTCCCCGCCGGGGTCAGCCTGATCGGACCCGATACCATCTCCCAGTTCTTCGACAACCGGACGACGTCGCTGGGATTGTCGACGCCGATCCGGATCGGCGGCTGGAACTGGTCGAATTCGCTGAACGTGAGCGATCAGGCCTCGAATCAGCGGCGCGAATTCTTCGTGCTCGATCCTGCCGACTCGCAGGTCCACAAGATCCTGTACGTCCGGACCTTCCAGACCACGGTGGACTGGTCGACGGGATTCAGCCTGCCCACGCTCTTCACGAATTCGTGGAAACTGCAGCCCAGCATCAGCGTGGTGAACAACACGTCGCAGGGACCCACCGCCATTCGCAACCAGTTCACGGACGGCGCGTTCGTCACCCAGGGAAAGCGGCTGGCGTTCGGCGCGGCGATCGCGCCGACCTTCTTCGGATTCTTCCCCGGGTTCGGACCGCTCGAACGGATCCGGCACTCCGTTCAGCTCCTGGTGAACTATCAGTACGCACCCTCGGCGTCCGTCTCCCGGGAATTCGCGAACGCCATCGACCCCAGTCACCTGAACCCCACGGCGACCTCCGATCCGCAGCAGACGATCAGCGTGGGGCTGTCGCAGAACATCGAGGCCAAGCTGAAGCCGCCCCCGGGCGATACGACGGGGGCGGGGCGAAAGATCAAACTGCTCTCGCTCAACACGTCTCAGATCCAGTACAACTTCGAGCGGGCCAAGCAGGCCCCCGACATCCTTACCGGCTGGCAGACCCAGTCGCTGACCAACACGATGTCGTCGGACCTGATTCCGGGATTCTCCCTGTCCTTGACCCACGATCTCTGGAACGGACCGGTCGGCTACCGGGTCGCGAAGTTCTCTCCCTTCCTGACCAACGTCTCGGCCTCCTTCTCGATTTCCGAGGCGACCATCAAGGGGATCGGCGGCTTGCTCGGACTGGGGGGCGGGAATGCGAAGCCGGCGGCCCCCGCGCCCGGCGCGTCTCCGAATGTCGGCCTGGGAGGGGGAGGGGCCGGTGGACAGAACGTAGGTGTCTCGGGCCCCGGCGTTCCGCCCCCCGCCCTGGGAGGGGTTCCCGGAATCTCCCCGTTCTCAGGTCCGACCGGCGGGGGTTTTTCGATGAACGTGACCTTCACGAGCACGCGATTCCGGCCGGTCAAGGACTCCAGCATCTTCGCGCCGGTCCAGACCGACACGCAGTACCAGGCGCAGCTGCCGGTGACCCCGGTCCCCGGATTTCTGCCGCAAACCGGTGCGGGCACGGAACAGATGAACGTGACCATGCACTTCAGCCCCACGCCGCACTGGGACCTGAACTGGACGACGACTTACGACTTTCACACGCGCCAATTCGGGCAGCAGTTCATCTCCCTGCAGCGGGATCTGCGCCGCTGGCGGGCGAGCTTCCAGTTCGTGAAGAGCCCGAATGGGAACTTCGGTTTCAACTTCACCATCCAGCTCCGCGACCAGCAGGACATCAAGTTCGACTACGACCAGCAGACGTTCCGGCAGACGCAGTAACCTGAGTCTCTGTCCTCGCCGTGGGACAGGTTCCGCGGGAAATCCCCATTCCGCCTCGCGGAACACCACGGCACGGTCCCTGCCTCGTACAGGGCCGACCTCTTCGGGGCCTGATATGCGCACGTCTTTGCGGATCGCGCTGACGCTGTCGGCGCTCATCGTTGCAGCCTGCGACCAGCAGCAGACCGTCACCGGTGGCGGCGGATCACCGCTGCCGCCGCCGGCGGATCTGTCCTACGAGCTCGATCCCTCCGGATCTCCGGGCCAGCCGTCGGCGATTCTGCTGACCTGGCAGCCGGTCACCTCCTCGAATCTGCAGAGCTACCGGATCTACTCGACGCCGACGGTCGGAGGCACGTTCAATCTGCGCGCCGAAACGACGTCGCCGTCGTTCCATGACTTCGGCTCTCCGGACCTCCAGTACACCGTCACGTCG
Organism: Gemmatimonadales bacterium; assembly: GCA_035553475.1. Lineage (GTDB taxonomy): Bacteria > Gemmatimonadota > Gemmatimonadetes > Gemmatimonadales > GWC2-71-9 > 40CM-2-70-7. The sequence continues at coordinate 31,235 of DATNDQ010000167.1, forward strand.
GTGGACCTGAACGGGAACGAGAGCACGAACAGCAACGTCGTGACCATCACGTCGCTGCTGACCCTGCCGAAGCCCGACAGCCTGTTCTCGACGTCGCTCAACGGCGCCGTGGAGCTCGACTGGACGGACAACGCGTACCTCAGCAATCCGGCGGCGTTCAAATGGTACCGCGTCTATTCCGCCAGCGCGCCCTCCGATACGCTCTGCAACAACGACTGGGTGCTGGAAGGCGCGACGGTGTCCCCCGATTTCATCGTGAGCGCGCTGACCAACGGGGTCTCACGCTGCTACTTCGTGACCGCGATCGACACCCTCGGCGACGAAAGCCAGTGGTCCCCGATCCGCGACGACACGCCCCGTCCCGACGCCCGCAACGTCGCGTTGTATCCCGTGCAGACGAATGCGGCATCGGCCGGACTGGAGTTCTGGGACGGTACGGCCAACGGCCTTGGGCTCGTCGTGAACGGCGGGTCGTCGAGCGCGAACTTCTACGTGTCCCAGCACGCCGATTCGACCCTCTGGCTCGTCCCCGTCGCCGCCTCGGGGACCACGATGCAGCAGTATGGCATCGGGCCGCTCGATGACCTGACGTCGATCGATTACGCGCCGGGTTCGGGCTATTCGAGCACGTCGCTCCAGGCCCTCCCGGGCGACGGGTACGTCTTCCAGGTCGTGAATGGCGCGTCGGTCAGGTACGGCGCCGTGCGGGTGACCCACGTCGGCCGGGATTTCCTGATTCTCGATTGGAGTTTCCAGACCACGGCCGGCAACCCCGAGCTCATCAGGGCGGCAGGACAAACAGTCGCCGTTCAGACCGGGCGGACGATCATCAGGCGGTAGCATTCAGGCAGACGTCTAGACGGCGAGACGTCGAGCGGTCGAAAGGGGTCAGGGTTGAGGAAGTCTTCCTCGGTCCTGACCCCTATTTCCCGCTGGCCGTCTAAACGTCTAGCCGTCTTGGGTGTCCTGTCTATGCTTGATCCTATCCGTCTGCTACCTTCCCGTCACCATGATCGCCCTAGACGGTCGTTCTCTCTCCCTCGCTGACGTCGTGGCTGTGGCCCGACACCGTGCTCCCGTCTCCGCCGCTCCGGTGGCTCTGGATCGCGTTCGCGCGTCCCGCGCCGCGGTCGAGCGTGCCATTGCGCGCGGGGACACGATGTACGGCGTGAACACCGGCTTCGGAAAGCTCGCCAACGTCCGCATACCGGCGGACAAACTTCAGGATCTCCAGAAGAATCTCATTCGGAGTCATGCCTCCGGCGTCGGCGATCCGTTGCCGGTCGAGGCGGTGCGGGCGATGATGCTGCTCCGCGCGAACGTCCTCCTGATGGGCACCAGCGGCGCGCGGGCCGAGTTGCCGCTGCTCCTGGTCGAGCTCCTGAACCGCGGGATTCATCCATCCATCCCGTCGCAGGGGAGCGTGGGGGCCTCGGGTGATCTGGCCCCGTTGTCACACCTCGCCCTCGCGCTCATGGGCGAAGGGGATGACGGGGCGAAGGTCCGCGCCGCGGGTCTCACACCCGTCGTGCTCCAGGCGAAGGAAGGTCTCGCCTTCATCAACGGGACGCAGGCCCAGACGGGCCTGGCGGCTCTCCTGATCCACGATGCCTGGACGCTCTGGCGGACCGCGCACGCCGCGGGTGCGATGAGCCTCGAGGCCGCTCGGGGAACGCCCGTCGCTTTCGATCCTCGCATCCATGATGCCCGTCCGCACCCGTGGCAGGGACGGTCGGCGGCACTCCTCCGCGACCTCCTCGCGGACTCGGCCATCCGGGAATCGCATCGCGAGAATGACCCCCGCGTGCAGGATGCCTACTCGCTCCGCTGCTCCCCACAAGTTCTGGGCGCCGTCGGGGAGGGGATCGCCATGGCCGAGCGGATCATCACCACGGAGCTCAACTCGGCTACCGACAACCCGCTGGTGTTCGGTGACGAGATCCTGTCCGGCGGGAATTTCCATGGCCAGCCGATCGCCTTTGCACTCGACGTACTGGGCATCGCGTTGGTGACGCTCGCGAATCTCTCTGAGCGGCGGCTCGAGCGGGTGGTCAATCCCGATCTGTCCTGGGGACTGCCGCCCTTCCTCGCGAAGAACGCCGGCGTCGAATCGGGTTTCATGACGCCGCAGATCGTCGCCGCCGCCCTCGTCGCCGACGCGCGGGTGCTCGCGACGCCGGCCTCCATTCAGACGATTCCGACCGAAGCGAATCAGGAAGACATCGTGCCGATGGGCATGAGCGCCGCGTGGAAGGCGGGGCGGATCCTGGCCGACGCGGAACGCATTACGGCGATCGAGCTCTTGGCGGGGGCCGAGGGCCTCGAGTTCCTGAAGCCCCTGACCCCGGGGAAGGGGGTCGCCCGTACCCACGCCGCGATCCGGAAGCTCGTGCCCCCGCTCGACGGGGACCGGCCCTTTCAGGCCGACATCGAGCTCGTGACGGAGCGAATCCGCGCCGGCGTGTTCGATCCCGGCGAGACCGCATGAAGGGAGCACGTCCGGTGCGGGCTCCTCGCGGAACCACCCGGACCTGCCGGGGCTGGGTGCAGGAAGCGGCGCTCCGCATGCTGATGAACAACCTCGACCCCGAGGTTGCCGAGCGGCCCGACGACCTTGTCGTGTACGGAGGCACGGGGCGCGCCGCGCGGGACTGGGCGTCGTTCGACGCCATCTGCCGGACCCTCACGACACTCGCCGACGACGAGACGCTGCTTGTGCAGTCGGGAAGACCCGTGGGCGTCTTCCGCACGCACGCCGACGCGCCCCGCGTACTCATCGCCAACGCGAACCTCGTGGGACGCTGGGCGACGTGGGACGTGTTCCGCGACCTCGAGCGGCGCGGCCTGACGATGTACGGCCAGATGACGGCCGGGTCGTGGATCTATATCGGCACGCAGGGAATCCTGCAGGGCACCTACGAGACCTTCGGCGCCGTCGCCCGTCGCGATTTCGACGGGTCCCTGGCGGGGCGCCTGGTCGTCACGGGCGGCCTCGGCGGCATGGGTGGGGCCCAGCCCCTCGCGGCCACCATGAACGGCGGCGTGTGCCTGGCCATCGAAGTCGATCCGGCGCGGGTCAAGCGGCGTCTCGAGACCCGCTACCTGGACCGGGCGACCGATTCGCTGGACGAAGCCCTGAAGTGGTGTGAAGAGGCGCGTGCGTCGCGGAAAGCCCTGTCGGTCGGGCTGACCGCCAACTGCGCGGACGCCCTGCCGGAACTCGCCCGGCGCCGGGTGAAGGTCGACGTGCTGACCGATCAGACGTCCGCCCACGACACGCTGAACGGCTACGTGCCTGCCGGCATGTCCCTCGCGGACGCCTACGCCCTGCGTACCAGGGACCCGGCCGGATACGTGCGCGCCGCCACGGCGTCGATCGTCAGGCACGTGGAGGCGATGCTCGTGCTCAAGGCGCAGGGGGCGATCACCTTCGATTACGGCAACAACATCCGGACGGTCGCACAGGATGCGGGCCTCAAGGACGCGTTCGACATCCCCGGCTTCGTGCCCGAGTACATCAGGCCGCTCTTCTGTGAAGGCAAGGGCCCCTTCCGGTGGGTCGCGCTGTCCGGCGATCCGAAGGACCTGGCGCGTACGGACGAGCTGGTGCTGGAGCTCTTCCCGAAGGAAACACACCTGCGCCGCTGGATCACGCTGGCCCGCGAGCGCGTGGCCTTCCAGGGTTTGCCGGCGCGGATCTGCTGGCTGGGGCAGGGGGAGCGCGCACGCTTCGGTGTCGCGCTCAACGACTTGGTCGCGAAGGGCGAGCTGTCGGCCCCCATCGTGATCGGCCGCGACCACCTGGACACCGGCTCAGTCGCATCTCCGTTCCGGGAGACCGAAGCCATGCGCGACGGCTCGGACGCCATCGCGGACTGGGCCATTCTCAATGCGCTGCTCAATACGGCCTCCGGCGCCTCCTGGGTCTCCTTCCATCATGGTGGGGGAGTAGGGATCGGGAACTCGCTGCACGCGGGGCAGGTGATCGTTGCCGACGGCACGCCGGAAGCGGCCCGCCGGCTCGAACGGGTTCTCACCAATGATCCGGGGATCGGGGTCGCACGCCACGCCGAAGCCGGCTACCCCGAGGCGATCGCGACTGCCGAGCGGGAGCACGTGCGGTTGCCGATGCGCGAGGCGCGCGACTGAGCACCCTCCTCGTCGGCGCCCGGGCGGTGGTCACCTGCCGGGGGCCGGCACGGGCCCGGCGTCGGGACGACGCTCGGACCGTCGAGGTGCTCCCCGGAGGTGCCGTCCTGATCGATGGCGGTACAATCACCGCGGTCGGTCCCTACGCCGAGCTCTCGGCTGCCCATCCCAAAGCGACTCGTGAAGAGGTCCGGGGCGTGCTGTACCCCGGGTTCATCGACGCGCATACCCACGGGGTGTTCGGGGCGCCGCGGCTCGACGATCACCAGCGCCGGGCCCTCGGGGAGACGTACCAGGCGATCGCCGCGGCAGGGGGAGGGATCCTCCAATCGGTCCGGGATGTCCGGGGGCGCACCGAGGACGATCTGTATCACCTGGCCCGGGCTCGGCTCGATGCGCTGCGTGCGCATGGCGCCACGACTGTCGAAATCAAATCGGGATATGGCCTCGAGCTCGACGCTGAAGTGAAGCAGTTGCGGGTCATCGGCCGCCTGAAACGCGACGGCAGCCCCGACGTGGTCGCCACGTTCCTGGGTGCCCACGAAGTCCCGCCCGAACACCGGGCGCATCCCGATACCTACGTCGCCGCGTTGTGCGACGACATGATCCCCGCGGTGGTCCGTGAGCACCTAGCCGCCCGGTGCGACGTGTTCTGTGAGCCGGGTGTGTTCACCGTTGCCGCGAGTCGAAGGATTCTGGAGGCGGCGCGGAGCGCGGGGCTCGCGCTGACCATGCACGCGGACGAGCTGGAGGGAGCGGGCGGGGCCGAGTTGGCTGCGACGCTTGGCGCACAGTCCGCGGACCACCTCGCCGCCATTTCACCCGCCGGTATCCAGGCGCTCGCCCGAAGTGAAACGGTCGCGGTCCTGCTCCCCGCCACCATGACGTTCCTTGGGAAGAAGGCCCAGGCGCCCGCTCGGGCACTTTGGGAGGCGGGAGCCGCCGTCGCTCTGGCCACGGACTTCAATCCCGGGTCCTCGCCCACCGTCAGTCTCCCCTACGTGATGGCGCTGGGTGTCTCCCAACTGGGCATGCGCCACGAGGAGGCGTTGACGGCTGTGACGGTGAACGCGGCTGCTGCGCTGGGACTGGCGAGGGACCGGGGCCAGATCGCACCGGGAATGCGCGCCGATCTGGTGGCTCTCGACGTCTCCGACTGGCGGGAAGCGGCCTACTGGATCGGCGCGAATCTCGTAACCGCCGTCTGGACAGGGGGTTCCGCTTGTCGCTCCCTCGGCGGGCCGATATCTTTAGGCGGCTATGTCGAGACTTGAGAAAGCCAAGGAACGTGCCCGCGCCCTCGAGGTGAAGGATGCCAAGGGGGCAGTCGACGCGTGGATCGAGGTTCTCAAGGAGCAGGATTCTTCAGGTGAGCCGAACCCTGATCTGGCGATCTACAACAAGGTCGGGGATCTGTGGCTCAAGCTGAAAGACCCCGGCCAGGCGGCCGACTACTACGACCGCGCGGTGGACAAGTACGCCGAGCAGGGGCTCCACAACAACGCGATCGCGATGTGCAACAAGGTGCTCCGCAACGCCCCCGGGCGGCAGAACACCTATTTGAAGCTCGCCAAGCTCTACGCCGCCAAGGGCTTCACGTCCGAGGCCAAGCAGAACTTCGTTGAGTACGCGGAGCGCGTGCACAAGACGGGGAACATCCAGCTCGCGTTCGCCGCGCTCAAGGAGTTCACGGACATTTCGTCGGAAGGGGAGCAGCTCCGGCACATGCTGGAGGAGCAGCTCGCCGCGTACGGAGTGAACGAGAACCCGCAGCGGCGCACCACGCAGGCGAAGGTCGTCGAGCCGCCGAAGACGACGGGCATGAAGCGAAAGACGTCGAGCCTGGTGTTCCTCGATCTCGACGCGCCCACGGCCCCAAAGGGCGAGGCGGCGGCACCTGCCGCACCCAAGCCGGCGGCCCCGGCTCCGAAGCCCGCAGCCGCTCCAGCGGCGAAGGCTCCCGCGGCGCCCGCGCAGACCGCCGCGCCCAAGGTCGCGCCGCCGCCGAGGCCAACCCCCAAACCGGCACCGCCGCCTCCCGAGCCTGAACCGGAACCCGTCAGTCTGCTCGACGAGCCGCCGGTCGCAGAGCCTGACACGTCGCTCCAGATCGAGTCGACGAGCCTCGTGGACGAGGAGATCTCCACCGGATCGGGATCATTGCTCGAGGGGCTGGAGTCGACGAGCGCGGACTTCGGGAGCGTCCGCGACAGCGCGACGAATCTCGAGTCCGTGCGCGAGGAGGTCGTTGCGGACGACGTCGAGCCGATGGCAGCGCTCGAGCCGACGGTGGAAGAGGAGGTCCCGCCGCCGCCGCGTGGTACCCGCGGCCGCCAGGCGGTGGTCGAGCTCTCGCTCGACGAAGAACCCCTGGTCGAGGCGGAGCCGGTCATCGAAGCGGAGCCGCTCGTCGAAGCGGAGCCTGAGGTCCTCGCCCCGGTGGACGATGAGCCCCTCCTGCTCGACGACGGCGCCGGCCAGGAGACGCGGGACTTCATCATGACCGAGGATGACACCTCGGTGGGTGGACGTCCCTCCGTGCACATCGACGTCGGCCTGGATGGCGGCGGGATGCAGATCGAAGATTCGGCGCCGTCCATTGACTTCTCGGACATCGAAGAAGCGCCGACGGTCTCCATCGAGGACCTCGAGGGACGCGTCGCGGACAACCCGGACGATCCCGAGGCGCACCAGGCGCTCGGCGAAGCCCTGATCGAATCGGGAGAGCGGGAACGGGGCATCGAGGAGCTCGACCATGCGACGGCGGGCTTCGAGAGCGCCGGGAATTCCCATCAGGCCGAGGACCTGGTCGATGAGATTCTGCGCCTCGATCCAAACAGCATCCGCCACCGGCAGAAAGTGGTGGAGTTCGCGTTCAAGTCGGGGGAGAAGGATCGGCTGATCACCGCGTACCTCGAACTGGGGGACACCCTCCTGCGCGGGGACCTGCCCGAAAAGGCGCGCGCCGTCTACGAGCGCGTGGCCGAGCACGATCCGAAGAACTCCCGGGCGCAGTCGGCGCTTTCCATGCTTGCGCCCGTGGCTCCCGCCGCACCTGAGGGAAAGGTCAAGGCGAAGGACGCGAAGATGAAAGTCCGGGACGAAGCGGCGGAGGGTGCCGACTTCGTGGATCTGGGCTCCATGATCCTCGACGACGATCACGGCGAGGAACGCGACTCCCGGATGAAGGTCCAGGACGAGGAGCCGACCGGCGACGAGCAGCAGGATTTCCAGGAAATGCTCGCGCGGTTCAAGCAGGGCATCGACGAAAACATCGAGGAAACCGACTTCCAGTCGCACTACGACCTCGGTGTCGCCTTCAAGGAGATGGGGCTCCTGGACGAAGCCATCGCGGAATTCCAGAAGGCCCTTCGCGCGCACGACGGGAAGCTGCGCACGTCCGAGGCGTTGGGGGTATGCTTCTTCGAGAAGGGCGCGTTCGGGGTGGCCGAGTCGATCCTGCGGCGCGGGCTCGAGTTGCCGGCGGCAGGCGAGGAAGAACGGCTGGGCATCATCTATTGGCTGGGCCGTGCCTGCGAGGAGCAGGGACGAGCCGCCGAGGCGAAGGATCTCTACGGGAAGGTGTTCGCGGTGAACATCCGGTTCCTGGACGTGGGCGAGCGCGTGAAGGCGCTGTCCAAGGCGCGCTGAGATGAGTCAGCAAGTCGCCCCCGTCACCCTGCACGACATCCAGCGCCCCGTGGCGCAGGACCTGGCGCGCGTGGCCGAGGAGCTGCGGCGCATCATCGCCGCGGACTTCCCGAGCATCGCCGAGGTGAACGACCACCTCCTGCGGATGAAGGGCAAGCTCTTCCGGCCCATGTTGCTGCTGCTGTCGGCGCAGGCCACCGGAAACACCGACCCCCGCAAGGTGTCGCTCGCGGCGGTGGTCGAGCTCATTCACCTGGCCACGCTGGTCCACGACGACTCCGTCGATCATTCCGCGCTGCGCCGGGGACTCCCGACGCTCAACGCGCTGTTCTCGCATCAGATCGCCGTGATCATGGGCGACTACCTGTACTCGCGCGCCATCATCGAGCTGGTCAAGGCCGAAGACATCGAGCCGCTGCGCGTCTTCGCCCGCGTCACGAACGAAATGACCATCGGCGAGATGCGGCAGATCGAGGCGCACGACAAGCTCAGCTACAACGAAGCGCAGTACGACCACCTCATCCGTGCCAAGACCGCATCGCTCCTGTCGGGCGCGTGCGAATGCGGTGCCCTGCGGGGGGACCCCGCGCACCGCGCCGCCTTGGCTGCGTTCGGGCTCCACCTGGGCATGGCCTTCCAGATCACCGATGACCTGCTCGACTACACCGAGGCGGAGGCCGTCACCGGCAAGCCGTGGGGCCTGGATCTGAAGGAGCACAAGGTGACGCTCCCCCTCATCGCGGCGCTGCCGCGGATGGCGCCCGAGGGGCGCCGCCTGGTCGAGCGATTGATGGAGGAGCCGGAGCCGTCCGATCACCTCGTGACGGACGTCATCGCCTGGGTGAACGATGCCGGCGGGTTGGCGTACGCGCGGCAGCGCGCGCTCACGCTGGCGCAGGAGGCGGAGCGCGCGCTCGACGGCCTCCCGGCGTCTCCGGCTCGCGACGCGTTGCGGGACAGTATCGCGTACGCCGTGGAGCGGAGGAGCTAGCGCGTGGCGCGGGGACCGCGGCGTCCGCTATTTTACCTCGGGGTCCTGACGACCGGGTTCGTGCTGGGCGGTTTCATGCAGGCGATCCTCCGGCAATTTCTGCCGGCGGGCGCCGCGAAAGAATTCTTCACCACCGCGGTGCATCCGACCCTCGGGCCGGTGCAGATCAATCTGCTGGTGGTGGACATCACGCTCGGTCCGATTGGACTGGACGTGTCGCTGGTGGCGGTACTCGGAGTGGTGATCGCCTACTTCGTGGCACGGTCGCTTTTCTAAGAGAGAGGCTGGTATGGAACTGTCGGTCTGGCACATCGCCCTCTTGCTGCTGGTCTTCCTCCTGGTGTTCGGGGCGAAGCGCATCCCGGAGATCGGGTCGTCGCTGGGGCAGGGGATCCGCGAATTCAAGCGGAGCATCAAGGAGATCGGAGATACCCCGCAGGATCAGCGGACCAACGTTCCGCCTCCTTCGGCCACCAACTCGACCCTGCCGCCCACGGGCGGAGAGCCGAAGCGCCTGAGCCAGTAGGGCCACGCATGTCGGTCGCAGGGTTTTCGATCGGCGAGTGGCTCGTGCTGCTCGCCGTTCTTTTTGTGGCTGTGGGACCGCGCCGCCTGCCCGAACTCGGGCGCGCGGCCGGAAAATTCTTGCGTGAGTTCCGGAAGAGCCTGAACGAAGCGCGGGACGCGATGGGGCGGCCCGACATCCCCCTCCCCCCGCGTCCCGCGAAACCGACGAGCCTGCTCGACTAGTTCAGCTTCCCGCCTGTTGCGTTTGCTGGAACATTTCCTTCCGCCGGTCCACCACCTTGGCCTTGGCCTTGAGCGCCGCGAGATACGCCGTCACGCGCGCCTGCTGGAGCCCGCGCACGAGCACCGTGCGCTGCTGGTCTCGCTGGGCCAGCCACACCGTGGAATCCGCCTTGCTCCGGGAGATGCCCTGGAGCAGGAAGTCACCGGTCCGCGCCTCGATCAACGGCGTCCGCTCACCCGGCTTCAGTCCGAACGCCGCGCCGACCACTTCCGGGTCGAGCTGAATCTGGGCGGGCGGGCGGAAACGCGTGAACGGTCCGATGGTGGTCACCGTGTACCCTGCAGCGGCCGCCGCCTGTCTGAGGTCGGAGGCACCGGCGAGCTTCGCCGCCAACGCCTGTCCACGCTGCCGCACGACGTCCTTCTTGCGGTCGAACGTGGCCGCGGAGTCGATCCGCGCCCGAATCTCCGCGAGCGGCGGAACACCCGCGGGACGGAGAGAGTCGAGGCGGAACACGTAGAACGCCCGCTCGCCCTCGATCACCTTGCTGGTCTGCCCGGGCCGCGCCCCACCGAACGCCCAGGTACCGGCGTCGGGCACGACGTACTTGCCCAGCGTCATCCGCTCGCCCTGATAAATCGGAGGAGCCGTCGCGACGTTCAGATGCATCGCCTTGCCCAGTGAGTCGATGACGCTGCCGTTGTCGTGCTCGCCCGCCACGCGGTCGAGCGTATCGGCACGCGCTTCGACGAGGTCGAGGCGAGGACCCGTCAGCGCGATGGGGAAGAGGATGTGCCGGACCTTCACCGAGTCACCCGCGGCCTTGTCGACGCGGATGAGGTGATAGCCGAACGCCGACAGCACGGGCTGGGATACCTGGCCCGGCTGCAGGGTCTTGAGGCCGGCGATGAAGCCGGCGTCGAAACCGGGCTCATCCCGCTTGATCCACCCCAGGTCGCCGCCCTTCGCTCCCGTGATGGTGTCGACCGATTGCTGCTTGGCGACTCGCGCGAAGGCGGACTCACTGACCATCACTTCCGGCCGGACCTTCCGCGCGAGCGCGAGGGCCGCGGCGGTGTCGGACGCTTCGGGAGCGCGGGGCAGCACGAGGAACGTGGTGTACGCGATCGCGGGGCGCTTGAATTCGCTCGCGTGCGCCGTGTAGTAGTCCTGGATGTCCTTGTCGGTCAACTTCACGGCGGAGTCCGGGATCGACACGTTCTGGATCGCCACCATGGCGACGGTCACCGAGTCGTGCTGATCACTCCAGACGCGCCAGAGCTTGGCATCCGGGACATACACGTCGGCGGTCAGATACTCCGCGAGCTTCTGCTGCGGGATGACCGACCGGTACCGCCCTTCCAGCTGGACCATCAGGTCCGGGCTGGCTCCCGAAGCCAGAAACCGCAGCCACTTGTTCATGTCGAACTGCCCGTTGGTCTGGAAATCCGGGCTCTGCATCACTTCGGGAGGCGGGGAGCTCTTCGCGGCGTCGATGACATCCTGGTCGGACACGGTGATGCCCAGATTCGCGTACGACTGCTGCAGCATCACATCCTGGGTCAGCTGGTCCACCACTTGATCTTCGAGCTGCTTCTGCTGGTCGTCGGTCAGAGAGGCATTGCCCCCCCGCGCGACGTACTGCTCCCGGGCGGCTTCCACGGCAGCTTGCCACTGCGGGTAGTGGATCTCGGTCCCGTTGATCTTCAGAACGACGTCGCCCCCGGTCTTGACCCCCGTGACGTTCATGCCGACGTCGAAAATCATCCATCCGATAAAGGCGATTGCGAGGACGTAGAAGATGTACTTCGAGTTCTCGCGCATGGTGCGCATCATGGCGGGGTCTAGCTCCGTCAAAAAGGGGGGTGAAGGGGCATAAGTCTAAAAGCCACAACGAGGAAACTCAACCGAAACCTCGCGCGAAACGTTGACAGCCAAGTCGGCCAAACACTATCTTGGACCAATTCCCACAAAGACTTAGGCCCATTTGGCGTACACCAGCGAGATCGAGAAGCTCGAGCGACGTTGGCTCGAGAATCCCAAGGGGCGCAATTTCGCGCCCCTGGCGGACGCCTATCGCAAAGCAGGAGAAATAGATAGGGCCATCGACCTCTGCAAAAGCGGCCTCGAGCTCCACCCGGACTACGTCAGCGCCCACATCGTCTACGGCCGGTGCCTGATTGACCAGAAGGACGACCCCGCCGCGACCGAAGTGTTCCAGAAGGTGCTCCAGCTCGACCCCGAAAACATCCTCGCCCTCAAGATTCTGGCGGAAATCGCCGAGCGAACTGGCCATTACGAGCAGGGAGCCGAGTGGCTGGGACGACTCATTTCGGCCGACCCCATGAATGGGGATGCCGCCGAAGCGCTGACGCGCATGCGATCCAAAGCGGCCCAGACCAAGACGGCACCTCGCGCATCCCTGCCGGCGACCGAAGCGCCCGCCGAAAAGGTGGCGGAGATCGTCCCCGAAAAGGCCGAACCCTCGGCGGAGCTGCCCATCGAGCGGGCCAGCTCGCCGAACGTCCCGGTGGAGCTTCCCCCGCGCCTGTCGCTGGTGGACATGGCGACCATCCCCCTGGAGCAACCCGATTTCGGTGTGGAACGGGCCAACCCGCCGGCCAAGCTCATTGATGCCGACCGGCTGGTCGATGCGGAGCCCGAGCTCCCGAATGCCGCCGCCGCAGAGGCCGCGAAGGACCAGCGGCTCTCACTCGGCCTCGAGGCCGAACCGGAGCTTCCGGGGCAGGGCGCGGTCGCTCCCCGTAACAGCATGGGGTTGGAGAGTTTCGACGGCATCGATTTCTCGAACGCGCCGCCTTCCCAGCAGATGGAAGGCATGATGTCGGAGGAGGGGCCAGCCCAGAGCGCCGACAACGTCGAGGTCGAGGGACTGGCGCGCACGCAGTATGAAGGGAGCGGCACGTTCCGCCTCGATCAGCCGCTCCTCGAGAGCACGGCGACGCCGCACCTCGAACCCGACGGACCGCCGGTCTCCCTGCCGCTCATCATGCCTGACGACGTAGAGCCCGGCACCGCCGAGGCTCCTCAGTTGGCGCCACCACCCCCTTCGCCGCCCCAGCCGCCTCGAGCCGCGCGGGTGTCGGCGCCAGCGCCGGTCCCGGCATCTCCGCCTCTCGATGACGCCGAAGACGAGGGCGCCGCAGACACGGCGACGCTCTCGCAGGCGGAACCGGTGCTCACCGAGACGATGGCCGAGCTGTACCTGAAGCAGGGGCACAAGGACGACGCCCTGCGGGTGTATCAGGCACTTCTGGCGCAGCGCCCCGGCGACGTCCGCCTCGAGGCGAAGGTTCGCGAGCTCGACGGGTCCGAAGACGCGCCGGTGCTCACGTCCCACCCGATGCGGGCACCTGCCAGCGGGCTCTCGCTGGGGTCCTTCTTGAAGAAGATCCTTGGCTCCCGGCCCGGCGCACCCGCGGCCGATCCGCTTCCCGAGCAGTCGGCGCTTCCGGGTCCGCGCGTGACCTCAGGGGCCACGCCCCAGTCCATGCTGGCTGAGGCGTTCGCCGACGAGCCGCCACTGGGTCCGACGCCCGGCTCACCGAGCCGGCCGGCGGCGGACAGTCTATCGCTGGACGCGGTGTTCGGCGATGACGGGAGCCGCGCGTCGGCCCCGAGCGTCGAGGTGCCGCTGGAGGCCGCGGCCTCCGCGCCCGCTCCGGCGGCCGCGCCGTCGAAGGGCGGGTTCTCGTTCGACGACTTCTTCGGATCCGGCGGCGCACCGGCACCGGCCGCTGACTCGCCGTCGCCTGCGGCCGCATCCCAGCGGCCTTCCGGATCCACTCCCCGGCCCTCGACGCGGACGTCCCGTCCGCAGGCGCCGTTGGAGGACGCGGGCGACCTCGACCAGTTCCAGGCGTGGCTCAAGGGTCTCAAGTCCTAGTGCGCGTCGCGGTACTGAATGGGCCGAATCTCAATCTGCTGGGGGAGCGCGAGCCGGAGATCTACGGAGCGGTGACGCTCAGTCAGATCGAGAAGGCTACGCAAGAACGCGCCCGCGCCCTTGGCGTCGAGTGCGTTTTCAGCCAGACCAACCATGAAGGCGAGCTGGTCGACGCCATCCAGAAGCTCAAAGGGTCGGCCGACGGCGCGCTCGTGAATGCCGCGGCGTTCACGCACACGAGTCTTGCGGTCCGGGATGCGCTCCTGGCGGTCCGGGTGCCGTTCGTCGAAGTGCATTTGTCCAACATCTTCGCCCGCGAGCCCGAGCGCCGCCGCTCCCTGCTCGCCGACGCGGCGGTCGGCGTGGTCGCGGGATTCGGCGCGGATAGTTACCGGCTCGGCCTCGAGGGGCTCGTGGCGCATCTCGCGGCCCGTCGTGCCCGCTGATCGCCGACCCGCGCGCCGGCAGGCGCTGACCGAGTCCCTCGCCGCGCAGGGTCTCGACGCGCTGTTGGTCACCTCGCGCGCGAACGTGCGGTATCTGACGGGATTCAGCGGTTCGGCGGGGATGGTGGTCCTCACGCCGTCGGAGCTCCTGCTCGTCACGGACTTCCGGTACGACGAGCAGGCGCGGGACGAGGCGGGAAGCGTGGCCCGCGTCGAGGTCGAGCGCACCAGCGTCTGGGACCGGCTCTTCCGGGAAATGGGACGGCTGGGACCGATCGAGGCGGTGGGCTTCGAGGGACACGCGCTCACGGTCCGCGAGGCCGAGCGCCTGGTCGCGGGGGGCAAGCCCTGGCGGTGGCAACCCGCAGGCGAGCTGGTCGAGGCGCTCCGGGTGCGCAAGGATCCCGGAGAGATCGCGGCCATTCGGGATGCGGCGACGCTCGCGACGGAAGCGCTGCGGGAAACGCTGGCGCGAGTGCGGCCCGGTTTGACGGAAAACGAGATCGCGGGCGTGCTTGAAGGGGCGCTGCGCAAGCGGGGGAGTGAGGCACACCCGTTCCCGACCATCGTGGCCTCGGGTCCGCGCAGTGCGCTCCCGCATGCACGGTCGAGTGACCGGCAGGTCGCGGCCGGAGAGTGGCTGTTGATCGACTTCGGGGCGACCGTGGATGGGTACGCGTCCGACATCACCCGGACTGTGGTGGTTGGTGGCCGGGCGACGGAGCCACAGCGGGCCTTGTACGACCTCGTCGCCGGGGCCCAGCGACGCGCCCGCGAGGGCGTGCGGGCGGGGCTGTCGGGACGGGACGCGGACGCGCTGGCGCGGGACCCCATCACGGCCAGGGGTTTTGGCGAGGCGTTCGGGCATTCGCTGGGGCACGGTCTCGGACTGGACGTGCATGAGGCGCCCCGGCTGTCGGGCACGGCCACTGAAGCGCTGCCCGTGGACGCGGTGGTGACGATCGAGCCGGGTGTCTACCTCGCCGGCGAAGGGGGCGTCCGCATCGAAGACGACGTGTGGCTCTCGGCCGAGGGGCCGGTGCTCCTGTCGGATGGGGCCACGGAACTGCTGGAACTCACGCAGGATTGACGGATCAACCGAGCGGAAGCTCTATTTGGTGAAATGAACCTCGATCTCATCAGCCAACTGGTCAAAACTCTCAAGGATGCCCCGGAGCTGGGGTCCATCGAGATTCGTCGCGGGTTTCTCGGTCTCTGGGCGTCGGTCCGGGTCTCCCGGGCGGGGCACGGGGCCGGAGGAGCCGCACACGTCGTGGTGGGGAACGCCCCGGCGACGGCCATGCCGGCCATGGCACCCGCCGCGGCCGCGGCTCCGGCGGCAGCCCCGGCCCCCGCTCCTGCTCCCGTATCCAATCTGGTCGAGGTCAAGTCCCCCATGGTGGGGACTTTCTACAAGTCGCCCGAACCCGGTGCCGAGGCGTACATCAAGGTCGGCTCGCGGGTCACCACCGGTCAGGTGGTCTGCATCATCGAAGCGATGAAGATCATGAATGAGATCGAGTCCGAAGTGCAGGGCGTGGTCCGTGAAGTCTGCGTCGAGAACGCGCAGCCCGTCGAATTCGGTCAGGTCCTCTTCCGGTTGGATCCCAATGGCTGAGACACCCGCCGCGGGCACGGCCCCGGCCTTCAATTTCAAGCAGGCCATCACGCAGATGGTGCAGCGCAACGGCTCGGACCTCCTGCTCAAGGTGGGACGGCCGGCCACGGTCCGCGTGAACGGGGACCTGGTGGCGCTCGAGACTCAGCCCCTGAAGCCGGAGGAGCTGAAGTCCCTCGCCGAGCAGATCATGACGCCGCGGCAGGTGAAGGAGTTCGCGGAGCACAAGGAAGCGGACTTCGCCATCGGCGTGCCGGGCGTGGGCCGCTTCCGGACCAACGTCTACCAGCAGCGCGGCACGGTGGCCTTCGCGTTCCGGGCCATTCCGTACGAAGTGAAGACGGTGAAGGATTTGTCGCTGCCGGGAGTGCTCGAGGAAATCGCGCTGAAGCCGCGCGGGCTGGTGCTGGTGACGGGGGTGACGGGCTCGGGGAAGTCGACGGCCCTCGCCGCGCTCATCAACCACATCAACCTGAACCGCCGGGTCAACATCATCACCATCGAGGACCCGATCGAGTTCCTGCACCGCGACAACCTCGCGAACATCTCCCAGCGCGAGGTCGGCAACGACACCCTGTCGTTCGGATCGGCGCTCCGCCACGTGCTGCGGCAGGATCCCGACGTCATTCTGATCGGCGAAATCCGCGACATGGAAACGCTGGATACGGCGCTCAAGGCGGCGGACACGGGCCACCTCGTCTTCTCCACGCTGCACACCACCGACGCGACGCAGTCCATCAACCGGGTCATCTCGTTCTTCCCGCCGCACCAGCACGACGAGGTACGGCACCTCCTGTCGACGGCCTTGCAGGCGGTGGTCTCGCTGCGTCTGGTGCCGCGCAAGGACGGCAAGGGCCGGGTGGCCGCGGCGGAAGTCCTGATCAACACCGCGGCGGTGCAGGACAACATCCGTGACTTGACCAAGGCGCTCGCTATCCCTGATCTGATCGCCGAAGGGTCGGTGCAGTACGGGATGCAGTCCTTCGACCAGTCGTTGTTCGGCTGGTACCAGCAGGGCGTGGTGAGCTACGAGAGCGCGCTCTTCTATGCCTCGAACCCCAGCGAATTCGCGCTGAAGGTGTCGGGAGTGGATTCGCAGGCGAGCCGCGCCTTCGGCGGATCCGCCGGTGGCGGCGCCGGCGCGATCGACTTGACTCCCTGATGTTCAAGAAAGTCCTCATCGCCAACCGCGGGGAAATCGCCCTGCGGGTGATCCGCGCGTGCAAAGAGCTCGGCATCGAGACCGTCGCCGTGTATTCGGAGGCGGACCGCGAGTGCCTGCACGTCCGCTTCGCGGACGACGACGTGTGCATCGGCCGGGCGCCGAGCCGCGAGAGCTACCTCAACATCCCCCGCATCATCGCCGCCGCCGAGATCACCGGCGCTGACGCGATCCATCCGGGATACGGCTTCCTGGCCGAAAATGCGGAGTTCGCGGACATCGTGCGGGCCTCGAACATCACGTTCATCGGTCCCACGCCCGACCAGATCCGGCAGATGGGCGACAAGGCGGTGGCCCGGAGCATCGCGCAGAAGGTCAAGATCCCGACGGTGCCGGGGTCGCCCGGTCCGGTGAGCTCGGTGGACGAGGGCCTCGAATTCGGGAACAAGATCGGCTTTCCGGTCATCATCAAGGCGGCGGCGGGCGGCGGCGGGAAGGGCATGCGGGTCGCGAACGATCCCGACTCGTTCACGAAGAGCTACAACCTGGCCCGGCAGGAGGCCCTCGCCGCGTTCGGCTCCGACCAGGTCTACATCGAGAAGTATCTCGCGCGGCCGCGTCACGTCGAGATCCAGGTGATGGGCGACACTCACGGCCGGGTGATGCATCTCTGCGAGCGCGACTGCTCCATTCAGCGCCGGCATCAGAAGCTGGTGGAAGAGGCGCCGTCTCCCGCGTTGTCGCAGGAGCTCCGCCTCAAGATGGGACAGGCGGCCGTCACGGCCGCCGAGGCGATCGGCTACGTTGGCGCGGGCACCGTCGAATTCCTCCTCGATGAAGACGGCTCGTTCTACTTCATGGAAATGAACACCCGGATCCAGGTCGAGCATCCGGTGACCGAGATGTGCACCAACTTCGACCTCGTGAAGGAACAGATCCGCGTCGCGGCGGGGGAGCCCCTCAAGCTCAAGCTCGAAGGCAGCCGTCTCCGCGGGCACGCCATCGAGTGCCGGGTGAACGCCGAGGATCCGTTCCGCAACTTCCAGCCCTGCCCGGGACACATCAGCGCGTATCATCCCCCCGGCGGTCCCGGGGTCCGGGTGGACACCCACATCTACGACGGCTATACGGTGCCGCCGTACTACGACTCCCTCCTGGCCAAGGTCATCGTGCACGGCAATTCCCGCGAGGAAGCCCTCGCCCGTATGCGCCAGGCCCTCGACTCGTTTATCATTGAGGGCGTGACCACGACCATCCCCTTCCTGGGGCGCATCATGCGCCATCCGGACTTCATCGCCGGGAAGGTCGACACCAAATTCCTCGAGCGGCAACCGCAACTCTTCAAAGAATGAAGATCGACGTGCACTTCACCCCGCTCGGCCTCTCCGGAGAAGTCCCGGGCCGGGCGGTGGTCGTTCTCGACGTCCTCAGGTCCACCACCACCATCGTGATGGCCCTCGCCAACGGCGCCAAGGCCGTGGTGCCCGCCGCTTCGACGGAAGAGGCGGTCCGCATGACGTCGAACCTCCAGCGCGACGCCTACCTGCTCGCGGGGGAGCGGAAGTCCCTCAAGATCCCGGGCTTTGCGCTCGGCAATTCGCCGCGGGAGATGAGCTCCGAGGCGGTCGCCGGGAAGACGATCTTTCTCGCCACGACGAACGGCACGCCCGCCCTCGTCGCCTGCGCGGACGGCGGCACCGTGCTGGTCGGAGGCGCCATCAACTTCACGGCGTTGGCGGACCGCGCCCGGGAGCTGTTCACCACCCAGAGCGAGCTGGTCATCGTGTGCGCCGGGCGGGAAGGGAAGTTCGCCCTCGAGGACGCCTACACCGCGGGCCGGATCGTCAAGGCCGTCAAGAAGGGCACCCGCAAGCTCGATCTGAACGACGCCGCCACCGTGGCGCTCGGTCTCACCACCGAGTACACGACCTGGCTTGAGGCCTTCGAAGCCTCCGACGCGGCCCGGCAGCTGATCGAGGCCGACCTCGGCGACGACGTCGCGTTCTGCGCGAAGGCGGATCGCTGCGCCGTCGTCCCCACCTACGCGGACCGCCGCATCACGTGAACAACAGAGCGCGCGAAGAGTTGGTGGGCATCGGGGCCCTGGTCATCGGCCTCTTCCTCGGACTCACGCTCGCGCCCTGGCACGTCACCGGCAACATCGGCTCCGCCGTGGGCGACGGGCTCTGGAAGGCCTTCGGCGTGGGCTCCATCGTCATTCCGGTGCTCGGCATCGGCTGGGCGCTGGCGGCCTTCGGCCGCCTGGGCTCTGTGTCCAGTCCGCGCGCCGCCATCCTCGGGGCCGGACTGATCGTGCTCCTCCCGTACGCCGTGGCCGTGGTGAAGGGGTTCTCAGTCCCCTATTCCCCCGATTACGCCCTCTGGAGCGCTTCACAGCGGCTCGCCGGCCTCGTGCCCGCCTTTTTCGCCGAGGTCGTCGAACGCACCACGGGCCCCGCCGGTGCGACCCTGATTGGCCTGTTCGCCCTCTCGGCACTCGGGGTGTTCACGATTGGGTGGCATCCGCTGGCGGTGCTGCGGGCCGGGGAGGCGGAACAGACGAAGGGCGGGAAGGGGAAGCGGGAAGCGGGAAGCGGGAAGAGGGAAGCCGGCGCGCCGGTGGAGATCGAGGATTCCCCTGCTGCCGACGCTTCCGCTTCCCACTTCCCTCTTCCCGCGTCCCGTCTCCCGAAGGACCGGAAGCCGAAACCGGCCCCGAAGCCGAAGGCGGCTCCGAAGGCTCCGCCCCCGCCTCCTCCCGAAGGTCTCATCCCGCCCGTCGAGCTGTTGAACGAGCCGTCCGCCGAGGCGGCCGATGTCGGGATCGCGGAAATCGATCAGATGGGGCAGCGGTTGATCCAGACGCTCGAGACCTTCAAGGTCGGCGGCCGGATCGCCGACCGGACAATCGGCCCCGTGGTGACCCGTTTCGAGATCGAGCCGGGCCCCGGAGTCAAAGTCGGACGGATTTCCGGGCTGGCGGATGACCTCGCCCTCTCCATGAAGGCGCAATCGCTTCGCATCCTGGCACCGATTCCGGGGAAAGCCGCGGTCGGCATCGAAGTGCCGAACCCGCATCCGCGGATGGTCGTGCTGCGGGAGCTCCTGTCCGGGGATTTCCGCAGTGACCGCATCCTCCCGGTGGCGCTGGGGCGGAACATCGAGGGTGAGGAGGTCGTCGCGGACCTCGCCAAGATGCCGCACCTCCTCATCGCGGGGCAGACGGGGTCCGGCAAATCGGTCTGCATCAACACCATCATCACCAGCCTGATCTACGCGTATCCGCCGGAGCGGCTCAAGCTCCTGATGATCGATCCCAAGATGGTCGAGCTGTCGATGTACGGCTCGTTGCCGCACCTCGGCATGCAGGTGGTCACGAACCACCACAAGGCGGCGCGGGTGTTCAAGTGGGCGGTGCAGGAGATGGAGTACCGGTACAAGCTGCTGCACGCGAATCACGCGCGGAACATCATCGACTTCAACAAGAAGGTGATCGAAAAGAAGCCCCTCAAGGGTCCGCAGGAGACCCTGGCATCGCAGGAGGGGATTCAGAAGGAGCTGAAGTTCGAGGGGGAGTACAAGGACGGCATCGTTCCCTACGTCGTCCTGGTGGTGGACGAGCTGGCCGACCTGATGCTGACGGTGCAGGGGGAGATCGAGACGCCCCTGGCGCAATTGGCCCAGAAGGCGCGCGCTATCGGAATCCACCTCCTGCTGGCGACGCAGCGCCCCTCGGTGAACGTCATCACCGGCGTGATCAAGGCCAATTTTCCGAGCCGCATCGCCTTCCGGGTGGCATCGAAGGTCGACAGCCGGACTATTCTCGATCAGAACGGCGCCGAATCCCTGCTGGGCAATGGGGACATGCTCTTCCTGCCGCCGGGGAAGAGCGAGCCCGTACGCGTGCAGGGGGCTTTCATCGGGACCGATGAGACCGAGAAGCTGATGGACTGGTACCGGGGACGCGGTGCCGAGCGTCCCGAACATTCGGCGATCGAAGCGCAGGTTGAGGCCATCGAGGCGCAGGAGTCGGCGCAGGCCGCAGCTGAAGGCTCCGGCGACCCCGGCGAGCGCGATCCGCTCTTCCGGCAAGCCGCCGAGGTGTGCATTCAGAACCAGTTGGGCTCCACTTCGCTCTTGCAGCGCCGCATGAGCATCGGGTACGGCCGCGCGGCCCGCATCATCGATCAATTGGAGATGGCGGGAGTC
>DATNDQ010000168.1:0-3521 GCA_035553475.1 Gemmatimonadales bacterium
TCCACATTTCCTGGAACTTGACCCGAATGCGCTCGCGGGCCTGACGGCAGAAGAGATCCGCAAGCCGTTCGGCGCGGACCCCTGACGAGGGATCCTTCTTCTTCAGCATCTGCACCCGCGCGCACGATGCCGACATCGCGAACAGCTCGGCACCGACATCCACGAGACGGAAGAGCACGGACTGCCGCTGCTCGAGCTTGGGCCCGAAACGGATCATCGAGTGGAAGACCCCGCGCGCGAGGCGGCGGGAGGCGCGTTCGACGAAGCGGACGTGCTTCGCGAGGGCTCCGTACTCGCCGTACTTGGGCCAGAAACTCCAGCCGACCCAGCGAGTGGGATACCACCAGCCATAGAAGAGCGCGGAACGCCAGAGCCCGGCGAGGCGCTGGCCGACGGACTTGCCGGGCATCACCACGTCGCCCGCCGTCTGGAGGTGCTTGTCCACCGCCTCACGGGCGATGAACAGATGCATGATTTCGCTCGAGCCTTCGAAAATGAGATTGATCCGGAAGTCCCGCATGATTCGCTCGACCGGCCAATTGGTCTCCCCGCGGGCCTTGAGTGAATCGGCGGTCTCATACCCGCGCCCGCCCCGGATCTGCACCGTGTCGTCGATGATCCGCCAGCCGGCTTCCGAATTGTAGAGCTTGGCGATCGCCGCTTCGAGGCGGATGTCGTAGCCCCCGCGGTCCGCCATCGCGCCGCACAACTCGGCCACGGACTCCATCGCGAACGTGTTCGCAGCCATCGTGCCGATCTTCTGGGCGATGGCGTCATGCTTGCCGATCGGCAGTCCCCACTGCACGCGCTCGTTCGACCACTGCCGGGAGATTTCGAGACAGCGCTTGCCAACGGCGACGGCGGAGATGGGCAGGGTAAGACGGCCCGTGTTCAGCGTGGTCAAGGCGAGCTTCAGGCCCTTGCCTTCACCCCACAGCACGTTCTCCTTGGGCACGCGGACATTCTTGAAGCTGATCACGCCGTTGTAGAGCGCCCGCAACCCCATGAAATGGCACCGGTGCTCGATCTTCACGCCGGGGGAATCGGCTTCGACGATGAACGCGGTGATTTGGCGCTTCTCTTTGCCGTTCACGACCTTCGAGGGCGTCCGGGCCATCACTACCATCAGCTCCGCGATGGTCCCGTTGGTGCACCACATTTTCTCGCCGTTCAGAATGAAGGCTTCCCCGTCGTCGGTCGGTTCGGCGTGCGTTTCGACGTTGGCGGGATCGGATCCGACGTTGGGTTCGGTCAGCGCGAAGGCGGAAATCGACCCCTTGGCCAGCCGGGGCAGGTACTTCTTCTTCTGCGCCTCCGAGCCGAACATCTTGAGCGGCTGCGGGACACCGATGGATTGGTGCGCGGAGAGGAGCGCGGTGACGGAGCCGTCAATGGTGGATACCAGCTCCATGGCCTTCATGTAGGAGAGCTGGGAGAGGCCCAGCCCGCCGTATTCGCGCGGGATCTTGATCCCGAAGGCCCCCAACTGCCGCAGGCCCTCGATGACCGCGGGTGGGATCTCGCCCTCGCGGTCGATCTTGTCTCCGTCGACGTTGCTCTTGAGGAACTTCTTGAGGGCGTCCAGAAACGGCTCGGCCCGCTTGTCTTCGTCGGCGGACGCCACGGGGTAGGGGTGGATCAGGTCCATTTGCAGGGAGCCGAGGAACAGGTCCCGGACGAAACCACGCCCGGTCCATTCGGTCTCGCGGGCCGCCTCGGCGACGTCTCGGGCCTCGGCAGCGGATACGCCGGTCTTGGGCTCTGTCGCAGTTGTCATGGGGTCTCCTTCCTCAATCTATACCCCCAGGGCCGGAATGGGGCGGGGTGAATGGGTTCAAGTCGGTGACGAACCGATGACGGAACCCCTGCGCGGCAAATTCGTTATGAAGGGTGTCCCGAGGTATCTTCCACAAATGCGACGAGCGATCTTCTGCACCGCCCTCCTGATCAGTGGCGCCGCAGGTTCGGCTTACGGGCAATTTGCTCCGGCCGGCACCGGCGGCGTCGCCGCGTTGGCGGACGACCTTCGGCGCCTCGGCGCCACCAAGCGGGTGCTGGTCATCGGCGCCCACCCCGACGACGAGGACACTCAGCTCCTCGCGTACCTCTCCCGTGGACTCGGCGTCGACGCGGCGTACCTGTCGCTCACGCGGGGGGAAGGCGGGCAGAACGTCATCGGCGAGGAGCTCGGACCCGAGCTCGGGATCATCCGGAGCGAAGAGTTGCTCGCGGCGCGGCGCCTCGACGGCGCGCACCAGTACTTCACGCGGGCCTACGACTTCGGATTCTCGAAGAACATCGACGAAGCCTTCCGCTTCTGGCCGCGGGACTCCGTTCTCAAGGACGTGATCGCCGTCATCCGGCGCTTCCGGCCCCAGGTGATCGTCTCGATCTTCACGGGCACGCCGCGCGATGGACATGGACAGCATCAAGTCGCCGGCGCGGTCGCCCGGCAGGCGTTCGACATTCTCAAGGATTCAAGCTGGGGCCCGGTGAAGTTCTACCGCTCCTCCTTCTTCGATACCGCCGGCACCACGTTGCGGATGGCCGCGGGGACGCTCGACCCCCTCGTGGGCGAATCGTATTTCCAGATCGCGATGGCGGGCCGCAGCCAGCACCGCTCTCAGGACATGGGTCAGATCCAGCGTCCCGGACCGAGCCAGATCCGGCTGACGTTGATCGCCAGCAAGAATCCGTCCTCCGCTGCTGACGGATTTTTCACCGGCGTCGATACGGCGCTGCATGGCCACGATGCCTACGTCGCCCTGGTGGATTCGGCGCGTCGCCGACTTTCGCCGTACGATCCCGGCGCGGTGGTGCCCCTGCTCGCGCGTGCGCTCGCGGTGCTTGGCACGGACGATCCCGATCAGCGAGCGCTGGCGGAGACCGCGCTGGCGGATGCGGCTGGTGTGGTGGTGGACGGCGTGTCGGACGACGACATCGCGATCCGCGGCGAGCGGGTGCAGGTGGAGGCCGATCTATGGAACGCGGGAAACGACTCGGTCCGGATGACCGGCGTCGATTTCTCGGTCCCCCCCGCGTGGTCTGTGGAGTCCCTGGAGAATGGAGGCGCGACGATCTCCGCGGGTTCCGTCGTGCAGCGCCATTTCGCCGTGCACGTCCCGGCGGATGCCCCCCGCTCGCAGCCGTACTTCCTCGAAAAGCCGCTGAACGGCGCGCTCTACGACTGGTCGGGAGTCCCGGCGGACGTCCGCGGACTGCCGTTCGGCCCGCCGCCCGTCTCCATGCGCGTCCACCTGGTGATCGACGGTGCCCCCGTGACGCTCACCAAGGAGGTCGTCTACCGCTTCCGCGATCAGGCCCGCGGGGAAGTGCGGCGGCCGCTGCTGGTCACGGAGCCTTTCGAAGTGGCGATCACGCCGGGGATGGTGGTGTGGCCGCAGACCGCGGGTGGATCGCGCCAATTCACGGTCCAGGTGACGAACCGGAATCGGGGTCCGGCCACCGGACGGCTCGATATCGCCGTCCCGACGGGTTGGGCGCCGGTGCCTTCCGATTCG
>DATNDQ010000169.1:0-33733 GCA_035553475.1 Gemmatimonadales bacterium
GTCCGCCGGCGAGGAGGACGCCACCGAAATGGATGAAGTTCACCGCCTCGGACACGGCCTTGTGATCGCTGTAGAGGTGGGCCCAGCGTGCCACGAGACTCATTTCTTCCATATCAGCATCATCCCGTATCCGACGAGGGCCACTCCCATGGAGCTGAGCGCGATGGTGCGGTGGGCTGTGGCGGCCGATGGATCACTGAGGACCCGCCGGCGACCTGGCGCCGAGGCCCCCGCGGCGACGAAACCCGCGTCGGAGATGAACATCAACGCGGCGTGGATGTAGCGCCGCGTCTTGTCATTGGGGTCATGCCGGCTGTCCCAGAGATTCCATGCGCCAGTCACCGTGTTCACGCCGAAGAGCCCGGCGAGGCCGAGCGCGGTGATCTGGTGCGCGGTAAG
Source organism: Gemmatimonadales bacterium (assembly GCA_035553475.1). Lineage (GTDB taxonomy): Bacteria > Gemmatimonadota > Gemmatimonadetes > Gemmatimonadales > GWC2-71-9 > 40CM-2-70-7. Next base: position 400 of record DATNDQ010000169.1, read on the forward strand.
CGTGGCGGAGGTTCCCGGCGGGTGATTGTAGAGGGACTGGCCCAGGAAAAACTCCCCGACGACGAGGGGCAGGGTGGCGTAGCTCGCCGCCTTGTGGATTTCGAGACGGACCCCGTAGAAGTCACTGTACTCGATGGCGCGCGGGCGGCGGCCGCCCGTGTCCGCGGTCGCGAAGGGAGCGACTGAAGCAGCTGGTGCCGGCGCTGGCGCCATTGGGGGCGGCGGGGGGGCGACGTCCAGCGACGGGCCCATGTGCTGAAGGGTGAGGCTTAGAAGCGCGACGGCGATCAACTGACCTCCCAAGGGTCGAAGTCTCTACACCCTCCAAAGTACGGGTTCCTCATGAAGAGTGATGAAAACGCGAACGCCCCGGCATCCTCGCCGGGGCGTTCGTTTCAAATCGGCGCGTTCAGCCTTCGACGATGATCAGATATCTCGATCCCGCCCAGAACTGCCCGGGCTTGGCGATGGCGAGGCTGTTGGTGTTGTGGATCTCGCCGCTGTTGGGATCGGGTGGGGTGTTGAGCGCCGTGAGGTCGTTGCGGGACACGATCCGGTAGGCCTGCGACGAATCCGGCAACGCGATGCTGGTCACCTGGCGCTGGTCGATCGCGGTGAACTGCGCCGGATCGAGCTCCCGGGCCGGCACCAGCGTCTTGCCCGACTTCCACAGGACGAACAGGAACCGGGCGCCACCCTCTTCGGTGATCACGCCTTTCTTGATCAGGTCGTCCTTGGTCCCGATGACGTAATAGACCGTGTTGTCGCGGGTGGTGGTGGCGTTCAGGGTGTCATTCAACGCGACGTTCACCCCGGTGAGCGAATCGACCCGCGCGGTGAGCGTGGCGATCTGCGTCTTCTGATCATCCACCATCTTCTGGAAATTCGTCACGGTGCTCTCGAGTGTCGCGCGCAGCGAATCCGACAGGTGCGTCATCTGCGCGATCTCGGTCTTGCTGTTCTTCACCTGGGCATCGGCATTGTGCACGCGGGACACGAGCAGCCGAACCTTCTCGACCACGGTGTCGCGCCGCGCGGCGTCCGGCGACTCGGCGGGCTGGATCTTCATCTTCCCGTTCAACCGCACGGATGCGATTTCGCCGGAGATGTCGGACAGGGCCTTGGCATCGGCGGCGACCTCTGCCAACGCGCGGTCATGATCCGCGGCCACGTTCTGCAGACTGTCGGCGCGTGCCTGAGCGACTTTCAAGGCTCCCTGATCGCATCCGGCCGCGAGCACGGCGGCGGCGACGACCACGATAGCGAGTTTGACGGACATAAGCACATCCTCCCAAAAAGAGATCCGTATGGCCCCCGGACGCGCGGGCGCGCCGCCCCCAGGCTGGTCGTTCGGTCCGACGTGAATCCGGTGTGGCCTTCCTCGTACACCGGAATCCGGGAACACGTTCAGTTCCGCAATGGGGCAACTCGCGTGCCCGACGTCGGGCCCGTATCATTGCACGTCGCCTCGCACAGTCGCAACCCCGAAACCCCAGCCGAGTGACGCGCACATGTTACGTTCGTATCGTGCCCAACGCGTTGTGATTCTCCTCACGCTTTTCCTGTTCCCCATGCTCGCCAATGGACAGGCCCCCGCGGTCGATACGGCGCGCTACGCCGCACTCCGGTGGCGCGAAATCGGTCCTTTCCGGGGCGGCCGCGTGGACGCGGTCGCGGGCGTCGTCGGTCAACCCCTCATCTACTACATGGGAGCGACCGGCGGCGGCATCTGGAAGACGGTCGACGGCGGCAACACCTGGGAGCCGGTCGCCGACAAGTATCTGACGTCGGGGTCCGTCGGCGCGATCGCGGTGGCCGAGTCCGACCCGAACGTGATCTATGCGGGCACCGGGGAGGAGACGGTACGCGGCAACGTCTCGCCCGGTGACGGCATGTACAAGTCGACCGATGCGGGGAAAACGTGGAGCAAGATCGGCCTCGCCGACGCGGGACAGATCGGCCGGATCGCCGTGAATCCGAAGAATGCGGACCTGGTCTACGTCGCGGCGATGGGACACGCATTCGGTCCGAACGCGATGCGCGGCGTGTATCGCTCGAATGACGGTGGGAAGAGCTGGCAAAAAATGCTCTCCCGTAACGATTCGACGGGTGCCGTGGACATCGTGCTCGATCCCACCAATCCACGGATCATCTACGCCTCACTCTGGCAGGAGCAGCGGACCCCCTGGGACTTCTCGTCCGGCGGCGCGGGAAGCGGGCTCTTCAAGAGCGCAGATGGCGGAGACACCTGGACTGAACTCACGCGGAAGAAGGGCATGCCGGAGGGCGTCATCGGCCGCATCGGGATCGCGGTCTCGCCCGTGAGCCCCGACCGGATTTGGGCCGTGGTGGAAGCCAAGGAGGGAGGCGTCTTCCGGTCCGACGACGCGGGAGACACCTGGCACAAGACCTCCGACGATCACGAGATCCGCCAGCGGGCCTGGTACTTCAGCAACGTCTTCGCGGACCCGGCGAGTGCCGACGTGGTCTACGCGCTGAACGTGTCCTTCCGGAAGTCCGTGGATGGCGGGGTGACATTCGAGGAAATGGACGTTCCCCACGGCGACAACCACGCCCTCTGGATCGACCCGGCGAATCCCAAGCGCATGGTGCTGGGCAATGACGGTGGGGCGACCGTGACGGTGGACGGCGGGAAGTCGTGGACCACGCTCGACAATCAGCCGACGGCCCAGTTCTACCATGTGATCGCGACCACTCATTGGCCGTACCAGGTTTGCGGTGCGCAGCAGGACAACAGCACCGTCTGTATCGCGACGTCATCGGACGGCAGTGGGATCACGGACCGGGACTGGGAGGACGTGGGGGGCGGCGAATCCGGGTGGATCGCCGCCCGCGCCGACACGCCCGACGTGGTTTTCGCGGGCAGCTACGGGAATCACATCACCCGGCTGGACCGCCGGAACCACCAGGAGCGGAACATCAACGCCTGGCCCGACAACCCGATGGGCCATGCGGCGTCAGACCTGAAGTACCGCTTCCAGTGGACTTTCCCGATCGTGATCGCCCCCGCAAACTCGGCGGACCTCTACATCGGGTCGCAGGTCCTCTTCAAGAGCACCAATGAGGGCTCGAGTTGGCAGGCGATCAGCCCCGACCTGACGCGGAACGACACCACGCACCAGCGGTCTTCCGGCGGGCCGATCACGAAAGACAACACCTCGGTCGAGTACTACGGGACCATCTTCACCATCGCGCCGTCGCCCAGGGATTCGAACCTCATCTGGACGGGCACCGACGACGGGCTGGTGCAGGTGACCCGCGATGGCGGGAAGACGTGGACCAACGTCACGCCTCCGGGGGTGACCGCCGGCACGCAGATCAGCATGGTGGATGCTTCGGTCCATGACGCCGGAACCGCGTATGTCGCCGCCAATCGCTATAAACTGGACGACTTCGCGCCCTACGCGTTCGTCACCCACGACTTCGGCAAGACGTGGAAGAAAATCGTCGCCGGGATTCCGGCGACGCACTTCGTGCGGGTGGTGCGGCAGGACCCGGTGCGGCCCAACCTGCTGTATGCCGGTACCGAGTTCGGGGCCTATGTGTCCTTCAACGACGGCGCGAGCTGGCAGTCGCTGCGGCTGAACCTGCCCGTGGTACCCGTGCACGATCTCACGATCAAGGACAATGACTTGATCGCCGCGACGCACGGGCGCGCGTTCTGGATCATCGACGGCGTCGGACCGTTGCGCGAGCTGGCCGGCGCGGAGGCTCAGACCGACCGGGTGCTCTACCAACCCGAGGATCCGTGGCGCACCGGCGGATTCCGGGCGGGCCGGCGGCAGGCGACGGTCGGCCAGAACGCCCCGCGCGGTGCCCAGATCTTCTTCTATCTGAAGGACAAGCCCGACTCGGCCGTCACGCTGGAGATTCGCGATGCTCACGACTCCCTCGTCCGGCGGTGGTCGACCAAGCCGGCGGAGCCGCAAGACTCGCTCGACGTGAAGGCGGGGATGAACCATTTCGCCTGGGACCTTCGCTATCCGGGTGCGCACCGGTTCAAGGGCATGATCCTCTGGGGCGGAGGCACCGGCGGTCCGGTGGCTGTGCCCGGCGCCTATTCGGTCCGACTCCACACCGCGGGGTGGACCGTCTCGAAGACCTTCCAGGTGAAAGAAGACCCGCGAGTGTCGGTCACGACGGCGGATCTCCAGAAGGAGTTCGATCTCCTGATCCGGATCCGCGACCGGCTGTCGCAGGCCGACGACGCGGTGAAGCAGATCCGTGACATCGTCAGCCAGCTGGACGGCGTGGAGACTCGCGCGAAGGGCCAGTCGGGTGCCGCGGGAATCGACGCCCGGGCTGACTCGCTCAAGACGCGTCTGGGTGTGATCGAGAAGGCGATCTACCAGACGCAGAACCAGTCGGGGGAGGACCCGCTCAACTATCCCATCCGGCTCAACAACCGGATCGCGGGTGTGGCGGGCGTGGTCGGGAGCGCCGACGCGGCGCCCACGGAACAGTCGTACCAGGTCTTCGAGCTGGTGTCGGGACTTCTCCAGACGCAGCTGGATCAGTTGAAGGCGATCGTGACTACGGATATCCCTGCGTTCAATCAGGCAGTCGCGGCGCAGAACGTCCCGGCGGTCATCGTTCGCTGATCCCTATCCGTACCTGGGTTGACTCCAGAGCTCTGGTGCTGATATGAGACCGTTGACGCTCGTATTGCTGGCGGCAGCTGTTGCCTGCCACCCTCCCGGCGGCCGCGCCGTGACGACGCCCGATACCACCGACGCCACGGCGGCGGGTGCCGCGGACCGGGAGATGTCGAGCATGGCGGGGATGAGTGCCGATCCCCATATGGCGATGACCCCCACATGGCCTCTCGCCGCGGGGGACTCCGCGCGGGCGAAGGCCCTGGTGGACCAGGTCCGTGCGAGCTTCGCCAAGTACAAGGACGTCCGGGTGGCCGAAGCCGATGGGTTCAAGGAATTCCTGCCCAACGTGAAGAATCAGAAGGTCTACCACTTCACGAGCACGCGGAATGCGATCACCGCCCGGTTCTCCTTTGATCCCCTGGCCCCCACCTCTCTCCTCTATAAGGAAGAGGCCGGGGGCGGGATGACGCTGGTGGGGGTCATGTACACCGAAACGCCGCGGGCCTCCTTGGAAGAGCTAAACGCCCGCGTTCCCCTGAGCATCACGCATTGGCACGAGCACGTGAACTGGTGCCTCCCCCCTCGCGACCGGCCCGCTCGTTGGCGGGATTCTACCGGCGGGAAACCGGTGTTCGGTCCCCTGGGACCGATCGCGACCCAGGCTGCTTGTGACAGCGCCGGTGGCCGTTTCTTCCCGCGGGTGTTCGGGTGGATGGTGCATGTGAACGCGTTTTCCGGTGACGACCCCAAGGTCATCTGGGGTGGTGAGGATCACGACGACCACATGAAGATGTGACGGCACCACCGGTCGGCACACCGGGACGGCCGGGCCGTCCGGGACGGCCACGCCAGCTCCAGCTGATGGGGCTCGTGGCCGTGATGTTCTTCTGCGTGTCGGGAGGCCCCTTCGGACTCGAGGGGATGGTGGGACCGGTCGGGCCGGGTCTCGCCCTGCTCCTGCTGGTCCTCATCCCCATTCTTTACACGATTCCCGAAGCCCTGCTGATCGGCGAGCTGGCGTCCATGCTCCCGGCGGAGGGTGGCTACTACGTCTGGGTCAAGCGCGCCTTCGGGCCCTTCTGGGGATTTTGGAACGGGTGGCTCTCCTGGGTCTACTCGCTGGTGGACATGGCGCTCTACCCGGTGCTCTTCCGCGACTATCTCCACTACTTCCTGCCCGGGCTCACGCCGCTCGAGGGCTGGATCGTCGCACTCAGCGTCATCTGGATCGCCACCGGGTTGAATCTCCGGGGCACCCGCACCGTCGGTGCCGCCTCGACCGGGTTCGTGGCCCTGGTCGTAGCACCCTTTGCCGTGCTGGCCGCGCTCGCGGCCGCGAAATGGCTGGGGGACCCGGCGGCGCATCTGTCGCTCACGCCCTTTCATGCCGAGGGCACCACGTTCTTCGCGGCGTTGGGTGTGGGGATCAGTCAGGGAATCTGGAATTATTCCGGCTGGGACAATGCGTCGACGATCGGTGATGAGATCCAGTCGTCGGGCCGCACGTACCCGAGGGCGCTGGCGCGCGCGGTCCCCCTCGTGACCCTGGTCTATCTCGTTTCGGTCGTGCCGACCCTGGCGGTGAGCGACTGGCACATGTGGACCGACGGCGCCTGGCCGGCGATCGCGCGGGCGATCGTGGGTGGGTGGCTGGCGCAGTGGATCGCACTGGCCGGCATGGTGAGCGCCTTCGCGCTCTTCAACGCCCTCCTGCTCGCGTATTCGCGAATTCCACTCGCACTCGCGCGCGACGGACTCTTGCCCCAGGCGCTAGGCGGGACTGACGAACGGGGCACGCCCCGCACGGCGGTGATCGTATCCGCCATCATCTATTCCGTGTGGGTGCTCTTGCCGTTCGGAGACCTGCTCGCGGCGGACGTCCTGCTCTACACTCTGGCATTGATGCTGGAGTTCGGAGCACTGCTGGCCCTGCGGCGGAAGGAGCCCGGCTTGCGCGGACCCTTCCGGGTGCCGCTCCCGACGTCGGTGCTGGCCCTCCTCGCGGCATTGCCGCCGCTGGTGCTGGGGACGGCGGTGGCGTTAGAGCTGACCGGCGAGGGCGCCGGCTTCAAAGGCGTGCTGGTGGGGCTGACGCTCGCAGCGGTGGGGCCAGTGATCTATGCCGTCTTGATCCGACGGGCCCCACGCGCGGCGAGGGGGGAAGCGGCGGCGCCTTAGCGCCCGAGCAGCGCCGGCAGGGAGTAGGTCCCCGGACCATTCACGGCCAGGAACAGGGCCACGGCAATGAGCGTCAGGTTGTACTCGAACCCGCCGTTGGAATTCCAGATGCCCTTGGGGAAATGCACGGTCTTGATGGCGACCAGCATCACTCCGACGATCATCAGGGCGCCGACCCACGTTTCCACGCCGAAGATCAGCGACAGGCCACCGAGCGTTTCGAACGTCGCGGCGATGGCGGCGTGGACGGGGGCGGGTTTCATTCCGATGCTGGCGAGCCAGCCGGTAGTCCCCTTGAATCCGGGCCCGCCGAACCAGCCGAACGCCTTCTGGGTCCCGTGACCGATGAACAGGGCTCCGACGACGAGCCTGAGGAAGAGCAGCGCGAGATTGGTCCACATACGTACGGCCTCCAATTGAGTTTTCTCGAATTCGAGATAGTTTCGAGTTGCCTCACTGGGAACCGCCGGGTGCGCTCCCAGGTTCCCAGGGCAGGGGGGATATGTCGCAAAATGGAGCGTCGGGCCGGGATCCGGCCCTGGAACTCTGGATCGTGCTGGCCCGCGCGTTCGACGCCGTCGGACGGCACGCCCGTGCCCAGGTCACCCAGCACGGGCTGGCCGACACGGAGTTCGGCATCCTCGAAGTGCTGTATCACAAGGGGCCCCTGCCCGTGTGCGAGGCCCAGCGCCGGATCCTGCTCCAGAGCGGGAGTACGGCTTACGTGGTCGACAAGCTGGAAAAGAAAAAGCTGGTGCGGCGGACGCCGAACCCGAGAGACAAGCGGGGCACCCTCCTGGTGCTGACATCCAAAGGGCGCGCGCTCATGTCGAAGATCTTTCCGGAACACGCGGCGACACTGCGGCGGGCGATGCGGGGGCTGTCCGAAGCGGAGATGAAACGTGCGGCGACCCTGGTCCGCAAACTCGGCGTGACCGCCGCGGCTACAATCCTTGATGAAATCCCAGGGTGATGGCGTGATAGCGGAACGCGCCGACCGTGTTCGACCCCGCCGAGTTCGTGTAGAGCCCCTGCAGCGTGATCTCGCCGCCATTCCAGTTGTGTGAAAGCGTGGCGGCGAGGTGCCACTCGCCTTGCCACGGGAGGGTGCTGAAAACCTGCTGACCGCCCACGCCCCCATCCATCCGCAGGCCCCAGACCCCCCGACGCAAATTGTAGATGCCGCGCGCCTCGACCACCGTAAACCGGTCGGGAGAGAAGTATCCATGCCCGGCGTTCGCCGTCTGGTATCCCATCATGCGCCCGAACGCGCCGACCGACACGCCATGCCCCAACCCCCCCAGCACACCGGCGATCCACGACAGCCGCCGGTTGCCATCGGAAAACCACGTGGCGCTCGATCCGCCCGAGATGGAAATCGTCGGCTTGGGGTCCAGGTCGAACGAGAAGTCGAGATCGTTCATGGTGAAGCCGCTGTCGATCAGCGTCGCGGTCTCGTCGAACGCCGACCGCGAATACCCCAGGCCCAGGGCGGCAAACGGAGCGGGCTGCCAGGAGAGGCCGAGCTGAGCGGTCAGCGGGGTGTGATCTCCCGAATCCGATACCAGCCGCCGGGCGCCCAGTCCGGCGCGCGCGCCAACGCCACGGGCGAGAGGGAACGCCACCAGGCCGGCCAACCCGAAGCTGGAATTGTTGTGGAAGCCGTCGGCGGAGCGGCGCCAGCCCGCGGTGATGGTCCCCCGGGCGTCACCCGTCACCGGACCGGAGAGCCAGAGGTCCTGGTAGTAGAAGGTCTCGTCGTCGGAATCGCCGGCACCAGTGAACGACGTGCCGAAGTCGGCACGCACCGCCGCACGCAGAATCTTCTCCAGATCGCGGGCTGATGCGTCACCGGGTGCCACCGCCCGGGCCCGGTCCACATACGCGCGGGCCAGTCCCGGCTCTCCCTTCCAATAGAGCGTCTGTGCGAGGCCCACGAGCAGGGTCGGATCATCCGGGTGGTCAGCAAGGGCGGAGTGCCAGAGTCCTTCCGCGCGATCCAGGTCGCCGGCCCACGCCACGCTCTGCGCCCGACCCACCAGCGCGTCCACCCGGCCTGAGTCCCTGACGAGTGCGGAGTCGTACAGGGCGACGGCGTCCGTGGTGTGCCCGGCCCAGGACAACACGCGCGCCTGCGCGACCATCAAGTCGGTGTTGGCCGGGTCGAGCTGGCGGGCCCGGGCAAAGCGCCGCAGCGACCGGTCCATCTGGTTGTCCCAGCTGTCGAGCAGGGCCAGGCGCCACAGCGCCCGCTCGTTGAGCGAGTCCGCCGAGAGGACTTCCTCGTAAAGGGTGCGGGCCCGCGCGAAATCTCCGGCGACGAATGCAGAATCCGCGCGCAGGATCTGTCCCGCCACGGGGGTGGTGGCGATGAGGACGGCGACGATCGGCACGAGCATCCGTCTCACCATTGGCTCCACAAATCGCGGATGGCGAAGTATGCGGCCTTGAGCCGCTCGTGAGATACCGGCATCTCCCACCCCGGCCACCGGTAAGTCGGTCCCGGCGCCAAATGATCCTGCTCCACTCCTGCCTCGCTCAGCGCCGCGACTCCGAACCGGAAGCCGTCCGTCGTATCGGTTTCGAAGCCCCCCCGCACTGAAATGCCGGTCAGCACCTCGTGGGATGACGGGTCGGTCACGTTCAACAGCCCCCAGGGGATCCGGACCTCGGTCAGGTTCGTGGCCGTGTCCACGTACCAATCGGACAGGGTTGATGCCACTTCGGTGCCGAAACGCAGCCTTCCCCGATCCGTGCCGTCCGCGGAGAAAGTCCGTCCGTCCCGGCCGATGCGCCAGCGGTTGGACGTCACCCACATCGAGTCCCACACGCCCGTCCGGCTCGTTCGGCGCACCCGGGCCCCATACTGATAGAAGGGATCCAGGGCTGTGGGTCCCATTCCCGGCCTGGGTACCAGGTAGGGATTGTACCAGGGGGTCACCCACATCCGCCCGATGGTGTCCCTCAACGTCAATGCGAATTCGTATCCGGTCGCATCGGCGGACTTGAGTCCTGGCAGCAGGAATTGCCCCACGTTCCGGCCGTACGTGTCGATACCCACTACGTAACTCCCACCCGCCGCCGCGGGGCCCTCGATGGCCAGATAGAGGTACGCGGCGTCCGACCCCACGCGCAGGGTCACCGACGTATCGCGTTCGAGCACCGCGAGCGCGCGCCACTTCGCAGGGTCGCCGCCGAGGATGGGGAGGGTCGCCGTGTCCCCGGAGAATTCCCCCAGCAGCCCGTAGTTCTGCTCCGCGTCCATCGCGTTGTGCCAGAGCCTGGTCCGCTCGGCGGGCCTTTCCAGGTCAATCACCGCCCAGTTGTGCTTGAACCACTCGTCGATCCACGCGAAGAGCACGCCGCCGGCAAGGCCCGCCTCCCGGATCTCCGTGGTGAGCCGTACGTCGTACCTCGCCTGGGCCTGCTCGTCATGGCCACCATGATCGATTCCTTCCGGCTGCCGGTGCGCATCTCCCCGGGAAGAGGGGACGCCATACTCCGAAATGATGATGGGCATCCCCGGGTAGTGCTGCTTCAAGTCGAGCAGATACCCGAAGTAGTGGGACGGGCCGTACGACGAATTGGCCTTCCCGTACTCCGGGTCCAGGTCCATGAAGTCGGGATAGTACGGATATGCGTGGTACGACACGTACCACCCGCCGAGGTTCGCCGGCGTCGAATGGACGAGCGCGGCGTCGAGGGATTGGGCGTCGTTGTCGTACTCTTTCAAGGACGGGTTCGCCGGTATGCCGCGCGCCCGGCGCAGCGCGATTTCCTCAGCGGCGGTCGTCTCCGTCGGGTGATGCAGCGGGTCGAGGGTCGGCCAGTTGGTGTACGCGATCGGGCGCGAGGCGTGATACAGATCCCACTCGAGCCCCAGCATCGAGTCACATTGCGCCGCCATCCAACGGTCCGCGGGCGTGCCATGCGGCATCACCAGAAAGCGGCCCGTGAAGGTCGTGTCGGCCGGATGCAGCGAGTCGAACGCCACGATCGTGGACGGCTCCCACTCCCGGCCGATCAGGTACGCGAGGGTGTGGCTGGAAACGTCGGCGTCGTAGCGGCCATACGAATGTCCCGGACGGGCCCCGATGACCGCGTGTCCATGGATGATGTCCACCACCCGGCGCATCTCCGCGAGAAAGTCCGCTCGCCAGGCCGGGTTGTCATAGTCGTCCCCGGGGGGCGGCTCCGCCCATACGCCGTGAATGAGCCACAGCGCCTGGGCAGGGTGCGCCTCATTCCAATCCCTGAACGCGCGATAGAACGCCGGCGGATGAACCGTGTACACGCGCACGACGTTCGCGTGCGCAGCGGCCATCAAGGAGAGCCACCGCGTGTAGGTGGACTCCGCCTGCGGAAACTCGGATGGAAATTTTCCGGGCAGGGCGGCGCCAAGGTTGATCCCCCGCAAGTAGAAATTCTGCCATCCCGAGGGCGTGGGTATCTCGAAGTGATCGCCGGCCGTTCGTGCCGGCACTTGGGCGGAATCCGGGCGCCTGGCGGATGGGAAAGGCGGGGTGACACCCAGCGCCAGCAGTTCCGACTCCGCGTCCGCGTAGTGAGGTGCGATCTGGAGCGCGCGCTGGAATGCCGCGACGGCTGCGGCACGATGGCCGAGCCGCCGGGACACGACTCCCAGGCCATACTGCGCCTCAGCGTCGGCCGAGTCGGACGTCGCGGCGCGGAAGCTGGCGTCCGCCTCGTCCAGACGCCCTAACCGCAGCAGAGCCAGTCCCATCCCGGTGTGGGCCCCGCGGATGCCGGGGCACAGAGAGTCCGCCGCCGCAAAGGCTTCCACGGCCGCCTGGGTCTGCTCCGCCCGATAGGCACGCCATCCCCGGTCGAGCGCGACTCGCGCCGCGGAATCGTGCAGGCAAAGCGATTGAAGAAGGAGAATGGCCGGCAGAAGCATATCCACCGGAATATACGATTAGATTCCGCACCCTATGGCACGCTCCCACAACCTCGGCTTTCCCTCCCTCGGCGCGGCGCGCGAGCTGAAGCGCGCCACCGAGGGGTACTGGGCGGGAAAGATCCCCGCTCGGGACCTCCTCGAGACGGCGAAGTCCCTCCGCGCCAGGCATTGGGCGATGCAGCGCGACGCCGGCATCGATCTGATCCCCGTCAACGACTTTTCCCTGTACGACCGCATGCTCGACACCTGCGCCCTGGTGGGCGCGGTGCCGCCCCGGTACGCCCTCCGCGCCGGGTCGCTGGTGGACCTCGACACGTACTTCGCGATGGCGCGCGGCAGCCAGGGCAAAGGCCGCGACGTCGTGGCGATGGAAATGACGAAGTGGTTCGACACGAACTACCACTACCTCGTCCCGGAGTTGACAACGGGTCAGCGGTTCTCGCTGTCGTCCACCAAGCCCGTGGATGAGCTCCGGGAAGCGCGCGCCCTCGGCGTCAATGCCAAGCCGGTGCTCGTCGGACCGGTGACCTTCCTGCTGCTGTCGAAGACGTCCGGGACGGGAGATCGCCTCGGCCATCTTGAGGCGCTCCTGCCCGTCTACGCCGAGGTCCTTCGCCAACTGAAGAGCGCGGGCGCCGAGTGGGTGCAGATGGACGAGCCGGCACTGGCGCTGGATCGCACCGACGCGGAGCTCAAGGCCTTCGTGCGGGCCTACGGCTACCTCGCGAAGGAGGCACCCGGCATCAACATCCTCCTGGCGACGTACTTCGCCGGAATGGGTGACAACGTCGCGACCTTGCACGCGCTGCCGGTGGCGGGCGCGCACCTCGATCTGGTGCGGGGAGCCGGTGACGTGAACCGGGTGCTCGAGAAATGGCCGGCGGGCCGCATTCTGTCGGCGGGCGTCGTCGACGGGCGGAACATCTGGCGCTCGGACCTCGAGGTGCAGCTCTCGACCCTCGAGCGCATTCGGGACCGCGTAGGGGCCGACGCACTGTGGGTCGCGCCCTCGTGCTCTCTGCTGCACGTCCCGCAGGACCTGGATCTCGAGAAGCGGCTGGATGGAGAGATCAAGCAGTGGCTGGCGTTCGCGAAGCAGAAGCTCGCGGAGGTATCGGTGCTCACGCAGGCCGTACAAAGCGGGCGGAGCGCCGTCGCGAAGCCATTGGCGGAAAGCCGGGTCGCGGCGGAGTCCCGCCGGACGTCACCGCGGATTCATCGCGAGTCGGTGCGGTCCCGGGTGACGGCCGTGAAGCCCGCCGACGAGCGCCGCCTCTCCTCGTTCGCGGCACGCCGGGCGAAGCAGGTCAAGCTCCCACCGTTCCCCACCACGACGATCGGGTCGTTCCCGCAGACCGCCGAGGTGCGGAACGCGAGGAAGAAGCTGCATGACGGGACGTGGAGCGTGTCCGAGTACGACAAGTTCGTCGAAGGCGAGATCAACCGGACGCTCAAGATCCAGGAGGATCTGGGCCTCGACGTCCTGGTGCACGGTGAGTTCGAGCGGAACGACATGGTGGAGTACTTCGGCGAGCAGCTCGACGGGTTCGCGTTCACCGAGCACGGCTGGGTGCAGTCGTACGGGTCGCGCTACGTGAAGCCGCCGATCATCTATGGAGACGTCGAACGTCCCCAGGCCATGACGGTGCGGTGGAGCGCGTACGCCCAGTCCCGGACGAAGCAACCCGTGAAGGGCATGTTGACCGGGCCGGTGACCATTCTCCAGTGGTCCTTCGTCCGGAACGATCAGCCCCGCGCGGACACGGCCGTGCAGATCGCACTGGTGATCCGGGACGAAGTGCGGGACTTGGAGCAAGCCGGGATCCGCGTCATCCAGATCGACGAGCCGGCGCTCCGCGAGGGCATGCCCCTCAAGCGGTCGGAACAGGGCGTGTATCTCGACTGGGCGGTGCGGGCGTTCCGGCTGGCCACCAGCGGCGTGACCGACGCCACCCAGATTCACACGCACATGTGTTACAGCGAGTTCAACGAAGTCGTGCGCGTGATCGCCGACATGGACGCGGACGTCATTTCGATCGAGAACGCGCGCTCGGGATCGGAGCTCCTGCGGGCCTTCCGCGAGTTCAAGTATCCGAACGAGATCGGTCCCGGCGTCTACGACATCCATTCGCCCCGCGTCCCGTCGGTCGACGAGATCGTCAAGCTGCTCCACGCGGCGCGCGAAGTGTTGGACGAACGGCAGGTCTGGGTGAATCCGGACTGCGGTCTCAAGACCCGGGGCTGGCCCGAGACGATGGCCTCACTCACCAACCTCGTCGCGGCGGCAAAGCAGCTACGCGGCTGAGTTCACACGCTGAAGCGTGTGCTCGGCGGGTCGCTGCGCGTAAGCGCACCGCTTAGCCGAGCACAGGCTTCAGGCCTGCGAAGCCCGTTTCCGCCGGCCCCACCACATGAGGGGGCCCGTGAGGGCCATCAGTGGCAGGCAGAGGCTTGCCAGCGCCATGACGATCCGGCTAGGCCAGCCGAGCACGTCCCCCGTATGGATCTCCCGATTCCACATCCTGGTCATCCGGTACGCTACGGGCGCGGTGCGGGACGAGAGCACCTGCACCGGCCGGCCTGAGCAGGCTGCGAGGAACACCAAGGTGCGGCCCGCGGGGGTGAGGTCCTCCGGGTACTTGAACTGCGTGCGGACCGGCGCCGAGGGATCGTCCGGAAGCCCGACCACCGTCATGTGGGCTCCGGGTACGAGGGCGCGGGCCGCCGACGCCAGCGAGTCGATGCCAAGAATGGGCCGGCCTTCACACCCGGTCACGGAGCGGGGAAACGGAGGGACGGGAGACCCGCCGGTCATCCGGTAGGCGAGCGCGGACGCGCCCTCGTTCCAATGGATCACCATGCCGCTCGTGGCCAGGACGAGCAGGAGCACCCAGGCGAATGCGCCCACGGTCTGGTGGAGGTCGAAGGCCAGGCGCCAGCCCCTGATGCCGGGACGGACGCGGACGATCTTCGCCGGCCACCAGAGAATCAGTCCGGTGACGGCGAGGAAGGCGAGCAGGACTCCGCTCCAACCGGTGACCATGTTGCCGGCCCTGCCCGCCAGAAACCTGGTGTGGAACTGGTGGATGCGGTTCATCACGAGACTCTGCTGTTCCGGTCGTCCGAGGGTCTTGCCGGTGTAGGGGTCCAGGAACAGATCGGTCTCGCCCTTCCCATCCGCCGAAACAGCCGCGATTCCCCACGCATGACGGTCGTCCGACCCAAAGTCCGCCTCAACGATGCGATATCCGGGCTGAGTGCGATCGATCGTGTCTTCGAGGGACCGCAGGGACAATGGTTGGAAACCGGCCGGCGGGGCGACGGAAGTGATCTTCGCATTGAGGGCGTCGTCGATGGGATTCTCGAAGACGAGAATCGCGCCTGTCAGGCCGAGACAGAAAAGGGGCAGGGCGGCTACGAGCCCGACGACGAGATGGGTGTTGAGCAGCAGGGGCCGGAGGCGCATGTCATAAAGATGCGCCTGGACGGGGAATTGTCGCGGTTGACCCGTCCGGAGCGCTCGGCGATAATTCGCCCTTGATGGCCGATATACGGATCACCGCCGAGCCCACGGACCATACGCGCTGCCGGTTCGTGCTGCCCGTCCCCCTTCTCGAGGGCGGGGCGCGGCGCTTTACGTCCGCCGCCGAGGCCCAGGATTCCCCCCTGATCGCCAACATCTTCGGGGTTCCCGGTCTCGCGGTGAGCGAAGTGATCGTCTCAGGCAGTACCGTCACGGTGGTGAAGACGAGCACGTCGAGCTGGCAGCAGGTGGGGAAGGCGGTCGGCGACGCCATCCGCGCCGGCCTGACGACGGGCACGACGCCCGTCTCGTCCAAGCGCGTGGAGCACAAGGACGCTCCGGTCGATGACGACGCGCTCTACAACCGGGTTGCCGATCTGTTCGAGACGCAGGTCAATCCGATGGTCGCCGGGCATGGCGGCCGCATCGAGCTGATCGACGTGCAGGATGCCATCGTGCTCCTCCGGATGTCCGGCGGGTGCCAGGGGTGCGGGATGGCCGATGTGACGCTCCGTCAGGGCATCGAAGCGATGCTCAAGCAGGAGGTTCCCGAGGTGCAGGGAATTACGGACATCACCGACCACGCGTCAGGCACCAACCCCTACGTCTCCGCCTCCAAGAAGTAGCTCCCCGCGGGACGGCCGTGACGGCCGTCCGCGACTGCTGTTGTTGCTGCCGTCAACCTCATACCGTACCAGCGCCTTCATCGCGGCCGCCCGCCGGATCGACCTGGATCTGACGGTCGCCTCCGACTTTCCCAGCACGTTCGAGACCGCGCACCCCGACGCGCTGGTCACCTTCGACTTCACGAATCCCGCGCTCGCGACCGACCAGGCCCGCGTTTTTCACGCCCGCCACCCGGTGAGCGCGGTGGTCGGCATGGATGACGACACGGCCGTGCTCGCCGCGGTGATCGCCCCCGCGCTGGGACTGCGGGCGAATCCGGTGGCTGCCACTGAGGCGGCCCGTGACAAGCACCGCCAGCGCGAACTGTTCGCGGCCGCGGGCGTGCCGATCCCGGGCTTCAGTCTCCGCCAGCTCTCCGATGATCCCGACGCCGTCGCGGGCGTTGTGCCGTACCCGTGCGTCCTCAAGCCCCTCCGCCTCGCCGCATCCCGTGGGGTGATCCGGGCCGACAATCCCGGGCAATTCATGACAGCGCGGGCAAGGCTCGCGGCGATCCTGGCCCAGCCGGATGCCGCAGCCTGCGGGGAGCCGGCTCGACAATACCTGGTCGAAGAGTTCATCCCCGGGGTCGAAGTCGCGGTGGAGGGACTGGTCGAGCAAGGGCATCTCCACGTGCTTGCCCTGTTCGACAAACCCGACCCGCTGGATGGGCCGTATTTCGAAGAGTCGATCTATGTGACGCCCACCAGACTCTCCGCGGACGTACGGACCGCCGTCGAGGACTGCACCGCGCGCGCAGTGCGGGCCCTCGGCATCGAGCGCGGTCCCGTTCACGCCGAAGTGCGGTGGAACCAGCGGGGGGCGTGGTTGATCGAGATCGCGGCGCGCCCCATCGGTGGCCGTTGCAGTGCGGTGCTCCGGTTCGGGCCGGGCTTGATGTCGCTCGAGGAGTTGCTGCTGCGACGGGCTCTCGACTTGCCGGTCACTTCCCTCGAGCGGGAGCCAACCGCGTCGGGAGTGATGATGATCCCGGTACCGGGCGCGGGCACCTTGAAGGGCGTGAAGGGACGGGAAGACGCGGCTCAGGTCCCGGGAGTGGTCGAGGTCGTGATCACGGCGCATCCGGGTGAGCGGCTGGTTCCATGGCCGGAGGGGGCGCGCTACCCCGGGTTCATCTTCGCCCGCGGTTCTACCGGCGCGGCCGTCGAGCGCTCGCTCCGTGAAGCACACCGGCGACTGACGTTCGAGCTCGAGCGGTGACGCTGCCCCGGGACCCGTGGCCTCGCTTCCGGTCGGAACGGGTTCAGCGGGCCGCGATGATCACGCTGTACGCCGTGGTACTGGCTGTCGCGCTGGCGGAAGCCCTCCGCGCCCTTGGGCGAATGGAGGGCGTGATTTTTTCATCCTATCTGGATGTCGGGGATGCAGTGCTGTCCGGCACCGATCCGTACTCCATCACGGCCAATACGTGGCCTCCGTTCTTCGCCGTCGAGGCGGTCCCGCTGGCACTGGCGGGCCGGATCTCGCCGCACCTCGCGCTATTCCTGTGGCAGCTCCTGGGTCTGGCCGCCACCTGGGGTGTGGTGAAGCTGTCGGTGGAGTTCTTCGAGGATGGGCCGGTCACGTTCTGGCCGGTGAGTCCGCAGGCCTTGGCGCTTACGTCTTCGGCCGTGATCGTGCCGCTGCTCATGACCGCGCGCCTGTTCGACGAACACGCGCAGCACACGCAGATCAACGTGCAGGTGCTTTGGCTGGTGCTCTGGGGCTTCCATCAGTTCCGCCGGGCGCGCCCCGGATTGGGTGGTCTGTCGCTCGCGCTCGCCGCCAGCACCAAGGTCGTTCCGGTCCTGCTCGTGCTCTACCTGCTCTACAAGAGGTGCTGGCGAGAGGCGGGGTGGACGGTGGTCTGGATCGTGATCCTGAATGCCGGGCTCCTCGCCATCGCCTTCGGGCCTTCGGACGCTTTCCACCTGTGGAGAGAATGGCATGCCGTCGCCGGCAACGAGCTCGCCGACCCGACCCCCACGTTCATGAACCAGTCACTCCTCGCCGGTGTGAAGCGAGCCGTGACTCCAGAAGGCGGCCTCCGGGATCCGGTGCACTATGCCCTGTTGCGCTGGTCACCGGCGGCGGCGCGGGTCGCGTTCATGGTGCTGGCGGCCGCGTTTGCCGCCACGCTGGCCTGGTTGTTCCGGAAGCATCCCCGCGATCTCACCGGTCCCCGCGCCGGCGGTGAGCTCGCCCTCTGCCTCGGCGCCATGGTCGTCGTCGATCCCCTCGCGTGGAAGGCCCACTACGTCTCCCTGATCACCGCGTACGCATTCAGCTGGTGGGTGCTTCGCAGAAACAGCGCGCCGCGCTGGCAATGGGCACTGTGGTGGGGAAGCCTGGTGTGTCTTACGGGAAGTGCGGCGGCGATCTGGGGCGGACACCTGAGCCACGTCTTCGAGAGTTATGACGTCATACTCGCGGGCGCGGTCATGCTGCTGGCTCTCACTGCTAGTCGGTTAGACGGCTAGTCGGTTAGTAACTGCCTGCACTAACCGACTAACCGACTAACAACTAACCGTCTACTTCAGCGGATGAATCCCGATCGCCGACAGATGCACGTCGAGATTGTGATTCACCCGGTACCCGATCACGCCTGAGGCATCGACCTTCGACGCATCGGTGTTGTAGACCTCTTTGCCATTCACCGTGAAGCTCGCCTTGCCGTCCTTGAACAACACCGCCAGCTCATTGACGTCCTTGCCGTTGGCGTCGGCCTTGTTGACGGCCGCGTTCGCGGTCCAGGGCACGACGGCGGTGGGTTTGTCGGCGTAGCCGGCGCGGCGCCAGATGCTGAACTCGCCGGTCCCGCGGACGATGAGGTAGGTGTAGCTCTGCGCATCCCCGTCGAGGTTCTTCCCGCCCACGATCAGCCCATACGCTTCGGGGTGCATCGGGGCTTTGGTCTGGGTGAACGTCGCGACGGTGTGGTAGTTGCCGGAGGCGGTATCCTGGTCGCGCCACATGATGGCGGCGGGACCCTGCGTCGTATGGAAGCCGTCGCCCATCGCCACGAATTTCACGTTGGCGGCCGGCGCGTTACGCTCGGTGCGCACATGCCAGCCGGCGGGGAAGGTGCCGCCGCCGGCGACGTTGTGATCGGGGTCGCTCATCGGCTTTTGGGCGGCGAGCCCAACCGCTGACAGAATGACGGCGCCGGTCAAGAGAACTTGAGAACGCATCGGACTCCTCGGAGTGTGGGCTGGAGAGGGACGGAGAACGCCGGTAGCTTGGAAGCCTAAGTGACTCAGCCCCGCCGCCTCGGTCAAGACTGTGAACGCGACCTGATACACCGCTCGGTGCCTCAGGTGGCATGATGGCCACGTCTACCGCCTCAGGTCCCAAGGTGATCTACACGCGCGGGCGGCCCCAGCGGCGGTGGCCCCTCGTGCTGGCCGCGGCCCTGGCGGTGAGCGCCGGAGTCCTTGGCTGGTGGGGGTGGCGCGAATTCCGCGAGCTGGCCTCGACGCGGGGGAGCCTCAACGAAACGATCGCCGCGTATCGCGACACGCTGTCACTCCTCAGAAGTCCCGGCACGCGCGTGATCAACATTCCCGTGTCAACGAACGGTCAGGTCGGGGCGGTCACGATTTTCGCGGATACGCTGACGCACCGCTGGCTGGTCACTGCCCACCACCTCGCGGCCAACCAGCCGGGACAGGTCTATCAGCTCTGGTTCATTACGACGACGGGGATGGTGAACGGGTCGGTGCTTTCGGTGTCCGGGAGTGCGCCGACGGTCGAAGCGCTCGAGATGCCGAAGGGCGAAGTGGTGACGGGTGTTCAGATGACGATCGAGAAGGGGAAGGGGTCGCCCGCTCCCACCGGCCCGATGGTGTTTCACTATCTGCTGTAGGCTATTCCTTCACGAGGTCGTGGACGGTTTCGAGCTCCACGATTTTCAGCTTCCGCTTTCCCATCGGCAGCGTGATCGCGACGGTCTCGCCGACCTTGCCGCCGAGGAGGGCTTTGCCGAGGGGTGAGGCCATGGAGACGGGCATTTCGTCGCCGTCTTCGCCCCCTTCGATGAAATCCCCCAGCGTCAGCGCGTAGATCTCTTTCTGCTTCGTCTCGGCGTCTTGCACGGTGACGCGGGACCCGAAGCCCGCCCTGTCTTTCGGCAGGTCCTTCTCCGACACGCTCGAGAGCTTCCCCAGGCGCAGCCGCAGGTGAGCCAGGCGCACGGTGGTGAATTGCTGGCGCTCGAGGGCGGCCTTGTACTCGGAGTTCTCCCGCAGGTCGCCGTGCTGGCGGGCGCGGTCGATCTCCTTCGGGATCACGAAGTTGAGGTCGTTGTTGAGGCGTTCGACCTCGGCTTGGAGTTTGTTCTTGAGCTCGTCGATCATTCGCTGCCGGAAACTAGCGGCGGGCCGGGCCCCTTCGCCAGATTCCGCCTCCACCAAAGAGGCAGGAGCGGGGCAGGGTGACGGCGGTCGGCAAAGCACGCGCGGCGGCGTTTTTTGAGCTCACCAAGCCGGGGATCACCCGGATGGTGGTGCTCACGGCCGCCGCCGGGTTCTATCTGGGCTCCCGGGGGCATTTCGACCTGGTGCAGTTCATCCAGACCCTCGTCGGCACCGCGCTCGTGGCGGCGGGATCTTCCGCACTCAATCAGCTCCGCGAGCGCGAAGTGGACGCCCGCATGGACCGGACCCGCGGCCGGCCCTTGCCGTCGGGCCGGGTGTCACCGGCCGCCGCCGCCCTCTTTTCCTGGACCGCGGCCATCCTCGGCGTCGGCTACCTCGCGTGGCAGGTCAACCTCGTCACCGCCGGACTGGCTCTGCTCACGCTGGTGTCGTACGTCTTCCTCTATACTCCGCTCAAACAGCGGACCTCGTTGAACACACTCGTCGGCGCGGTGCCCGGCGCTCTTCCCGTGGTGGGGGGATGGACGGCGGCGGGTGGCCACGTGGACGGCGTGGCGCTCTCGCTCTTCTGGATCCTCTTTCTCTGGCAGCTGCCGCATTTCCTGGCGCTC
Organism: Gemmatimonadales bacterium; assembly: GCA_035553475.1. Taxonomy (GTDB): domain Bacteria; phylum Gemmatimonadota; class Gemmatimonadetes; order Gemmatimonadales; family GWC2-71-9; genus 40CM-2-70-7. The sequence continues at coordinate 21,294 of DATNDQ010000169.1, forward strand.
GCCTGGCTCTACCGGGAGGACTACCGGCGGGGGGGATTCGAAATGCTGAGCCTGGATGATGCGACGGGACGCTCCACGGGACGGATGGCATTGTTGTATGCCATCACCCTTCTGCCGGTCAGCCTCCTTCCCACCCTCCTGCGGCTCACCGGCACCCTGTACTTCTTCGGCGCGCTGATTTTGGGAATCTGTTACGCGGCGATGGGTCTGCTGCTCATGCGAGCACCGTCAGAGACGACGGCGCGGAGGCTCTTCTTCACTTCTATCACATACCTTCCGCTGCTACTCGCACTGATGGTCGTCGATAAGGGCTAGGCTGACACCTGCTTCGCTGCTGCAACGATCTTCTCCACCGTCAGTCCGAACTCCTGATACAGCTTCTGATAGGGCGCCGAGGCACCGAAGTGGTCGAGGCCGAGAGCACGGCCACGATCGCCGACGATGGCGTGCCAGCATTGCGTCGCCCCGGCTTCGATCGAGACCCGCGCGGAGACGGCCGGAGGCAGCACCTGGTTCCGGTACTCCTGGGACTGGGCAGCGAAGAGCTCGAGGGAGGGCATGCTCACCACCCGGGTCGGTACGCCTGACGCCTGCAGCTTTTCGCGGGCGGAGACCGCGAGCTCGACCTCCGAGCCCGTCGCGATCAGGATCACCTTCGGAGCACCGGTCGCCTCGGCCAGCACGTAGCCGCCGCGGGCGAGTCCATTCGCCGCGCCAAAGGTCTTCCGATCGAGCGCCGCCACTTTCTGCCGGGTCAGCGCCAGCGCCACGGGCCCATTCCGGTGATTGATCGCGACGCGCCAGGCCTCGACCACTTCGGCCGCGTCTGCCGGCCTGATCACCAGCAGCCCGGGAATGGTCCGGAGTGTCGCGAGCTGCTCGATGGGTTGATGGGTCGGACCATCTTCGCCCAGTCCGATGGAATCGTGCGTGAAGACGTAGATCGTGCCGAGCTTGCAGAGCGCGGCGAGCCGGATGGCGGGCCGCATGTAGTCGGAGAAGATGAGGAAGGTGCCGCCGTAGGGGATCAATCCGCGGTGCAGGGCGAGGCCGTTCATCACCGCCCCCATCCCATGCTCACGCACACCGAAGTGAAAATTCCGTTCGGTGTAGTGGCCCGCCGCGAAATCTCCGGTGCCCTTGATCAAGGTGTTGTTCGAGCCCGCGAGATCGGCCGATCCGCCGACCAACTCGGGCAGCCTGGAGGCGATGGCGTTCAGCACTTTCCCCGACGCGGCTCGCGTGGCCTGCGCGGCGTCCGCCGACAGGTTCGGCAACGCCTGCTCCCACGCCGCGGGCAATTTCCCGGACAGGCGCCTCTCGAGCTCGGCGCCGAGCTCGGGGGACGCTTTCTGGTAAGCGGCAAACCGGGCCTGCCAGGCGTTTCTGGTTTCGCGGCCGCGCGCGCCCGCCTTCCGCCAGCGGTCGAGGGCCTCCGCGGGAACGTAGAACGGCTCCTGCGACGGCCAGCCGAGGTTCTGCTTGGCGCCCTTGATCTCTTCGACGCCCAAGGCCGCGCCGTGGGCTTCGGCGGTGTCCTGCTTGGTGGGTGCGCCGTAGCCGATGTGCGTTCGCACGATGATCAACGATGGATGGTCGACCGCCTTCTTCGCGGCCGCGATCGCCTGATCGAGCGCGGCGAGATCATTCCCGTCGGCGACCCGCTGCACGTGCCAGCCGTAGCTCTCGAATCTCCGGGCCGTGTCCTCGGAGAACGCGAGGTTGGTGTCGCCTTCGATGGTGATGTGATTGTCGTCGTAGAAGCCGATCAGCTTGCCGAGCTTCAGGTGGCCCGCGAGCGAACAGGCCTCGTGGGAGATCCCTTCCATCAAGTCGCCGTCGGACGCGAGGAAGTAGGTGAAGTGATTCACCACGTCGTGTCCCGGCTGGTTGAAACCCGACGCCAGGATGGCTTCGGCGATCGCCATGCCGACGGCGTTCCCGGTCCCCTGGCCGAGGGGGCCGGTGGTGGTTTCGACGCCGGCGGTGTGCCCGTATTCGGGATGGCCCGGGGTCTTGCTCCCCCATTGCCGGAACTTCTTGATGTCATCGAGGGTCAAGTCATAGCCGCTCAGGTAGAGGGCGGCGTAGAGCAGCATGCTCGCGTGGCCGCAGGAGAGGACGAAGCGGTCACGGTCGGGCCAGTCGGGAGTCGCGGGATCGTACTTGAGGTGCCGGGTCCACAGGACGTAGGCGAGAGGCGCCAGCGCCATCGGCGTGCCGGGGTGGCCGGAGTCAGCCTGCTGCACCGCATCCATCGCGAGGGTTCGAACCGTGTTGATGCAAAGCAGATCCAGATCGGTTCGAGGGCCAGTGGCGACGTCCGTCATCAAGTCTCCGTGGTGGTCTAGAGGAGGCCCGACTTCGCGGCCTGCCAAAGCTTGAAGAGGCGATCGAATCCGTCGACGAGGAGCTCCACCTGTTGGGGGCTGGGGCTCGCCTTGGCGGCGGGGGCCAGCTCAGCGCAAATCCGTCCCATTTCGTTTCGGCCCTGCCGGGCGCTCTCCGCGGCGATCTGCTCGATCAGGCCGACCAGCTTCAACCGCGCCTGCGTGTCGTCCGGAACCTGCCAGAGATACTCGGCCGTGGCCTTGCCGTCGGTGCACAGTTGTCCCAGCGCGTCCAGCAGCGGCACGCGGGATTTGCGGGGAGGATTAGGAGGACTGCCCGTCATCGCTGACCGGAAATCTAGCGGAGCAGCCCTTTCGCCGCCTCGCCGGGTCCCCTAGCTTGCCGGGCGCCATGGTCACCTTCCTGCTCGCGGCCGCACTGTTTCAGTCGGCAGCTACGGCCGTCCCGGCCCGTCCCGATGAACCGCATCTCCGGAATCTCCGGCGCCTCACGAACGGCGGACAGAACGCCGAGGCGTACTACTCCCATGACGGGTCCCGGCTGATTTTTCAACACACGCCTCCTCCCGATACCGCCGGCTGCGACCAGGAATTCATCGTCAACGTGGATGGCACGGGGCTCCACCGGGTCTCGGACGGCCAGGGGAGGACCACCTGCGGCTGGTTTTTCGCGGGAGACCAGCGGGTGTTCTATGCGAGCACGGAAGCGGTGGGGGTGGCCTGTCCCCCACGCCCCGACTACTCCCACGGGTACGTCTGGGCTCTCTACGACTACGACATCTACGCGTCCGATGCCGACGGCACCCACAAGGTGCAACTGACCCGCAGCAAGGGCTATGACGCCGAGGGGACGCTGTCGCCGGATGGGAAGACGATCGTCTTCACGTCCGAGCGGGACGGGGACTTGGACATCTACACGATGAACGCCGACGGCACGAACGTCCGGCGGCTCACCAACACCCTCGGGTACGACGGCGGTCCCACGTTCTCCCCCGATGGGAAGCTGATCGTCTACCGCGCCTACCATCCGTCCACCTCCGCCGACTCCGCCGAGTACCGCACTCTTCTGGCGCAGGGGGTGGTGCGGCCGACGAAAATGGATCTGTGGGTGATGAACGCGGACGGTTCCAACCAGCGGCAGATCACGCATCTCGCCGGGGCGTCCTTCGCGCCGGCATTCTATCCCGGATCGAAGCGGATCATCTTCTCGTCGAACTACACGGATCCCCAGTCCGACCATTTCGACTTGTACGCGGTGGATCTCGACGGGGCGAATCTGGAGACGATCACGACCGATCACTCGTTCAACGCGTTTCCGATGTTCTCGCCGGATGGAAAGCATCTCGTGTGGGCCTCCAATCGCGGGGCGCCGGTGGCGCACGAGACCAACTTGTTCATCGCCGACTGGGTGGAGCACCCGTGAGCCAGAAGAACGCTCCCACCCCCCTCGATCCCAAGGCAGGGCCCAAGACTTTTGCCGAGGAAGTGAAGAGCTGGGCCAAGTCCATCGGCATCGCGCTTCTGTGCTGGATCGTGATCCGGTCGTACCTCGTCGAGGCGTTCCGCATCCCTTCGTCCAGCATGGAGAACACGCTGCTGGTGGGGGATTGGCTCTTCGTCAACAAGATGATCTATGGTGGCACGCTGGAGATTCCGCTCACCGGGATCCGCCTCCTCACGGTCAAGGGATACGCGCAGCCACACCGGGACGGGTTGGTCGTGTTCCGGTCGGTCGAGGATTCGACCCCCAATCTGGACATCGTGAAGCGAGTCATCGGCGAGGCCGGCGATACCCTGCAGATGGTGCACGACACGGTGTACCGGAATGGCAAGGCGCTGCCGGAGCCGTATGCGCTGCACCTCAACCCGGGTGGCGACGCCGACATCTACAAGCTGCAGATGCGCCGGAACGAGCTCCCGCACTACATCGGCAAGAATCCCGAGAAGTACAATCCGACTTCCCACGATTGGGGCCCGCTGGTCGTTCCCGCCGACAGCTTCTGGGTGATGGGGGATAACCGGGACGATTCCTACGATTCCCGGTTCTGGGGCTTTCTGCCGCGGTCGCACATCGAAGGCAAGCCGGAGCTGATCTACTTCAGCATGGGGTTCTCGCCGCTCCGCATCCAATGGAACCGGTTTTTCCGGCATCCGTCCTAGGCGATTCACCGGTATGCGGCACGCGTGGCTGGTGTGGTGGGGGCTCACGGTACCGGCGATGGCGGCGGCACAGCACGCTGACTCGGTTCCGAAGGACACCCTTCCCGCAATAGTCGTGTCGGCCACGCGCGCCGACCGTCCCCTGTCCCGGACCGCGGCCGCCATTGCCACGGTCAGCCGCGCCGACATCAGTGTTGCCCGACCCACCTGGGGCCTCGATGAGGCACTGAGCAGCATTCCCGGAGTCGTCGACCAGAACCGCTACAACTTCTCCCTCGACCAGAAGCTCTCGATCCGGGGTGCCGGGGCCCGGGCCGCCTTCGCGATCCGCGGCATCAAGGTGCTGGTTGATGGCATTCCCCAGTCGCTGCCCGACGGCCAGGGCCAACTCACCAATCTGGACCTCGGTGAGGTGGACCACATCGAGGTGGAACGGGGGTCCTCGTCGGCCCTCTTCGGGAACGCCACCGGCGGCGTGATCAGCATCTGGACCGATCCGACGGCCCCGTCGCGCCTGTCCGAAGACGCGCGCGTGGCCGGCGGGCAGTTCGACGGCGGACGGTCATGGACCAAGTGGTCGTCCACGACGCGGGCGCGAGTGGGGGACGGCAGTGTCATGCTCACGGCCTCCCGCCTCTCCTATCAGGGAGAACGGGATCACAGCGCGGCCGACCTGCGGGACTTCAACTCGCGTCTCCGGCTCCCGCTGGGCGAGCACTGGTCGCTCGCCGCCGTGGCGGCGTACGGAGACGATCCGAGAGCCGACAATCCCGGAGCCCTGACGAACGCCGAGCTGCACGCGAACCAGGATTCGGCGGCACCTACGAACCTCAGTCGCAACGCGGGGAAGGCGGTGACGCAGGGGCAGGGGGGCGTGACGCTCCGGCGGGTGTTCGACAATGGCGGCGAGGCCGACGCCACGGTCTACGGCTTCACCCGTGATCTCTCCAATCCCCAGACGTTCGCATTCATCCGGCTCAAGCGTTTCGACTACGGCGCGCGGTTTACGATGGCGCAGCCCTTCGCGGTCGGGCCGTTCGCGCAGGTCCTCACCACCGGTTTCGATTTTCAGCGAACGCGTGATGACCGCGTGAATTTCAACTATGTCGGCGCGAGCTCCACTGCCGACACGTCCCGTCAGCTCGACCAGCTCGAGCATGTGACCGAGGTGGGACCCTTCGTACAGAGCGCCGTCACGCTGACGTCGCGCCTCACCGTCACCGCCGGCGCGCGGTACGACTGGGTGAGTTTTCAGGCGGACGACCGGCTGGTCGATTCGGTGAAAGCCCTGACGAATCCGATCTATCTGAACGACTCCGGCCGCCGCCTGATGCGCTCGTTCTCGGGATCGTTCGGCGCGGCGGAGGCCCTGTCGGACCGGCTGACGATCTACGCGAATACGGGATCGTCGTTCGAGACGCCGACCACCACCGAGCTCGCGAATCGCCCCGACACGCTGGGGGGCTTCAATCCCTCGCTCCAGCCGCAGCGCACCTGGAACTACGAAGTCGGTGCCCGTGGAGAGCCGAACGACCTCGTGCGGTGGAGCGCGGCGGTGTTTCAGGCGAACGTGCATGACGAGCTGATTCCGTTTCAGGAGCCATCGTCCCCACAGCGGGTCTTCTACCGGAACGCGGGGAGCGCGCGTCACCGCGGAATCGAACTCGGGGCCACTGCGTCGCCGGTGCGCGGGCTCTCCGTGGGCCTCACCTACACGTATTCGCATTTCCGCTACACGGACTACCGGTACGCCGTGGGCGCGACGAACTACGTGCTCGATGGTCGTCCGCTGGCGGGCGTGCCGGAGCATTGGCTTCGCGCGCTCGTGGGGGCGCACCCCTGGGGCACGAGTGGGGGTTGGGTGGAGCTCGAGACCGTGCACGCGTCGAGCCAGCTGGTGAACGACACGCTGGCCACTCGCGCCGCGGGCTGGTGGCGGACTGATCTGCGTCTGGGCTGGGGAGGCTCAGTGGGGAGCGTGCGACTCGATCCGTTTTTCGCGGTGCAAAATCTCTTCGATCATCACTACGTGGGATCGGTCACGGTGAACGCCGCGGCAGGGCGGTACTATGAGCCGGCACCGGGACGGAACTTCTATTTGGGGATGGAGGTCCACTGACAGACAGAAAGGCGTCAAGGACAACCGTCAAGGGGAACCGTAGTTACGCATCTCCTTGACGTTGTTCCTCGACGTTTTTCCTCGACGCCTTACTTATATCGGTAAGTAATCCTGCCCCTGGTGAGATCGTACGGGGAGAGATCGACGGCGACCCGGTCCCCCTGGAGGATGCGGATGTAGTTCTTCCGCATTTTTCCGGAGACATACGCCAGGACTTCGTGGCCGTTTTCGAGCTTCACGCGGAACGTGGTGTTGGGCAACACCTCCGTTACCGTGCCCATCATCTGGATCGCATCACCCGCCACGTCGGTCGCCTCGCTCCCCGCCATCGCCTTCGGCCGGAGAATTCTGGGGATCCATGGTCGCGTCCCGTGGCGGCAGGGTGCCGCCTTCGATGTAAGACGCGTGTCTTCCGCATTTGCCGCAGGTCAGACTGATCCGCTCGCCGGCCCTGGGGGTCTCCCCCGGGCGCGCTGGGCGCCTGCGCGGCACCCGCTGAATCGCCCGAGCCCCACAGGAGGGACAAACCAGCGGTTGGTGCTCGCGATCGGCCGCAATCAGGCCCAGGGCTTCCGACGCCCGGTATTCCTTAACTCCACGTCGCCCCACCGATCGACTAAGACCTCCAAGGCGAAATCTAGGCGGGCTCTGGTCTCCTTGACAGCCCTTCGGGGAGGGGTATCTCTCTGAGAGGTCGGAGGATAGCTATGGACCAAGAATACACGCGCCTGGCGGACATCGAGGTCGAGGCGGTGCGCCCGGACGTCCAGGGGATCACCCTGACCGGCCAGGCTCCCGACCATTCCGAATACCGCCTGGATGTGCATTTCGACATGCCGATCGACGCGCGGACTCGCGCGGTGCTCGGTGAACTGCTGTCGCATTCAGGACTGACCATATCCCGCCGGGGAGTGGAACCGGCGGCTCCCGCGCGGCGACGTGACCGCGCTCACCGGACCTGACGGCGGGGGGTCACCGACCCTCCCACTGGCCGAATTTACCTTCAGCTAAACGAGTCGAAATGTCACCCTCACCCGCGATGCCCACCCTGACCTCGCGCCGGCGCCGGCGTGTCCTCGGCTTGGCGGCTCTCGCGCTCGCCGGTGCCTGTGCCGGTGCGCCCGTCGCGCCGCCTCCCGCTCCAGCCGACATCCCGGCTCTCGAAGCGCGCCGGGCACAGTCGCCGGACGATCCAGCCGCGAATCTGCGATTGGGTGAGGCGTACTACTCGGCGAATCGGTATGGCGACGCCCGGGCCGCTCTGGGCCGCACGCTCCTGCATCAACCCGACAACGCCGAAGCGCAGATCTACCTCGGCTATACGTATGAAGGACTGGGCCAGTTCGACTCGGCCCGCGTCACCTACAACAAGCTCTCGGCATCCAATCCGCCGGCCGCAGTGAAGAAGCAACTGAACGGCCGCCTGGCCCTCGTCGCACAGCACCAGCTGGTCTACGAAGCACGTCAGGCCCTGGCGCAGGAAGCGACGCTTTCGAAGACTCCGCCGCCGCCCAACACGGTGGCCGTGATGCCGTTCCGCTATACCGGGACCGATTCCACGTATGCTCCGCTCTCCCGCGGACTGGCGTCGCTCGTGGTCACCGACCTGGGGCGGGTGCACAGCCTCCGGCTCCTCGAGCGCGAGCGGATGCAGGCGTTGCTCGATGAAATGAAGTTGACGGAGTCGGGCCGCGTGGATCCGGCGACGGGTGCGCGCTCCGGCCATCTCATCGGGGCTTCGCAGGTGGTGCAAGGTCAATTCGACGTGCAGCCCAACCAGGTGCGCGTGAACGCGACCGTCGTCCGCACGAACGACGCGGGCGTGGCCGCGACCGGCACCGGTGCCGACCGGCTCCAGGCTCTCTTCGACGTCGAGAAGCAGGTCGTCTTCCAGCTGCTCGGCAAGATGGGCATCACGCTGACCCCGGCCGAGCAGACCGCGATCAGCGAGCGCCCCACGCGCGACCTCGAAGCGTTCCTGCTGTATAGCCGCGGCCTCGCGGCACAAGACCAGGGGAACTACGGCGCCGCCTCGCAGGCGTTCTCGGCTGCGGCGGCACGTGATCCGGGCTTCGGCGCGGCGGGCGCGGCAGCGCAGAGCAGCGTGCAGACCCAGTCGGCCACCACGACGACGCCGGCCGACATTGTGACTGCCGACGGCGGTGGCGTGGGCAATGGTGGTGGGGCTCCGAACCCGGACCTCGGCCAGACGCTGGGCAATCAGATCAACACCACGGTCTCGAGTGGAGCCGGCATCCTTCCCGTCGGGAACGGCGGGAACGGCAGCGGTGGGAACAACGGTGGAACCCCCCCGCCGCGCCCAAACCCGCTCTGTGGATCGGTGACTTGCGGTCCCCAGAATACCCAGCTCGTCGGCAACATCATCATCATCATCACCCGCCCGTAAGGAGGCACGATGCGCTCTATGCTTCGCACCGCCGTCGTCGCCCTCCTGGTCTGTACGGGTGTGTCAACGCTCCAGGGACAGGCGTCCGACGCGCTGTACACTCACTGGGCAGGGTACACGGGATTCCAGTTTCAGTCCTACTCCATCTCCGTGACCCCCGCGACCAAGTCCTCCGAATGGGCGATCCCCGTCGTCATGGTGGCGCCATTGGGGGACAGGATGTCCGCCGATCTCACGGCGCATTATGCGAACGCCAACGTGACTGACGCCTCGGGCGATCACACGCTGAGTGGACTGACCGACACCCAGTTGCGGCTGCTGTACACCCTCAATCGCGATCGCGCCGTCGTGTCGCTCGCCATCAATCTTCCGACCGGCAAGCACACACTGACGAGCGACCAGTTCCAGGCCTACACGGTCCTGGGCACGAACTACTTGTCCTTCCCCGTCGCTGACTTCGGAACGGCGTTCGGCGCGACGGCGGGTGTGGCCTTTGCCACTCCGGCGGGTGGGTGGAACCTGGGAGTCTCGGGCGCCATTCGATATTCAGGGTCATACGTTCCGCTCGACACCACCCCACAGACGACCTACAAGCCCGGAATCGAGTTCCGCGGGCGCCTGGGGGCGGACCGCCTGGTCGGACAGTCCTCCCGCCTTCTGGTGGGACTCACCGCCTCGACGTTCTCGAACGACCAGCTCACGGGTTCGGGTAGCCTTGGATCTGGCTCGCTCGCGCCGGGACTCCGGCTCATCGGAGACGCGGGGTGGGTCAGCGCGATCGGGAGCAACACGTTGTCGATCTCGGTGTGGGACTTTTATCGCGGCAAGGGGACGTTCCAGGACACGATCACGACGAACTCCGAGAACGTCCTCAACGCCGAAGCCCGGTTCGCCATCCCAGCGTCGACTCAAATCACGATTCAGCCGCTCGTGGGCGTGCGCACGTGGTCGCCCGGACAGAACGGTGGGACGTACCTGATGGGCGGCCTGGCCGCCCGGTTCGGCCTCAGCGATCAATTCTCCGCCAACCTCGAGGGCCGGTACAGCTCCGGAAAGGCCCTCCAACAGGTGGGTACGCCACAACTTGTCAGCTTCACCGGTGCTTCTGTCCAGGTGATGCTGCAATACCAGCACTAGGGGAGCGGGGAGCGACCGAATTCTTGACGGTATCCCGGGGGGGCGGTAGGTTGGCGCCTCCTTCAACCAGGGAGCAGCGCGATGGCCGCTGAGCTGGGCGGATCGCAAATCTCATCGCTGCTCGAAGCCCTGCCCGGGATCGCCAGTGTACTCCGGAGTCCGGTTGCGGACTCCCTGGTGCGGGCCATCCGGGCCGCCGCTGGAATCGGTGAGTTCACCTTCGAAGACGCGGAAGAGCTGATCCGGTACGCCGTACGGCGCGGCCTCATCGGCGCCGAAGAGGGCGACCGTGTCTTGAACGACGTGCAGGGGTCGTCGAAGGTGACGCGTAGAGCGGCGCGCGTTCCCAAGGCGAAAGCCCCCGCAAAGAAGCCCGAGAAGAAAGCACCGAAAAAAGCCCGCCGCTAAGTCCAAGGGACGTGCGTCGAATCCAGCGCATCGGGGCCGGGGTATTCCTGGCCCTTCTGCTAGTCACCTGCACGGACAAGAACGTCACCGGTCCCGCGCGCTACGGGTCGGCGGCGCTCGATCTCCGCGCGTTCGAGGCCGGCCCCCAACCCGGCATGCCCGACATTCCGCTCGACTCGGTCCGCGTGGTTCTCCGGCGCCTCCCGAGCCTCGACAGCGCGGCGGGCCAGGTCTTTCATCTCCAGTCCGATACTCTGGCGGCCGACTCCTTCCGGGTCGACCTGTCTGTTTCCCTCAAGACCGACCCCGAGTCGTTCCAGATCACCGTATCCGCCTATGGCGGCAACACGGTCTGGTACGTCGCGAGCGACACGACATCCATCTCGAGCGGGGGCCAGTCGCCGGCGCGCCTGACGGCGAAGTACGTCGGCCCCGGCGCGGGTGCGACGAGCGTCACCCTCGCGCCCGTGGACACCACCGTCACCGGTGGCCAGGCGATCACGTTGCGCGTCACCGTCGACTCCGGCGCGACACCCCTCGCCAATGTGCCGGTCGGAATCCGTTCGAGCGACACCACCAAGGGCACCGTGTCCCAGCCCTCGTTCACCGCGGGCGTGTTCACCGGCAAGAGCGGGATCCGGGACAGCGTGTGGCTGGTGGTCGAGACTCCGACGCACCTGAAGGACTCGACGCGCATCCACATCGTGCCGCCACCTTCACAGCTCGTGAAGATCTCCGGGGATTCGCAGACGGTGATCGTGAATGGCACGACGGCCGCACCCCTCGCGGTACGGGTCGAGGACGCCCTGAACGGCGGTTCGCCGAACGTCCCCGTGACGTGGACCGTGACGCAGGGAACCGCGACGATCGCGCCGCCGTCACCCGTCACCTCCGACACCGGCGGCTACGCGCGCGTCAGCGTCACGCCCACGTCGCTCGGCACGGTGAAGGTCCAGGCCTCGTCGCCCGGCCTCACGGGATCGCCGATCACGTTTACGGTGAACATCCTGGCCGGCATCGTGCACCAGGTCATCGTGGCGCCGAAGCTCGACACCCTGGCCAAGGGTCTGACCTTCCAGTTCAACGCGACCCTGAAGGATTCGCTCGGCAACGTCATCTCGTCGGTGAAGCCCGTCTGGACCTCGAGCAACGTCGCGGTGGCGACGGTGGACACGACCGGGCTCGCGACCGCACTGGCGGGTGACTCGACCTACATCATCGCGGCCGCGGGTGGCTATGCCGATACCGCGCGCCTCTTCGTCCGGGCGCCGGCCAAGGTCGTGCTCACGCCGGCCGACACCGTGATCACGTCGATCGGTGACTCGGTGCACCTGACGGGCATCGTGCTCACCAACTTCGGCGACACCGTGAAGACCGCGACGGTGCTCCGCTTCGCGTCTACGGTGCCGAGCGTGGTGACGGTGAATGCGGCGACCGGCGAAGCGACGCTGGTGGGCGCCGGCAATGGCGTGGTGCAGGCGACCGACACCGTCAGCAAGGTGACGGGCACGGCCACGCTGCGCGTGAACCAGAAGGTGTTCAGCATCCTGAACGCGCCGGCCGACTCGATCGAGGTGGGTGTGAGTGGCCAGGCGCAGATCCTCGCCGCCGCCAAGGACAAGAACGGGCACCCCATCCCCGGCAAGACGTTCGGCTGGGTGACCCGGAACGCCGGCGTGGCGACCGTGAACCAGTCGGGCGTGGTGACCGGGGTCGCGATCGCGCAGACCTACGCGGTGGACACGCTGGTCGATTCGGTGACGGTCTTCCGGGATTCGACCCTGGTGTCCGTCGTGGCCGCGCCGCCCCCGGTGATGCGCTGGGCGTTCGACACACTCGCCATCGGCAACGGCGGCAA
>DATNDQ010000170.1:0-3089 GCA_035553475.1 Gemmatimonadales bacterium
CGGACTCTCCACTCAGGCTCCGCCGACCACTCGGCGAGACGGTTCCGCCGGCGGATGCCGGCCGCGTCGATGAGCATCCGTCCGGCCCACCGGTACACGTTGAAGTCCCGGACCAGGGAGCGCATCAGCCGCATCCGCGCGCGCTGCTCACCCATGGGCATGGCGAGTGCCAGCTGAAGGGCCGCCGCACACTGCTCGATGTCGTACGGATTCACGATGATCGCCTCGGGCAATTCTCGGGACGCACCGGCGAACTGGGAGAGTACGAGCACCCCGCGTTCGTCATCGCGAGCGGAGACGAATTCCTTGGCTACCAGATTCATGCCGTCGTGCAAACTGGTCACGACGCAGACGTCGGCCGCTCGATAGTGCTCGTACACCGCCGCGGCTTCGTGATGCGCGACGTGCAGGATGATGGGCGGGTGCGCCGCATCAGGGAATTTCTGATTGATCCGGTCTGCCATGGCGCGCACGCGCGTCTCATAGGCCTGATAGTCGGCGATGCGGCTTCGCGTCGGAGCGGCGATCTGAATGAACGTGAATCCGCCCACCCAATCCGGCTCGAGCTCGAGCAGACGCTCGACCGCACGGAAACGCTCTTCGATCCCCTTGGTGTAGTCGAGGCGATCCACACCCAAACCGATCGCCTGGTCGGGAGGCAGGTCATGCCGCGCGCGCACGTCGATCCGGCACCGGTCTACCGACTTGCTGACTAACGCCTGAGACGGCGGGAACTCGATCGAAATCGGATACCGCTTCACCGCCGTGGTTTTTCCCTGATAGGTCACGGTGAACGTCTCCCGATCCACGCGGGCCTCGAGGAACCGGTCCACCGTGTCGAGGAAATTGATGCAGTGAAACAACGTGTGGAATCCGAGAATGCCCGACCCCAGAAGTCCGGCGAGCAGCTCTTCGCGCCAGGGGCAGATGCCGAACGCCTCAGGATTGGGCCATGGGATATGCCAGAAGGAGATCACCGTCGCGGCCGGGAGCGCGTCTCGGATCATTCGCGGCAGGAGGGCGAAGTGGTAGTCCTGCACCAGGACGATCGGGTTTTCGGACGTCGCTTCGGAGACCACCGCTTTTGCGAAGCGGCGGTTGACCTCGTTGTACTGCTCCCAGTCCGTAGTCCGGAAGGTCGGCCGCACGTGGGCGATGTGACAGAGCGGCCAGAGCCCTTCGTTGGCGAAGCCGTAGTAGTAGCCTGACTCTTCTTCTTCAGTGAGCCATACGCGTCGGAGGCGGTACGCCGGGTGTTCCGGGGGGACCGCCACGCGGTCGCGCCGGTCCACGGTGGCGCGATCCGCCGAGCCCCCGCCATGCGCCACCCAGGTGCCGGAGCACGCCCGCATCACCGGCTCGAGGGCCGTCACCAACCCGCTGGCCGGCCGCCAGACCTCGATGTCCTTCTCATCCACGTACCGGTGGATGTACGGCTCGCGGTTCGAAACGACGATCACCTCTTCGCCCTTCAGATCGCCACGCAGGATTTCCCGCAGGGCGTCGGGGCTCCACGTGACCTGTTCATCGTCCTGGGGCCCGCGTTGCTGCACCAGGTCCCGGATGAGCGAGCGCAAGTCTTTCGCGACGGGCCGGAGCTCCGGCGCATACGGCTTGCCGGAGGGGCGCAGGAGTCCCTCCCCTCGGAGGAGCGCCTGGAGTCCTTGCATCCACCCGCGCCACGAGAATTGCGCGACGGCGACCGTGATCAGCGCGACCGTGGCCGCGAGCCCGACAAAGAAGAGGAAGAGGTACTTCCGGGTTTGCGCGCTGCGCCGGGCGATGAAGCTCATGTCGTGCAGGAGCACCACCCGTCCGCCCGGCGCATGCGGCGTCACCAGTGGCCGCAATGAGACCAAGACCGGCCCATTGGTACTCGAGAGGAGGCGTCCGGAGGAATCGTTCGGCGCGAGCGTGTCCAGACCGGCGCACGTGATCGTCGCGGGAAACGTGGCCGTCGCGATGGGCTCCGCGCGGGTGGAGGCGCAGTACCCGATGGCGTAGAGACGCTCGTCCTGGGTGATCCGCGCGAAGAGCGTGAGGATCCCCCGGGTATCGCCCGATTCGACCATCTGCTGCAGCGGGTCGTGGATGGTCGTCGCCACCGCCCCGGCCCGGCTATCCAGGTCCCGAACGAACCACTGCAGGGTCAGCTTATCGACCAGCGGCACGGTCGCGTAGGCGAGGGCCGCGAGGACGACCAGGAGCGGAACGATGAACCGGAGGGAGAGACGCATTTGCACCTTCCGGAGGGTAGTCCCACCCCTACCCGAAGGCTGTGATGCAGGTTCCCTACGCGAGGGCCTGAAGTCTCTCGAGCATGACTGTGGCGCTCTCGATACGATCTTCTGGCCGCTTGGCAAGCAATTGTGCGACCAGCTCGTCGAGCGCGGGCGGGACCCCGGACACCAGCGAACTGGGCCGCGGCGCATCTTCGGACAGGACCTTCGCGAAAAGCGCCATGACCGTCGCCCCATCGAGCGGCAGGCGACCCGTCAGCAGCTCGAAGAGGACGACACCGGCCGAGTAGAGGTCACTGCGGGCGTCGACTTCCTCACCGGTGAGCTGCTCGGGGCTCATGTAGGCCGGCGTGCCGACGATCAATCCGGCCTGGGTGTGCCGCGCCGTCGCGCCGCGAGCGAGGCGCGCAACGCCGAAATCCATCACCTTGAGCACGCCCTCGGGATCGAGCAGAAGGTTCTGCGGCTTGATGTCCCGATGGATCACGCCGGTCGCGTGCGCGACGCCGAGGGACTCGGCGAGCTGCGATCCGATGGCAAGGGCGGATTCCACGCCGAGGGTGCCGCGGGCATCGAGGAGCTGCCGGACGGTCAGGCCCTCGACAAATTCCATGGTGATGTACCAGAGCCCGTCCGATTCGCCGAAGTCGTGAGTGCGAACCACGTTCCGGTGCGTGATGCGGCGGGTGAGACGGATTTCGTCCTTGAAGCGCTCGCGAGACTCGTCGTCGGCCACTAGCTCGGGACGGAGCGTCTTGATCGCGACCGTCTCATCCAGCTCGGTGTCGCGCCCGCGGTAGACGGTCCCCATGCCGCCGCGGCCGAGTACCGCCTCGATGCGGTAGCGCC
>DATNDQ010000171.1:0-4961 GCA_035553475.1 Gemmatimonadales bacterium
CGCCGCGTGGTGCGCCACGACCGGCAACACCCTGGGTGCCATCACCACGGGTACCGGCACGCAGGCTGGTTGGACCGCGAGCATCACGAACATCAACACCCCGACGTCCTGCGCGATCTACATCGGCGCCGTGACGCCGACGGCTCCCGCGACGTCTTCGAACGCCGAAGGCGCCCCGGTCTGCCAGTAAAGAATTGGACGTCTAGTCGTCTAGACGCCCAGGGTTGAGCTTCAGGGATTGAACGGGGCGCTCCAACTGGGGCGCTCCGTTCTCTTCCCGAAGGCAGTACGCAGTAACGAGTTATGTCTGGTGATTCTGGACATGTCACCCGGGCTCGGGCACCGTAGCTTTAACGCAGCCGTGGTGGTGGAACTGCCCCCCGCGCCTTCCTGACCGCGCTTACCTCGTGGTCCCGATCGTTCGGCGACCAACCCCTCTGCGGAGCCATACCCTGGCACCGGATCTGGCGGCGCGCAAAGCCCGCCTCATGCCGCGTCAGCCCCCACGTGAGGAGCTGAAATGAACCGCAAGGGCTTTACGCTCATCGAGCTGTTGATCGTCGTCGTGATCATCGGCATTCTCGCCGCGATCGCGATTCCGAAATTCGCCAACACCAAGCAGAAGGCGTATGCGGCGTCCATGAAGTCGGACCTCCGCAACCTCGTCACCGCTGAAGAGGCGTACTTCTCCGATTCGCTCAAGTACACGACCACCACGTCGTGCACGAATCCGCCGACCGCCGGCACCGCGGCCTTCTGCACCACCACCGGCAACACGCTCGGCGCCATCACCACCGGCACGGGCACGCAGGCCGGCTGGACCGCGAGCGTCACGAACATCAACACCCCGACGTCTTGCGCGATCTACATCGGCGCCGTGACGCCGACCGCTCCCGCGACGTCTTCGAACGCCGAAGGCGCCCCGGTCTGCCAGTAAGCTGAGCAGGGGTGCTCCTTCGGGAGCGCCCCGTTCTGTCCTGCGACGTTCCTGACTTTTTTGAGCGTAGATCGTTGCAGCGTAGCGATTTAGATGGGTGATGCGGGACACGCCGGGAGTGCCCGGCGCACATAGGTTTGACCCAGCCGTGGTGGTGGACTTGCCCCCCCGCGCGTTCTCGCCCGCGACGTCGTTCGCGGTCCCGACCGTTCGGCGACCGACCCCCCCTGCGGAGCCCCAACCTGGCACCGGATCAGGCGGCGCGAAAAGCCCGCCTCATGCCGCGTCAGCCCCTGTTGAGAGGAGCCGAACGTGAACCGCAAGGGCTTTACCCTGATCGAGCTACTGATCGTGGTCGTAATCATCGGCATCCTGGCCGCGATCGCGATTCCGAAGTTCGCGAACACGAAACAGAAGGCGTATCAGGCTTCGATGAAGGCGGATCTCCGCAACCTGGTGACCGCCGAGGAAGCCTATTTCGCTGACTCGCTCAAGTACGTGACGACGACGTCGTGCACCAATCCCGCGACCGCCGGCACGGCGGCCTGGTGCCCCACTCAGGGCAACACCTTGGGTGCGGTCACCACGGGCACCGGCACGCAGGCCGGCTGGACGGCGAGCATCACCAACATCAACACGCCGGTCTCCTGCGCGATCTACATCGGCGCTGTGACCCCGACGGCCCCCGCGACCAGCGCGAATGCCGAGGGCGCACCGGTCTGCCAGTAAGATCCAGACGGCTAGTCAGCTAGACGGCTAGACGTCGAGGGTGTCATCAGGAATTCGACGGGGCGCCTCTTCGGGGGCGCCCCGTTAGTTTATGGGCTCCAGAAAGAAGGTCCCGGGCCATGCCCATTCCGCACACCATCCTCGACTCCATCGGCAACACCACGCTCCTGCCTTTGCGCAACATCAAGGCGAGCTCCGGGGCCCGGATCCTCCTCAAGCTCGAGAACGAGAATCCCACCGGGTCCATGAAGGACCGGATGGCGCTCTCGATGATCGAAACCCCGGAGTTCGAAGGCCGGCTCGCCGACGGCGCTCCGGTGGTCGAGTACACGGGGGGCTCGACGGGCGTCTCCCTCTCGCTGGTCTGTGCGGTGAGAGGCCACCCGCTCCACATCGTCACCTCCGACGCCTTCTCGAGAGAAAAACTCGACCACATGAGGATCCTCGGCGCCAAGCTCGACATCATCCCGAGCGTGGGCGGCGGCATGACCGCGGAGCTGACCAAGAGCATGATCGCGCGTGCCGGCGTGATCGCGAAGGAAACCGGGGCCTACTGGACCGACCAGATGAAGAACCAGGACCAGCTCCCCGCCTATCACCGCCTGGCCACGGAGCTCTGGACGCAGACGGAGGGCCGGATCGACGCCTTCGTCCAGTTCGTGGGCACAGGCGGTTCATTGCGGGGGACCGCCGAGGGACTCAAGAGACGGAACGAGAAGATCCGCGTGTTCGCGGTGGAGCCAGCCGAGTCGCCAGTCCTGTCAGGTGGAGCGTCTGGGGCTCACAAGATTGACGGCGTGGGGGCGGGGTTCGTCGTGCCGATGTGGAAGCCTGAGCTGGTCGAGGGAGTCGAGCAGGTCTCGACCGCCGACGCGATGGCCATGGCGCTCCGGCTCGCGCGCGAGGAGGGGCTCTTCGCGGGGACGTCGACGGGAGGGAACGTCGTGGCGGCGTTGCGGGTCGCGAATGGCTTTGGGAAGGACGCGACCGTCGTCACCCTGATGGTGGACTCAGGGATGAAGTACCTCAAGAAATTTGGAGACGCGGTGCAGTCCTGAAGTCCTGAATGCTCAGAACGACGGGAGACAGCGCGTCGGGGGGATGGGTGGTCAGCACACCGACGACGCGCATCCCCGCCGCCCGCGCCGCGGCGACTCCGGGCGGCGCGTCCTCGAAGACCAGGCAGTCAGCCGGTGAGAAGCCCAGCTCTCTCGCTCCCCACAGATAGCCTTCCGGATCAGGCTTCCCTTTCTTCACCATGTCACCCGTGATGAAGACCGGGGGAAACGGGATCCCCACGTAGTTCAGCCGGAACTCGGCGCACTCGCGATGCCCTGACGTCACTACGCCCCAGCGACCGGCAGGAAGGGAACGCACGAATTCCGGTGCGCCGGGGATCGGCACCAGGCCCTCAGTCCCGAATTCCTCCATCCGATCCAAACGATTCGTCTCGGCGGCGATGTCCAGGTGCGGGGCGACGGTGCGGAGGATCTCGGAGGTCCGGCGGCCGTGGGCGATGGCAAGAAAGGGGGCAGGGTCGAGCCCCTTCTCGGCGGCCCAGACCCTCCAGACGCCTTCGACGACGCGTCGGGAATCGGCCAGCACGCCGTCGAGGTCGAAGAGGACGGCTCGGCAACTCAGCTCTACCACGCCTCAAGGCTCCGTTTCAGTAAGCGACGCGCATTCCGCCCAGTGGCCGTACATTCAGCCTCAATATGAACCGTCGCGTGCTCCCCCTCCTCGTGACGCTTCTCGGGGCCTGTCTAGACCATGTGGCCGGGCCGGTGGTTCCTCCTCCGCCTCCCCAGACGGTCCCCGGACCCGCGACCGGAAGCTGGATCGGCAACGGTCCCAATTTCATCCTATCCATGAGTTTGGCCGACACGGTGATCGTCGCCACGGGTGTCGGTACGATCGGAGGGACAGGCACCCTGCTGGGCCCTGGAATAACGGGTGACAGCGCTTCGTTCAACATCTTAGGGATCGACTCCTCTGGTGTCCTTCATCTCCTACTGGTTTCTCCGAGCCACCTTACCGCCTTCTTCGACGGCCTGGCGCTAGCGGGGGACACAGCGATCGGCGGTACCCTCGACGGCTCCGGCTTCTCCCATCTCCCGCTGTCCCTCAGTCATCACCCCGAGGCGACGAGGCTCCAGGTGGGTCCGCAAAACGACTCGCTGTTGACCGGGAACACCGTGCAGATGGTGGATTCGGGATTCGATCTGCTCGGTCGTCCCCTGGGACCGCTACCGGCCGTGTGGACGACGTCGCAACCCACGTTCGCGACGGTGTCGGCCACCGGTCTCGTGACTGCTGTTGGCGCCGGCCTGTCCGACATCACGGCAACGGCCCACGGGCTCACGGCGCACGTGACCGTCCGGACTCTTCAGCGCGTGACCTCGGTGGTCCTCTGGCCGTCCTCGATGACCCTGGTCCCCGCGGACACGTGGACCTTTGCGGCGACGGCACTGGACAGTCTGGGCGGCGACGTCACCGCCGGACGTCTCTCGTGGTCGAGCACGAACCCGACGATCGCACAGGTGTCCGCATCGGGCGCCGTCACGGCCGAGGACACCGGCGTGACCACGATCACGGCCAAGTCCATCCTGGACCACGTCAGTAAATCGGGCCAGGTCGTAGTCCGCCATCTGCGGGTCGCAAGCTTGACCGCCGGGGTCTTCCACACTTGTGCTCTCGATGCCGACAGCACGGTGGCTTGTTGGGGTTCCGACGCCTTCGGCCTCGAGCCCGGTGCGGGGGTTACTAGCGTGGGGACTCCCTTCTTCATTGGGTCCGCACTGAAGTTCCTCACGATCGGGGCGGGGGTTATTCACACGTGCGGCCTGACTGCGGATAGCACCGCCTACTGCTGGGGGTCCAACGACTGGGGCCAGCTGGGGACCGGTGCCTACACCAACTCGGATGTTCCGGCCCCGGTGGTGGGTGGGCTGAGGTTCACCGAGCTGGCGGTTGGGTATGGGCAAACTTGCGGGTTGGTCCCGGGTGGCTCGGCCTACTGCTGGGGTCTCAACTATGACGGGGAGTTGGGAAGCGGCCTGGCATCGCCGAACAGCCCAGTACCGGTAGCAGTCACCGGCGGATTCTCGTTTGTGAGCCTGGCCACTGGCGGCGACGTCACCTGCGGATTGACCGCCGGCGGTGCGGCATACTGCTGGGGTGCAAACGATGCCGGGGCGTTGGGCAACGGAACCTTTGGCTCCAGTGCCACGCCCACTGCCGTCCTGGGCGGCCTCACGTTCTCCAAGATCACGACCGGTGGGACCCACACCTGCGG
>DATNDQ010000172.1:0-2593 GCA_035553475.1 Gemmatimonadales bacterium
TCTTGCCACCCGCGGGCGTGCCTGCGCCCGGCGTTGCGGAGCTGTGCGGCAGTTACCCCGGGGCATGGCCCCGGGGTTAACTGCCGCAAAGCTCCCGCACCAAGTCCCGCGTTTCCGACCCTCCGAACCCTCGCCGCGCCAAGTAGGCCATCAGCCGCCGGCGTTTGGTGGCGGGGGGGAGATCGGTCAGCTGCTTCACCCGTCGTTCCGCCGCGGTCCGTGCGGCTCGCGCGGGATCCACGCCCTCCTGCTCCACCCCGGCAGCCACCGCCTGCTCTGCCAGGCGACGATCCACTCCCTGCGTCAGGAGATCCCGGAGCACCCGGCTGGGGCCCCTCCCACGGGCAAGTTTGGCTCGAGCGAAGGTCTCCGCGAACCGGCGGTCGTCGATAATGCCGGTCCACTCGAGACGGGCAATCGCCTGATCCACGACTTCACCGCGGTGCTGCTTCTGGAGGAGGCGACGGCGGAGGTCCCGTTTCGCATGGGAACGCAGCCGCTCAAGGCGGACCGCGGCCTGATAGGCGCCTTCGACTTCCGCGAGCGTGTCCAACGTGCCTCGGATTTCGGGGGTGATTTCCGCGCCGACGACGAGCGCGAGGGGCCGGAGCGCGTCGTCGGGGAGAGACGCGAAACGCCCCCGATCCACTTCCACCACGCGGTAGCCGGGGCGGCGAGGATCGGGGGCGAGTCCGGTGCAGATGGGCACTACTCCTCCGCCGCGGGGGCCTCCTCATCGGTCGCCGTCTCGGTAGTTCCGGCGGCCGAGCTCTTCATCCCGAGGACCTCTTTGACCTTGATCTCGATCTCGAGTGCCATATCGGGGTGATCCTTCAGGTACATCTTGGCGTTTTCGCGGCCCTGCCCAATCCGCTCCTTGCCGTAGGCGTACCACGCGCCGGCCTTCTCGATGATCCCCGCCTCAGCGGCGATGTCGACCAGCAGCGACTCGTGGCTGATGCCCTCGTCGAACATCAGGTCGAATTCCGCCTGGCGGAACGGTGGCGCCACCTTGTTCTTCACGACCTTCACCCGGACGTGATTGCCGATCACCGTCTCGCGCTCCTTCACCGGGCCGATGCGCCGGACGTCGAGGCGAAGTGAGGCGTAGAACTTGAGCGCGCGGCCGCCGGTGGTGGTTTCCGGGTTGCCGAACATCACGCCGATCTTCTCACGAAGCTGATTGATGAAGATCACGGCGGTGCGGGACCGATTGATGGCGCCCGCGAGCTTGCGGAGGGCCTGGCTCATCAGCCGGGCCTGCAGGCCCATGTGGGAATCACCCATCTCGCCTTCGATTTCGGCCTTCGGCACCAATGCGGCGACCGAGTCCACCACCACGACATCCACCGCCCCCGACCGGACCAGGATCTCGCAGATCTCGAGGGCCTGTTCGCCCGTGTCCGGCTGCGAGACGAGGAGGTTGTCGATATCCACACCCAGCTTCTTCGCGTACTCGACGTCGAGGGCATGCTCCGCGTCGATGTAGGCGGCCGCGCCGCCACCTTTTTGCGCCCGGGCCACGACGTGCAGGGCGAGCGTGGTCTTGCCGCTCGATTCGGGACCGAAGATCTCAGTCACCCGGCCGCGCGGGATCCCGCCGATGCCGATGGCCGCATCGAGGTTGATGGCGCCGGTCGGGATGGCCTCCACGCGAACGCGCGCTTCGGCACCCATCCGCATGATGGCGCCCTTGCCGATGCTCTTTTCGATCTGGGTGATGGCGAGGTTGAGCGCCTTCCGGCGGTCATCCGACAGCTTCGGGTTTTCTTGGGGGTCTGCCGCCACAGGAGTCCTCGTCATCATTGGTAGAGCGCCTCGAGCTTTGTTGGTGTGCCCGAATATAAGCCGAAGCGTGGTTTAGCGCCAACCGGGCCGGAATGCGTCCTCGAGGTGCGTTAACTTGTTGTTCTGTATGCCGATACAGTCGAATCGGTAGATATCGTCCGGTGCGCCATGGCGGTCGGTCCAGGCCCGGGCCGCTTTGACGATCTCCCGTCGCTTGGCACCTGTTACTGCCTCAAAGGGGTGCCCGAACGCGTCCCCTCGCCTGGTTTTGACCTCGACGAACGCCACCAGCTTCCCGCGACGTACCACCAGGTCGATCTCGATTCGCCCGACGCGCCACCGGTGCGCGATCAGCACCCAGCCCTGGGTTTTCAGGTAATCGATCGCCTGCAGCTCGCCGGCCAGTCCTTCCCGGTGCCGCGGATCTTCCCAGGTCTCTGGATCACTTCGTACCCCGGAGCTCACGGGGATGAAACTACGCGCTCCCTGTCGGCTGACATAACCCAATTAACGCACGACGGTACGGTTTGCTCGACGCCTTTCCTCGACGTCTTTCCTTGACGGTTTTCCTCGACGCCTTTTGCTGTTAGGCCCCTACTATTTCATCCAAGTCTTCCAGCCCGACGAGCACGTCCCGGGGCTTCGAGCCATTCGCCGGCCCAAGGACTCCCGCCATCTCCAATTGATCGATGATGCGGGCCGCGCGGCCGTACCCGATGCTCATGCGGCGCTGCAAGAGCGAAGTGGAGCCCAACTGGTTCTGAATGCACACCTCGGCGGCTTGCCGGAAGAGCGGATCGCGCTC
>DATNDQ010000173.1:0-11053 GCA_035553475.1 Gemmatimonadales bacterium
AGGCAACGGCGCGGAAGAAGCGCGGATCGGTGACGTGAATGGTGGCGGCGGGACCGGAGCCGTTCCCGAAAGCGCGGCCGTCGAGGGTGATGCGTCCGTAGGTGATGCGGTCGAGACGGCGGATCAGGCCGTCGCGGGCTATGCGATCGACGAAGCTCAAGTCGATTCGAGCAGCCGGCGCGGAACGGGGTGGAGATCGCGGATGAGGTGGACCAGGGCGAGCATCCGCAGGCCGTAGTACGTGAAATCGACCTCCCACCAGCGGAAGCCCTGACGGACCGCGCCAGGATACCGGTGGTGGTTGTTGTGCCAGCCTTCACCCAGCGTGATCAGCGCCAGGATGAGACTGTTGCGGCTGTCGTCAGGCGTGTCGTACCGCCGTCGCCCGAGGGTGTGGGCCAATGAGTTGATGAGGCAGGTGCAATGAAACAGAACGACGGTACTGATGAAGAAGCCCCAGATCAGGAGCTGCCAGCCACCCGCGAGGAACAGGATCGCGGCCAGGAGCAGGGGGACCAGGATGTCGAACCGGTCCAGGAAACGGAGCTCAGGATAGCGAGCGAGGTCCGTCACCTGCGAGAAGTCGGTGCGGAAATTTCCGTCGGACGTGATCCATCCCATATGGCTCCACCAGAAGCCGTGCTGGCGTGGGGAGTGCACATCCTGCTCGGTGTCGGCGTACCGGTGATGGCGGCGATGGTGGGCGGCCCACCACAGGGGCCCGCGCTGTACCGCCGTGTTTCCGAGCACGGCGAAGACGAATTGGGCCGGCCGGGAAGTGTTGAACGTGCGGTGTGAGAAGTAGCGGTGGTAGAACCCGGTGACCCAGAACATTCGGAGCACGTACAGCGCGGCCGCGACCGTCACCGCCGTCCAGCTCCACCCGACCCAGATCACGCCGAGACAGGCCGCGTGCATGACGACGAAGGGGATCACCCGCACCCAGTCTACGCGTTGCGCCGTCGAGACCGGTGCCGCCGTGGTGTCGAACCAGAGCCGGACTTTGTCGAGCAGATGCGACCATCGCATGCCCGCTAATCTAACCCCCGTTTCTGGTGATGACGAAGCTCTTGCCGCTGCCCGACGGAGGTGCTCTCTTAGCCACAAACAGCCGTCAGCCGTCAGCCATCAGTCGTTCCGGAGGCCGAAATGCGAATTGCCCACGCTACAGCCTTAATCCTCACGTTGACCGCTACGCCCGTGGTTGGCAGCAAGGCCCAGGAACCCGCCTCAGACTCCCTGCTGACCGTCAATCACTATCTCGACATGGAAGGCGTGTCCGATCCCCAGCTCTCCCCGGACGGCACGCAGATCCTCTACACCCGCCGGTGGGTGAACAAGCTCGAAGACAAATTCGAGTCCGCCATCTGGGCCATGCGCGCCGACGGGTCGCATAACCGGTTGCTGGTGAAGGGCTCCTCGCCCCGCTGGTCGCCGGATGGCTCGCGCATTCTCTACGTCGCCGACGGCGAACCCAAGGGTGCGCAGATCTTCGTCCGCTGGATGGACGCCGAGGGTGCGACCAGTCAGGTGACCCGGACCGAGCACGCGCCGGGCGACCCCAAGTGGGCCCCCGACGGGAAGTCCATCGCCTTCGTCATGTTTGTGCCCGAGGCGGACAACTGGAAGATTCCCATGCCGGCCGCTCCGGAAGGAGCGAAGTGGACGCCGGCACCCCGCATGGAAGACCGCCTGCACTACCGGCAGGATCGAGTCGGCTTCACCGAGCCGGGCTTCACGCATCTCTTCCTGGTGTCGGCGGACGGCGGCACTCCACGTCAGCTGACGAGCGGCAATTGGAACGTGGGCGCGCGCTTCGATGGACTCACGGGTGGCGCCGGGCTCGCGTGGACGTCCGATGGAAAGGCGATCCTCTTCGACGGCTTGATGGACACGACCGGGGACTACGCGTACCAGTCGTCCCAGATCTACCGGGTGGACGTTGCGTCCGGCGCGACCAAGCGGCTCACGACCCGCCCGGGGTACTGGGCGAATCCCGCGATTTCCCCCGATGGGCGCCTGGTGGCGTATGCCGGATACGACTCCTCGGCGAGGTCGCACTCCACCGCCGCCCTCTACGTCATGGGCACCGACGGATCCCAATCCCGGAAGATCGACGGCACCCTCGATCGCGACCCCGGGGAGCTCACCTGGGCGAGCGACAACAGCGGGATCTTCTTCACGGTTCAGGATACCGGCACCCAGAACGTCCACTACGCCGCGCTGGCGGGCGGGGTGAAGACGGTCACCACCGGGACGCACCTCCTGTCGCTCAACTCGATGGCCAGGGACCTCACGGCGGTCGGTACCGAGACCGACTTCACGCACCCGGGCAACGTGGTCCGGTACAGCCTCAAGAAGTTCGACGGCACGACCCGCCTGACGTCCGTGAATGACGACGTCCTGGCCGGGAAGCACCTCGCGCAGGAGCAGGAGATCTGGTACCGGTCGAGTGGAAACGCGCGCGTCGAAGCGTGGATCGTGACGCCGCCGGGATTCGACGCCCACAAGAAGTACCCGCTCATTCTGGAGATACATGGCGGGCCATACTCGGAATACACGGTGGGGTTCAGCTACATGTTCCAGAACTTCGCCGCCGACGGATACCTCGTGCTGTACGTGAATCCCCGCGGCTCCACCGGCTACGGCACCGCGTTCTCGGACGGCATCGATCACAACTATCCGGGCCCTGACTACGACGACCTGATGGCGGGCGTGGATACCGTGATCGGCCGGGGGATCGTGGACACGACGAAGATGTTCGTGTCGGGATGCTCAGGTGGTGGGGTGCTCTCGAGCTGGGTGATCGGCCATACCCAGCGGTTCGCGGCGGCGGCCGTGCGGTGCCCGGTGATCGACTGGATCAGCATGACGGGCGTCACTGACGTCCCGCTCTTCACCTACAGCCTGTTCACCGATCCCTGGTGGGACAAGCCCGAACCCTGGCTCGCCCACTCGTCACTCATGTACGTCGGTCATATCACGACGCCCACGCTCCTGATGACCGGCGAGCTCGACCGCCGCACGCCCATCCCCCAGAGCGAAGAGTTCTACTCCGCCCTGAAGATGCGGCACGTGCCGACGGTCCTGCTGCGTTTCGCGGATGAGTTCCACGGCACCGGCTCCAAGCCGTCGAACTTCATGCGCACGCAGCTCTACATGATGAGCTGGTTCCAGAAGTGGAGCGGGGGCGCCAAGGGCGCCACCCGCCAGGACGGCCCCGTCAGCGCCCGGACCCCGTAGCCCGGAACTGCGCGGCCTCGGTCGACCCCTTCAGGGCCGACGTCGAGGCTTCACCACCCGCCACCGCCGCCAGCACCCGGTCGAAGTAACCCGCTCCGACCTCGCGCTGGTGGCGGGTGGCGGTGTACCCCTCCGCCTCCCGCGCGAACTCCTCCTGCTGCAGCCGCACGTACGCGGTCATCCCCTCGTCGCGATACGATCGGGCGAGGTCGAACGTGGAAAGGCCCAGGAGATGCCAGCCGGCGAGCGTGATGAACTGGAACTGGTAACCCATCCGCGCCAGCGATTCCTGAAATGTCGCGATCTCGGCGTCCCCCAGATGCTGCTTCCAATTGAAGGACGGGGAGCAGTTGTAGGCCATGCGCTTGCCGGGGAACTTCGCGTGAATCGCCTCGGCGAACAGCCGCGCTTCCTCCAGATCAGGCGTCGACGTCTCGAACCAGAGCAGGTCGGCATAGGGCGCGTAGGCCAGCGCCCGAACGATGACGGGCTCGAGGCCGTCCCGGACCCGGAAGTATCCCTCGGGCGTCCGCTCGCCGGTGAGGAACTCCCGGTCACGCGGGTCGACGTCCGAGGTCAGGAGCGTCGCGGAGAGGGCATCCGTGCGGGCCACGATCAGGGTCGGCACGTCCAGGACGTCGGCGGCGAGGCGCGCGGCGAGCAGCGTCTTGATGAACTGTTGCGTGGGCACCAGAACCTTGCCTCCCAGGTGCCCGCACTTTTTCTCCGACGCCAGCTGGTCCTCGAAATGCACGCCGGCGGCCCCCGCCTCGATCATCAGCTTCATCAGCTCGAAGGCGTGCAGCGGACCGCCGAAGCCCGCTTCGGCGTCGGCCAGGATGGGGGCGTACCAGTCCAGCGTCGCGTGCCCCGACTCCGCACGCTCGATCTGATCGGCGCGCATCAGCGCCTGATTCAGCCGTTTGACCAGCGCGGGGACGCTGTTCGAGGGATAGAGACTCTGGTCGGGATAGGTCTGACCCGAGAGGTTGGCGTCGGCCGC
Source organism: Gemmatimonadales bacterium (assembly GCA_035553475.1). Classification (GTDB taxonomy): domain Bacteria; phylum Gemmatimonadota; class Gemmatimonadetes; order Gemmatimonadales; family GWC2-71-9; genus 40CM-2-70-7. The sequence continues at coordinate 4,247 of DATNDQ010000173.1, forward strand.
GACCTGCCATCCACTCAAATAGATGGCCTGGAGTCCCGCCTTCACCATCTGGACCGCCTGCGCGCCGGTGAGCGCGCCGAAGGTCTGGACGTAGGGGGTGGTCTCCAGCTCGTGCCAGAGGCGGTCGGCCCCGGCGCGGGCGAGCGAGTGCTCGATGCGCAGCGAGGGGCGGAGAGACACCACGTCGGCCGCCGTGTAGTCCCGTTTGATCCCTGTCCAGCGGGGATCATTGGCCCAGCGTCGCTCCAGCGCCGCGATATCCCGCAGAGTCTCGGTGCTCATCTCATCCTCCTTGTGCGCGATCGAGCTCCCGGTATGCCGGGATCGTGAGGAATTCGGTGAATTCCGATGCAAGGACCAGGCCGTCGAGGAGCCGAACGGCCGCCTCGAGGTGGGGGAGAGCGCCCAGCTTCTTTCGCTCTTCGTCCCGCACGGTGGCGTACAGGTCGGTGGTCATGGTCCGGCCGTCGGCGAGGACGGTCTTGTTGCGGATCCACTGCCAGAGCTGCGCCCGGGAAATTTCCGCGGTCGCGGCGTCTTCCATCAGGTTGTTGATGCCCGCGGCCCCAACCCCCGCGAGCCAGCTCGCCAGATACTGCAAGGCGACGCTCACGTTGGTGCGGATGCCCCCCTCAGTCACCGAAGAGCCCGGGATCGCGAGGGACACGAGCTGCGCGGCCGTGGTCTGGACGTCGTCTCGGAGGCGCTCCTTCTGATTCGGGCGAGTGCCCAGGACTTTGTCGAATGACGCTTGAGCGACCGGAACGAGGTCCGGGTGGGCCACCCAGGTACCGTCGAATCCGTCGCCGGCCTCGCGGTCCTTGTCCTCCGTCACTTTCGCGATGGCCCGCGCGTTCACCTCGGCGTCTTTGCGGCTCGGAATGAAGGCGGCCATTCCACCGATGGCGTGCGCGCCGCGGGCGTGACAGGTGGCGACGAGGAGCTCCGTGTACGCCCGCATGAAGGGAACCGTCATGGTGACCTGGACGCGGTCGGGCAGGACCATCGCTCGCTGGGTCCTGAACTTCTTGATGATCGAAAACATGTAGTCCCAACGGCCGGCGTTGAGCGCGGGCCCATGGTCCCGAAGCTCGTGCAGGATCTCTTCCATCTCGAACGCACCGAGTATCGTCTCGATCAGAACGGTGCAACGGATGGTGCCGTGAGGGACACCGAGGGCGCTTTCCGCGAACGTAAAGACGTCGTTCCAGAGACGCGCCTCGAGGTGTGACTCGAGCTTGGGCAGGTAGAAGTACGGGCCCGACCCGCGCGCCAGGAGCTCCTTCGCGTTGTGGAAGAAGTAGAGCCCGAAGTCGAACAGCGAAGCCGAAACCGGGGCGTCGCCCAGCGTCGCATGGCGCTCATCCAGGTGCCAGCCGCGAGGACGGACCACGAGTGTCGCGATTTTGTCGTTGAGCTTGTACGCTTTTCCTTCCGGACTCGTGAACGCGAGGGTGCGACGGATCGCCTCAATGAGGTTTGCCTGACCCTGGACCACGTTCTCCCACGTAGGGGAGAGCGCGTCCTCGAAATCAGCCATGAAGACGCGCGCGCCCGAGTTGAGCGCGTTGATCATCATCTTGCGCTCGACGGGGCCCGTGATCTCGACCCGGCGATCTTCGAGGTCTTTCGGGGGAGGCGCGACCTTCCACGAGTCGCGGCGGACTCCCTGTGTTTCGGTGAGGAAATCGGGGAGCACGCCGCGGTCAAATTCCGCTTGCCGCGCCTTCCGCCGTTCAAGCAATGCGCGGCGGGTGGATTCGAACTTTTCGCCCAGGCGCGCGACAAAGTCGAGGGCCTCGGGTGTGAGGACCCGGGCAGAGTCGGGAGTCCGGGCGTTGGTGACGTTCATTTGTGAGTCCTTAGATCAAGTTTTGGGCCACTAGCGGCGGGTGCGGCAGGAGGCGGATTGATCTCACGGTGTCGCGAGGTTGCTACATGTCAGCTCCGCTTGGCCCGGTTTGATAGAAGTCGTGCGACCAGCTTGGCGTCGATGCCGATGTTGAGGAGACCTCCGCCCGAGTCGTAGTTCGAACCCACGAAGAAAAGGCCATCCTGATCGGCGCTGGTGATCCGGTCGGCGCGGCGGGCAAACCCTTTGGCGTCGATAGTCACCAGGGTGCCGAGGGGAGCCAGGGCGGCATGGAACCCGGTCGCCAGGATCACGGTGTCGAAGGACTCTTCCCGGCCATCGGCAAACCGGACCCCGGTGGCCGTGAATTCCTGCAGGCCGGGCCTGACCGTCGCGGTCCCCGCCTTGATCGCGTCCACGAGGTGAAAACCGATCAGCGGGACGGCGTCGAGCGCGAACACGGGCGAGGGCGGCAGTACCGGCGGACCCCTTCGCAGAATCGTGATCTGCCGGACGAGGGAGACGATGATCCGCTGAGCGGGGCGCGGGAGTTTCCGCACGTAGTAGGCGACATACTGAATCGGAATGCCGAGCAGCTCCCGGGGGACGACGTTCGCTCCCGAGCGGACGGCCATGGTCACCGGGATGCCGTTGTGGGCCAGCTCGGCGCCGATCTCCCCACCCGAGTTTCCCACGCCGACCACGAGGACGCGCTGACCGCGGAACGGCTCAGGCCGGCGGTACTCGACGCTGTGCATCACCTGGCCCTGGAATCGATCCTGTCCGGGGAAGCGCGGCGCGACGGGATTCGCGACGATCCCGGTCGCCATCACAACGGCCCGGCTCGTCACCGGGCCCTTGGATGTCATGGCGGTCCACGTTCCATTTGCCCGCTCGAGGCGATCCACCCGCACGCCGGTTTCCACTGGGAGGCCGAAGGTGTCGCGGTAGCGCTGGAGATAGGCCAGGAAGCCGGCGCGGCTTACAAACGTCGGGTAGTCGGCCGGGAAAGGGAGTCCCGGTAAACTCGACATCCGCTTTCCGGTGTGGAGGACGAGCGAATCGTAGAGATTGGCCCAGGTGTGGCCCACGGTGTCGCCGCGCTCGAGCACTTTGTGGGGGACGCCATGCTGCTTGAGCTGCTGCGACGCGGCGAGTCCGCCGGGGCCGGCTCCGATGACGAGGACGTCGGTATCCACGGCGGGTAAGCTACATTCCGTCATTCCAATGGCGAACCTCTCGCTCACGGCGATTTCGCTCGGCTTGCGCGGCGCGCAAGCGGTGTCCCCGGAGCTGGCGGGCTGGTGGGCGGAGCGGCTGTTCTTCACGCCGCCACATCGGCCCCTGTCGACGGGTGATCGCGAGGTACTCGGACAGGCCCGGGCATTTTCGGTTCGCTCCGAGGGGCATGCGATTCGTGCCTGGCATTGGGGAACGGGGCCCACCGTGTTCCTGGTGCACGGATGGGGGGGAGCCGGTGGACGGTTTTCTTCGTTCGTGGCCCCGATTCTCGCCCGAGGCTTCAGCGCCGTCACGTACGACGGCCCCGGGCATGGCCTGACCGGACGGGGGATGTCATCGGCGCCGGAAATGGCGCGAGCCCTCGACGCCGTGATGGCCGAGGTCGGTGCGCCTGACGCGATCATCGCCCACTCGTTCGGGGGCGTGGTGACCGCCTTGGCGATGTCCAAGGGATTCGAGCCCCGGCGGGTGGCACTGATCGCTCCCGCGGCATTTCCGCTGCGGTTCGTCGACGAATTCGTACGGGCGCTCAGGCTGTCGGAACGGACGGGTGCCGCGCTCCGGTCCCGCAGTGAACGCCGCATCCGGTTCGACTGGGATCAATTGAAGGTGCTGCCGGTTTTTGCCGGGGCCCGAAACCCGGCCTTGGTGGTCCATGATCAGCACGATGAGACGATTCCGGTAGCAGAAGGAAGGGAAATCGCGGCTACCTGGCCGGGGGCCGAGCTGGTGCTTACCAAGGGTCTGGGGCACCGGGGTGTCTTGCGAGACCAGGCCGTCGTCAATCGCGCCGTCGCATTCGTCACCAACCGCTCCTCGAGGACCTAGTGACTCCACCCGACGTGCTGGATGCCGCCGTTCACGCCGCCCGAGCCTATCTCGCCAGCCTGCCGGGCCGGCCCGTCGGCGCACGCGCTTCGCTTCAGGAGCTGAGGGCGGCCCTCGGTGGGCCGTTGCCTCAGGAGGGAACGGATGCGGCGCGTGTGGTGACGGAGCTTGCTCGCGATGCCGATGCCGGAATCGTGGCGACCGCCGGACCGCGGTACTTCGGGTTCGTGGTCGGAGGCTCCCTGCCCGCCGCGCTGGCGACCGACTGGCTCGTCTCCACCTGGGACCAGAACGCCGGGATCTACGTCCTGTCTCCGGCCGCATCAGTGGTGGAAGAGGTCGTGGTGAAGTGGCTGCTCGAGCTCTTCGGCTTGCCGGCCACGGCGAGCATCGGATTCGTGACCGGCTGCCAGATGGCGAACGCCACCTGCCTCGCGGCTGCGCGCAACGCCGTATTAAGGAAGGCGGGGTGGGATGTAGAGCAGCAGGGGCTCTACGGCGCGCCGGAGATCGACGTCGTCGTCGGTGGCGAGGCGCACATCACCATCTTCACCGCTCTCCGGTATCTGGGGCTCGGTGCCGCGCGCGTGCGGACCGTTCCCGCGGACGGTCAGGGTCGAATGCGTCCCGACAAGCTGCGGGAGGCGCTGGCGGGCACGATCGGGCCCGTGATCGTCTGTGCCCAGGCGGGGAACGTGAACACGGGTGCGTTCGATCCGATCGACGAGATCGCCACCATCACCCGCGAGCGCGGTGCGTGGCTCCACGTCGACGGCGCGTTTGGTCTCTGGGCCGCGGCCAGCCCCAAATTGAAAGCGCTCACGAAGGGCCTGGAACGGGCCGACTCGTGGGCCACCGACGCGCACAAGTCCCTGAACGTTCCGTACGACAGCGGGATCGCGATCGTCGCGGATCGGACCGCGCACTTCACGGCCATGACCGCCACGGCCGCGTACCTCGTGAAGTCCGCCGATGACCGTCGCGATCCGGAGGACTGGACTCCGGAGTTCTCTCGTCGGGCCCGCGGCTTTGCGGTCTACGCCGCCATCAAGTCCCTCGGCCGGCGCGGCATCAGCGAAATGATCGAGCGGAGCTGCGCGGAAGCGAAAGCGATGGCCGAGAAGTTGAAGCAGGGTCCGGGAGTCGAGATCCTGAATGACGTGGTCTACAACCAGGTACTGGTCCGTTTCCATCCGGCAGGAGGCGGTGATCCCGACGCGCACACACGCGCCGTGATCGACCGGGTTCAGCAGGACGGCACGTGCTGGCTCGCGGGAACGACGTGGCAGGGGAAGGGTGCGATGCGGATTTCCGTGTCCGGCTGGAATACGACCGACGACGACATCGCCCGCTCGGCCGACGCCATTCTCAAAGCGAGCCGAGGTCCTTCGTGAGCACCTCGGCTACACGGTCCGCGAGGGCCATGATCGTCAGGTAGGGATTGATCTCGAGGGAGTCCGGAAACAGGCTGGCGTCGGCCACCCGCAGCCAGGGCAGCCCGTGCACTCGGCCCCAGCCGTCGGTGACTGAATCCGTCGCCGACCGTCCCATCCCACATCCGCCCATCAAATGCGCCGCCGAGACGGCGACCTTCCCCGGCTTCCAGTGTTTGGTGGTGATCCGTTCCTCGAGGTACGGCGCGTCTCCGCGTTCGAGTGTCGGAGGCTCGGCAAAGGGTGTGTGGACCCGCTGTGCCCCGGCACCGAAAAAGATGCGGGCCGAGGCCTGGGCGCCATTCACGAGCCCTCTGACCGTCGCCGGTGCGAACCGGTAGTGCACCACCGGTGTTCCGTCACGATCCACCGCGATGCGATTGCCATCCGAGGCACGATCGCACGCCAGTACCAGGATCATTTGAAGACGTGGGAAGGCCCGCATCGCGGCACTGTGCACGGGCCCGAATCCGGTGAGCGCCTTCGCGGTGACGAAGGGGAAGTACATGCACGTCTCGAGCACGAACCCCAGCGTCTCAGCGCGATCCACGAAGTAGCTCTTGGGGTGGCCGACGTCGTTCGTGATCGGCCGGGGGTGCTCGGCGGCCAGAATCAGTGCGGGGTGACACGTGAACCCAGCCCCGAGGCGCGGCAGCCCGCGGCCCACCGGCGAGCGCAGCAGGAGGGCTGTCGAGCCAATGGAGCCGCCCGCGCTCACGATGGCGCGCGCCCGGACGCGGTACTCGCCGGGTGCCCATTCGGACTCCGCGCCCGGGGAGGACTCTGCCTTTTGGCGGATCAGGACTTCTAGGGACCGATCCGGCAGGATTCGCCGCACCTCGGCGCGAGTCACGACCTGAACCCCATGACGTTCGGCGTCGGGGAGCTGTACGCGGTTGGTGCCCTGTTTGGCCTGATTCGGGCAGCCGAGGTTGCAGAGCGATGAACCGCGGCACCCTTTCACATTGACGGGGAATTGCTCGACGTCGTATCCCGCCTGCTTCCCGCCCTCCACGAACAGCGTGTTGTTCTCGTTGATCTCGTCCGCGGGGAGGAGATGGACGTTGTTCGCCTCGGCAAATGTGCGCGACCGCCGAGCGATGTCCGAATGCGGGAGATCCGGGACTGCCCAATGCTTGATGACGCGTTCGGGCGCGACGAGTGAGGTGCCGGTGTAGACGACCGTCGAGCCGCCGTAGGTCTCCGCGAATGCGAGGGTCATCGTACCGTCGGCGGTGAGGAAGCCACCGCCGTCGCGGTAGAGCCGGTTCGCCATCTCCAGCTCGCGTCCGGTGAATTCAGCGTCGCCGAGGCGGGCTCCCTGTTCGAGGACCAGGACGGACTTGCCGGCCGCGACGAGGGGCGCCAGCGCCTGGGCGACAGTGCCGCCACCGGCGCCCGATCCCACGACCACGACGTCGAAGGATTTCTCGGTCACGCGCGGATGATCCA
>DATNDQ010000174.1:0-6904 GCA_035553475.1 Gemmatimonadales bacterium
TGTCGTCTGTTTACCACTGTGCGTCTGTGCGTAAAGGCTAGACGTCTAGACGTCTGGACGTCTAGGATGTTCATACTTCGAGCCTATCTCCTTCCCGAGCCACCAGGGCGTACAAGACTGGCATCAAGAACACGCTGATCAGGAGCCTCGAGAACATGCCGCCGACGATGACCATCGCAAACGGACGCTGCGAATCGGTCCCGACGCCCGTGGCCAGCGCGGCGGGGAGCAGGCCGAGCGCAGCAACGAGGGCCGTCATCATGATGGGCCGGAGGCGGAGCAGCGCGGCTTCCCGGGTGGCCTGCACAATGGGCATTCCGTCTCCCCGCAGTTCGTTGGCGTAAGAGATGTACACTACGGCCGTCTGAACGGACACTCCGAAGAGCGCCAGAAATCCGATGCCGGAGGACACTGAGAACGGAGTCCCGGTGAGCCAGAGGACCACCAGGCCGCCGATGGGTGCGGACAGGAGCACCCCGGCCACCGTAATGATCGGGAACTTCACGTTACTGTAGAGCGCGAACAGAATCAGAAAGATCAGGAGCAGGGTCAGGGGCACGATCACCTGCAGCTGCCGCCGGGAGGCCGTGTACTCCTGGTACTCGCCGCCCCACACCAGACGGTAGCCGGCAGGCACCTTCACCCGGGCGGCCACGCGCGCCTGTGCGTCCCGAACCGCGCTCGCCAGATCTCGTCCCTCCACCGAGTACTGCACCCCGATGAACCGCGAGTTGTCCTGCCGGTAAATGAATGACGCGCCGTTCGAGACCTGGATGGCGGCCAGCTCCTTCAGGGGGATGTGCTGGCCTCCCGGCGTCGCCACCGGAATCGCCCCGATCGCGTCGGGCGTCTCGCGGAACACCGAATCGAGCCGGACGACGAGATCGAAGGACCGCTCACCCTGCACGATCTGCGTCGCCGCGTCACCGCCGACGGCTGCTTCGATCAGGCCGTTCACGTCGGCGATGTTCAGTCCGTAGCGCGAGATCTTCGCCCGGTCCGGCGTGATAGTCAGCGACGGCTGGCCCAGCTCCTGCACCAACGTGAGCTGGGTAAAGCCTCGCACGTCCTCGAGGGCCTTCTTCACATCCAACCCAATCGACTGAAGTGTGTCGAGATCGGGCCCGAACACCTTCACGTCGAGCGCGCTCTTCAGTCCGGTCTCCGCCTCGTCGACGGCATCCTCGGCGGGCTGCGTGAAGTTGAAAATGATGCCGGGGAACGACTCGAGCTTCGAGTTGATCGCGGCGATCAACGCCTCTTTGCTGCGGATCGGTCCCGTCCATTCGCTGTACGGCTTCAATCCGACGTAGAACTCCGCGTTGAAGAACCCGGTCGGGTCGGTCCCGTCGTCGGGACGTCCGTGCTCCGAGGCCACATCCGTCACCATCGGGAACGTCTTCAGGATGGCGCGGATCTGCGGAACGATCTTCGCGGACTCCTCGAACGAAATGGTGTAGGGCATCGTCGCGCGCACCCAAATCGCTCCTTCATCCAGATGCGGCATGAACTCGGCGCCGATGCCCGGGACCAGGAGCAGGCTGAGCCCGAACAGCCCGATGGACCAGCCGAGCGCCGCCCGGGGCCGGGCCAGACACCAATCGAGGCCGCGCTCATAGTGCCGCTTGAGCCACTCGAAGCCGGGGTTCCGCCGTTCCTGCACTCCCTTCGAGAGGACCCAGGCGCACAGGACCGGCAGCAGCGTCAGGGTGACGACCAGCGACCCGACGAGTGCGAAGATGGTCGTATCGGCCATCGGCGAGAACAGCTTCCCGGAGGGTCCCTGCAACACGTAGATCGGCAGGAACCCGGCGACGATCACCGCCACCGCGTAGAAGATCGGCCGGTCCACCTCGGCCGCGGCGTCCGCGATCACCTCGCGGATGCGGTACGCCGTACCATGCCGGAGCGCGAGCTGCCGGTGGATGTTCTCCACCATCACGACCGCACCGTCCACCAGAATCCCGAAGTCGATGGCGCCGATCGACAGCAGGTTGGCCGGGATGTGCCGGAGGTCCAGACAGATGAACGCGAAGAAGAGCGAGAGGGGAATCGTGACGCCGACGACCAGGCCCGAGCGGACGTCGTAGAGGAAGAAGATGAGCACTACGACGACCAGCAGGATGCCCCGCGCCAGGTTGCCCTCCACGGTGTGCGTGGTGAGGGCGACCAGGTCGGACCGGTCGTAGAAGGGCAGGATCTTCACGTCCTTGGGAAGGATCGACTTGTTCAGCTCGTCGGTCTTGGCTTCGACGCCCTTCAAGACGGTCTGGGTCTGCTCCCCACGCCGCATCAGAATCACGCCTTCGACGGCGTCATTTTGCCCGTTGAATCCGAATTGCCCGAGCCGGGGCGCGTGTCCGACCGCCACCGTTCCGACATCCTTGACCAGAATCGGCGTTCCGTTCCGCGAGGCGAGCACGGTGTTGCCGATGTCGTCGAGGGTCGCCATGCGCCCCAGACCGCGGATGTAGTAGAACTGTCCGCCTTCGGAATAGAAGCCGCCGCCGGCATTCCCGTTGTTCGCCGCGAGCGCTCCTTCGACGTCGGATACGGAGAGCCCCGCGCCGGCGAGCCGGGTGGGATCCAGGAGGATCTGATACTGGAACGTCTCGCCGCCGAGGCCCGACTCGTCCGCGACCCCCGAGACGGCCTTGTACTGCCGGCTCACCACCCAATCGTTGATGATCTTCAGCTCCATGGCCGACCGGTCGGGACTTTGCAGCACGTACCGGTAGACGAGCCCCGAGGGGGAGAACAGCGGCGAGACGGAGGGCGACACGCCGTCGGGCAGGGAGAGGTCCGGGATGCGCTCGAACACCTGCTGCCGGGCGAAGTAATCGTCAGTGCCGTCGGCGAAGGTCATCACGACGTCCGACAGCCCGTACAGCGAGATGGAACGGACCACCTGCATCTTGGGGAGGCCGTTCATCTCCACTTCGACGGGCACGGTGATCAGCCGCTCCACTTCTTCAGCCGCGTGTCCCGGCCATTGGGTGATGATCTCCACCATGGTGGGCGAGAGATCCGGGTACGCGTCCACGGGCAGCCGGCTGAACGACCAGAACCCCACGCCGACGATCAGGACCGTCAGCAGTCCGACGAGAAATGGCTGGCGGAGCGACGAGGCGACGATCCGGTTGATGGCGGACCGGGTCCGCGCTTCGTGCGCGGGTGGCGGAAGCTGTTCGCTCATTGGCTTTCCGCGAACTGCAGGAACAGCCCGCCCTCGGCGATGATCTCATCTCCCGCGGAAAGCCCGGACGTGATTTCATAGCGGGTGCCGATCCGGTTCCCCAGCCCCACCTGCCGGCGCTCGAACGAGCTGTCGGCCTTGGCCACGAAGACGAACGGCAGATTCTGATCGTCGTGGAGCACCGCGGCAACGGGGACCAGCAGCCCCTTGCGGGCCCGGCGGGAATGGATGGTCACCGAGACATACATGTCCTTCTTGAGGCCCTGGTCCGGATTGCCCGTGAGGATGCGCACCGACGTGGCTCGTGTGTCCGGATCCACGAGGGCACCGACGTAGTCCACCCGCCCGTGATAGACGCGCGCACCGGCCCCCGGCGCGATGTCCGCCGGATCGCCGACGGCGACGTCGGGCAGGTCGTGCTGGAAGACGTTCCCCATCACCCACATGGTCGAAAGCCCGGCCACCGTGAAGCAGGGGGTCTGGCCCGCCTGGATCAGCTGCCCGGGGGTGATCAGGCGCTCCACGACGGTGCCCGGAAGGGGCGCACGAATCACGCCCTGGGGAACCACCGCGTTGCGATTGTCGCGGATGTTCGCGATGCCGGCCGAGTCCACGCCGATGGCCCGGAGCTGGTCCAGCGCGGCGTCGCGGTCGGCGATGGCCGATGCGGCATCCGTCTGCGCCTGCTCCAGGTCCTGCCGGGCCAGTGCGTCGTTGGCGAAGAGCGTCGAGTCCCGTACGGCGATGCGGATCAGATTGACGGCGGTCGCGTTGGCTTTGCGGTACGTCGCCATGGCGGCGGCGAAATCGGGGGACGACACGTAGGCCAGGGGCTGGCCGGCCGTCACCTGGGCTCCCGGCTCCACCAGAATCCGGCTGACGGGTCCCGAAATCGGCGCCAGGACCTGGGTACTGTGGTCGCCGTCGAAGGCGACGGTGCCCGACACCGAGACGGAGGGCTGGAAACTCGAGTCGGCCACCGGGGCGAGATGAATCCGCGCCCGCTGGTTCTCCGTGAGCCCGAACGTTCCGGGGTGGTCCGGGTCTTTGGCGGCACCGCGCCCGCAGCCGGTGGCGAGGAGCGCGGCGATTCCGGCGGCCGAAAGGAATCGAGTCAGGCGGCTAGTGAACATTGGGAACTCCAGCGGAAGCGGCGTCAAAGGGGCCGGCGACGGCCCGTTCCAGGTCGGCGCGGGCGTCATTGGCGGCGCCCAGCGCGTCGGCGTATTGGCTTTCGGCATCGAGCAGGGTGCGGCGGGCATCGAGAACGTCGAGTGCGGACGATCCGCCGAGCCCATAACTCGTCAGCGCGATGTCGTAGGCGCGGCGCGCCTCGGGCAGCAGCTGGTCCCGGAGGTAGACGGCCTGGGCCAGCGCCGTGGCGGCGGTCGCGTAGGTCACGCGCACGTCCTGCTCCACCTGCGCCGCGAGATCGGAATAGGCGGCCGCGAGCTCCCGTTCGTGGTGACGGGATTCCGCGACCTGCCCGCGCTGGTGATTCCAGAAGAAGAGCGGCACCGAGATGCCGATCCCGGTTGTGTACGTCGACGGCGTCCCCTGCGTCATGTTCTTGGCGACCGAGAGGTTCAAGTCAGGCAGGAAGTACTGCTGGGCCAGGGCGGTCGCCGCGCTCGCGCCGCGTTGCTGGCTGGCCAGTCCCTGCAGCTCCGGACGACGGAGCTGGGCCAGCGAGATCAGGGAGTCGACGGCCGGGAGTGCGGGTGGCACCGACAGGGACTCCGCGGCCTCGACCCCGAATCCGAGCGGTCGGCCGAGGAGCCGGTTCAGCGCGGCGCGTGCATTGACCAGATCTCGCGCGTTCGCGAGCAGATCGTTTCCGGCTTGACCGAGGTCCACCTGCGCCTTGAGGACGTCGAGTCGCGCCGCGGTGCCGGCATCGAACCGGACCTGCGTCTTCTTGAGGAAGTCTCTGGCCAGTGAGTCCCCCAGCTGCAGGTCGGCCCGGTGTCGCAGGGCGACGATGAGCGCGTCGTACGCCTGCGCGGTCTGACTGGCCGTCTGCTGCCGCAGCTGATCGTAGTTGAACGCCACGGCGTCGACGTTGGCGTTTCCCACCTTGTTCAGCAGCACGAACTTGGTCGGGAAGGGGAGCGTCAGACCCACACCGATGTCACTGCCGGTGTTCGTCTTGAAACCGGTGACGGTCTTCTGCCCGTTCAGGTCGCCGTTGAGCGTGGGATCGGGGAACGCGGCCGTCTCGGTCGCCTGGGCACGTGCCTGCGCGAGTTGCTCGCGGGCGACGGTGAGCTGCGGGTTGTGCGCCAGCGCGGTGTCCACCGCCTGCCGGCGCGTGAGCGTCAGCGCGGACGGCGTCGTACCGGGCCCCTGCGCTTGCGCAGGGACCGCCAGCACCGTGCCGACGGCGACCAGCCAGAACTTCGAATGCCTGAACATGCCCTGCCTCCCGAGTGGGACGGGCCGCGGACGCGGACCCCTCGGGGCGCGTTCGCGACGGCGCGCTGGACGTCTGCGCGCGAGTCTTCGTGTTTTTTTGGAGTGCCTAGGTGACTAGGCGACTGAGCGACTAGGCGTCTGCGGGAGGTGCGCGAGGCGACGTGCAGGGAGCCGGACGTTCGACGGCGCGCGGCCGTGAGACGACGGGGCCTACGACAAATGCCACGCGGCCGAGGTCAGGCTCGGGCTGCGCGGGCCGGGTAACGACGAGGGACCCGGCGTACTGACAGAGGATGCAGGTGAGCTCGTTGTGGAGTACCGGACACCGATCGGAGTGGCCGCTCTCGAGCGAGACCGGCGACGGACCAGGTTCCCGGGCGTGCGCAACGCCGACCACCGGTGCCCCCACTACCTGGAGTACCAGGAGCAGGGCGGCCAGTGCCGGCTTCAACCAACTGCGGCGCGTCCGCGAATGGATCATCGGTCCTCCACTACGTTCGGCACCCGGAGTTCGTTCAGACGTACGACCGGAGCCGCTCCAGCATCCGGCGGTCATGGTGCACCGGGTCGTCGCCCTTGGGTGTCTCGATAATTTTAATGACTTTCGTCAAACGTGCGTCTTGCAAAATGCGGCGGAACGGCTCTGCCCCGATGGTTCCTTCGCCAATCCAGTCGTGGCGGTCCAATCTGGACCCCGGAGCGGCCTTGGAATCGTTGAGGTGGAAGCATTTCAGGTGCGCCAGGCCCACCACCCGGTCGAACTCGTCCAGGACCCCGGTGACATTCCCGACGACGTCGTACCCCGCCGCGTGCATATGCGCCGTGTCCAGACAGAACCCGACGCGGTGCCGCACCGCTTCCGGCATCCCGTTGCGGAGGTCCCGTAACTCTTCGAAGCTGCGTCCCAACGCGGTACCCGCCCCGGCCGTGCCTTCGATGAGCACGCCGACCTCGCCCGGCACCTCCGTGAGCGCCGTCGCATACGCCCCGGAGTTACGCGCGAGTCCGGCGTCGTGGTCATCCATGAAGTTCCCGGGATGGGACACGACGTACGGAATCCCATAGGCCTTGCAGCGCTCGAGCTCGCCTTTGAAGCACTTCAGACTCTTGGCGCGCAGCTTGTCATCGGGCGACGCGAGATTGATCAGGTAACTGTCGTGGGCGACTGCCACGGCGATGCCGGTCCGCGCCATCTCCGATTTGAAGCGTTCGACCTCATCGGGAATGATGGGCGGTTCACGCCATTGATTCGGCGTCTTCGTGAAAAGCTGAATCGCGCGGGCGCCGACTTCC
>DATNDQ010000175.1:0-3100 GCA_035553475.1 Gemmatimonadales bacterium
CTCGAGGCGTTTGGTGACCGCGGCGAGCGCGGCCACCGTGCTCCAGGCATCGAGGGTGGGCGCTTCGGGGCCGCGGATGTCGTTCAAGTTCAGCTCGGCGATCAAGGTCGCGTCGTAGCCGAGCGCTTCACTGCGGACGGCGAGGCGGGAGACGTAGTCCCAGGTGGCCTCCATGCCCTCGTCGGGCACGTTCCGGAGCCATCCACCAAACACGGGAAGCCAGTATCCGAATCGCATGGTCACACCGCCTTCCTTTCCAGGTAGTCGACCAGGCGAGCGAAGGGATCGAATCCCACCACCCGCGGCGCGTCGGCGACGAAGTTCGAGAGGGCGTTGATGTCGTAGTAATAGCGTTGGGTGTCGCGTGCGTCGTGCAGGTACTCCACGCCGCCCACGTCGATGCTCGCCTCCTTCATGATGCGCTCGACCTGCGAGATGACCTCCGCGGGCGGTGTGTAGCCCTCCACGCGCATCCCATTCTTCGGCGCGTCCACCGGGCAGGCGGCGCGGGTCAGCTCGACGCCCCCAACGGTCTGGCAGACGTCAGCAGGGCAGAGGTTGAAGGAGTCGGCGTCGGCGAATACCCGGATAGCGTAGAGGAACTTCCCGCCCAGCACCTCGACGCGAACGATCCCCTGGTCTTCGACCGGGATGTACTCCTGCACGAGGGCGGTCTGATCCAGCCCCAAGTTGAGGGTGCCGGCGCTGACGGCTGTGGCGAGGTCGGCGGGGGTGTCGAAACGGGTCACGCCGGCGCCCGATCCGCCGATGTTGGGTTTGACCACGATGGGGAACCGCAGATTCTTCGCGGCCGCGGTCGCCAGTGAGGGGTGATTGATGACCTCGGCCTTGGGGAAGGGGAGGCCCAGGCGGCGGAGGAGATCGAGCTGCAGCGCCTTCGATGTCTCGGTGACGTAGGCGTCGTAGCCGTTCACGACCGGAATGCCCGCGCGCTTCAGGAAGGCCAAATAGTGCAGAGTATAGAAAATGGCGTTGCCGTGGCCCCGCAGATATGCCGACGGGCTCATGCGGTTGAAAACCAGCGAGTAGCGTGGGCGGCCATTGCCGGGAGCGAACCGGTGATTGGCTGCATCGATTTTCTCATACGGCACGGACCGGCGGTCCAGCTCCTGAAAGAGGGGCCGGAACCAGTCCGGGTGCTCGTAATAGATGGCGATGGGGCGATCAGGGGATGCAGACACGGTACGCAGTCTCCTCCGCTTCATGAGCGGGATGTTGGAAAAAGAAAAAGGCCGCGAACCCGAGAGGATCGCGGCCGATTGCCGTTGTAACCGTCACCATCTGACGTTACGGCGTGATCGCCCGCTCCTCAGCACAACACATCATGCCGGAGAGGTGACAGCAGCCGCACATCATCATGGTGGTGTTCATCGTTCTGGCCGGAACGTAGCGGCAGCGCGGGCGGGATACAACCCGCCCGCGCCGGAGGCTACATGCCCGGACGGTTCTCCCACATCACGTTCATGATGACCCATTTCCCGTTCCATCTTGTTTCCTGCAGAAAGTCCACCCAGGTGTCGGCGTCGATGCGGACCATCGCGACGTTGCCGAAGATGTCCAGGATCTTCACTTCATTGCGGTGCTGGCCGTCGCCCTTGGGGTGACGAACCGTGCCTTGTACCAGCTCCATGGCGGTCATGTCGACGAGGTGGCTGTGTTTCGTCGAGTCGTCCCACACGAGGCGCTTGGCGAGGTGCGGGTGCAGGGCGCTCTCCATGCGGGGGCCGTCGTTGGTGTACCAGCCATCGATGTAGTTGTGTGCGGTGGTGACGATGCCGGCGGTGTCGGCGGCGGTCTGGGCCGCCAATTGCGGACCAAACCAGAGTGCCAATGCGAGGGGGACAAAGGCCTTCACGGAGAGCCGTCCTGGAAGAAGGGATGACACAAGGTCGGGCGTGGGACGCGTCGCGCCAAGATTCCCGCCGCCGTACGGGCTCGGTACGTGACGAACGGGGCCGGAGTCGTGATGGACGGGCCCTGACGAATTCATGGTTGCACGGGAGGCGGGCCAGTCACCAGATTGCCGCCCATGTCATTCCTCTCGCGGCGCGGCGTTCGCATCGTCCTCATCTGGCTTGGCGTCGCCGCGTTCTTCATCGCGCAGAACGTCCTCATCAAGCTGGCCCGCCATGTCGGGATCGACTGGCAATGGGACGTCTTCCACGAGATCGTGTACGCGATGGTGTGGGCGGCGTGCACGCCGGTCATCCTCTGGGCGGCGGACCGCTGGCGCCTCGAGCCGGGAGCGCCGGCCGGCTTTGTGTGGCCGCACCTCGCGCTGATGCCGGTGATCGGGCTCGTACAGATCACCGGCGCGTACACGACGCATTTCCTGCTTCTCTCCGCCATCGGGCATCCGCCGGCTCAGCCCCTCGGCAAGCTGATCATGAGCGGGTTCATCTGGGGCGTGTTTACCGGGTCGCTCTACTACTGGGTGATCATCGGCGTGTACATGGCGTTCCTCTATCCGCGGCTGTATCAGGCCCAGCGGGCTGCCGCCGCCGAGCTGCAGTCACAGCTGTCCCGTGCTCAGCTGGATGCGCTGCGCTTGCAGCTGCACCCCCACTTTCTGTTCAACACCCTGAATGCCATCGCCGCACTCGCTCCCGGGGACCCCGGCCGTGCGCAGCGCATGCTCGCCCGCCTTGGCGACTTGCTCCGGCACACCCTCGATACCGAGGCCGCGGAGATCCCGGTCGAGCAGGAGCTGAAGCTCCTGGCTCCTTATGTGGAGATTCAGCGTCTGCGGTTTGAGGAGCGCTTCCGGTACTCGGAACGGGTGGCTCCGGAGGCGCTGCCGGCGCTGGTCCCGGCGCTTTTCCTTCAGCCCCTGGTCGAAAACGCCGTGCAGCACGGCGTCAGCAAGAGAGCCGAGGGCGCAGCGGTGTCGCTGACGATCCAGCGCATGGGGGAGCAGCTCGTGCTCGAGGTGATCGACGACGGGCCGGGGCCGCGACCGGGCAATGGCGGGAGGGGTGGCAACGGCATCGGCCTGGCCAATACTCGGGCGCGTTTGGCGCAGCTCTATCCCGGAGCCAACCAGGTGGACCTCGCGGCGGGCCCCGAAGGCGGCGCCCGT
>DATNDQ010000176.1:0-15526 GCA_035553475.1 Gemmatimonadales bacterium
GTGTCGAGCACGACTACGCTGCGAATCGGCTCTCCCGCCGCCAGCCTCCCTTCAGTTCCAAATCCGTGCCCGTTTGCAGGCGTGGTTACTTGGGCGACTACCTTGCTGGCGTAGGCGACCACGTCTCCCGGGTATGGCCCACGCTCAAACTCCTTCGCGGAAACAAGGCTTTCGGCCTTCACCCTACTCACGAAACTCGCGGCTACCTGTGGGAAGAGACGAGAGGAATACATTGCCACGCCGAAGCGCCCGGACGTCCCCCCATCCCATGAGACCATCTCTATACCGGGCCCGGTCAGAGAAGTATCCCCGGCCGAGGTGTCGATAGGTGTCGGCACGATCAGGAGGGTGGCCCCCGACGATCCTGAGAATGCAATACAATGCCAACCTCGAGGCCCCGCCAGGCCGAGCGACTGGCTTCCGTAGTACGCCAGCCGTTGGGCGGTACCGGTGTCCACAGCAACCGTCGCGTACTTCGTTCTTGGGGGCGCTACATAGGTGCCCTGCATCATCTCTGGACATCCAACAAACGGGACAGTGACATGTGATTGCTGCTGACGACGTGGAGATGCGGCGACCAGGAAAGACCCGAGGGCCGCGAGGATGGCAAACGAGGCACGAGGCATAACAAGTATTGTCTTCATTTCTCGATCATGCGACGTGACGGCTCCAGGTGCTTGTCAGGCTGGGAGTCGCCGCGTTGACGGGCTGCCAGCACACCTAGAATCACTGTAGCTACCAAGACCGCAATGAGCATTCCGGTGTCCCCGGCGATCCAGAGAGTCATCGGCGGGAATAGGAGGATCACGGCGCCGACCAGTGCCTCGCCGTGCGCTTGTATGTGAGGACCAGGTAGGCGAGTGAACGAGGCGCCGAACACCATTGCCGCGGGGCCCAGGAGGTAGATGCCTGTCAGGACCCAGGCCCAGCGCTGCTGAAAGCGACGGCCCAACGTCAGCCCGACGAACAAGGCGAGTCCCGCGAGTGAGGCAGCATTCATGCGGACGACATCCACAACCGGGTCGCGACCGGGGCAGGGATATGACGCCATATCCGGAAGATCCAGAGTCTGCGGCACCAAACGGCAAGTCGTAGAGACTCTCAAGCATGGGCCTCAAGTCCGAGTCGGCGCATTCCCTCCTTCGGTTCGTTCTGACCGTCATTCGATCCGGATGGGCACCCGCGCGATCAGTCTGTATGGGGGCCGCGTCGCCCGTACTTCCAGCCGCAAGAGGCCAGGGTGCTCCGGGGTGTATGTGAAGTCGTACGTCTCCCCGATCGCCACGACGTGCTGGGCGGGACGCGGCGTCTTCGCCGCGGTGGGAAGATCGAATCCGTCCTTGGCGATCGGCCGCCAATTCACGACCATGGTATCCCGATTGCCCCGGGCCACGCTGTCCTGCCGGGCGGTGAGCGTGAACGCTGGCCCAGGGTTCGTGACGGTGAGATTCATGAGCCGAAGGCGCGCAGGGCGGCCCGCCTCCAAGACGACGGTGTCGGGATTCACCTCGCCATCGATCTCGTGGGGGTGCGCCGGGTCATTCCCCGTTCCCTTCAGGAGGAACACACGGTCTTCGGATGACGGCGGTGACGACGAGTCGCGTACGATGAGTGCTCCTTGCAACCCCCCCGCTTCCTCTCGTTCTTCATCCATGTGTGCGTGGTACATGAACGTTCCCGCGCGGGGCGGCGCGAACCGCGCCACGAACGAATCGCCCGGCGCGATCTCGGGTGTCAAATGCGTTCCATCCCCGCTGAACCCAGCCGCACCGTCTGCGTAGCTGTCCTGGACCTCGACCCCGTGCCAATGCACCGATGTCGGTTCGCCCAGGTGGTTGACGACTGTGATCGCTACCGGCACCCCGCGCGCGAGGTCGAGTTCGGGGCTCCAGTCTGCGTGAGTGTCGATGCGGTGCCCATTCTCCTCGACCGCGAAGCGCATGTCCGGCACGCTATCGAGGCCCAGCACCTTCGCGGAGCTTGATTCGGCCACCAGGCGGATGCTTCGTACCGGTGGCGGCACGGCGACAACAGGCACTCCGGGGCGCGGCACGACGATGACGCCAAGTACCAGTCCAATCATGCCGCGCAGGTCCGGGTCGTCCGGCGCTGCATCAAGAGCGTACGGGGTGTTGTGAAGAGCGAAATGGCAGTGGAAGAGCCAATTCCCAGGTCGGTCCGGAACCCAGGTCATGGACATCGAAGCAAGGGGCGGAAGTACCTGGGTGACGACCATGCCCCCTGGAGGGGGCCCGCCGCCGGCCACAAGCGGTCCTGAGAAACCGTCCACTCGGTAGTAGAAGCCGTGCAGGTGCATGGGATGCACTTCGAACGACCCGTTGATTACGCGCCAGTGCAGCGTATCGCCGGCGGTCGCGTACATCCGCTCCGTGTTGGGCCAGGCCTCACCATTCAGGGTGTAGATGAAATGCCGGTCGCGACACTGGGCCAACGGGTTCCCCGTCGCAGCATCGTCGCACGCATCGGATGCGGAGTCTTCGGTCGCCAGGATCACGATCACACGATCGCGCAGGGGTGTCGGGGCCCCGGCCGAGTCGACGACTATGGCCCCAGCGAGAACCCCCGCCA
This sequence comes from Gemmatimonadales bacterium, assembly GCA_035553475.1. Classification (GTDB taxonomy): domain Bacteria; phylum Gemmatimonadota; class Gemmatimonadetes; order Gemmatimonadales; family GWC2-71-9; genus 40CM-2-70-7. The sequence goes on from DATNDQ010000176.1 coordinate 2,590, forward strand.
ACTGCGATACCTTGGTGACGCCGTCGGGAAGCTTCCCACGGTAGACGTAATTCCCGGCGACCGTCGCCCGTGTGGTCAGGAGCTCGCTGTTCCCCGGCGCCACCACGACCGAGTCCATGGCGTCCAAACGATCGAGCCCCCCAGCGAGTGCGGCGGGGAGAACGAACGTCAGCGGGACTGGGAGGGTGTTGCGGACCGTGATACGCAGGGCCGTACCGACCGGAACCCGGAGGAGCGGACCTGGCATCAGGGGCCCCGCCCCCGGCACCGAAAAGGCATCCACCGTCATGGCGGGCCGTGAGTTTGAGAAGCTCCAGAGACCGCGCTGAGCCACTAAGGTGACTGACAGGACTCCTTCGTGCAGCATCCCGGCGGACTCGAGATTGCGGTTCGGGTGGACCGCCGGTTCACCAAGGGCCCTCCGTCTGAGATGGAGGGGGGACACCCGGGCTGCACCCAGAACGATGAGGATCGAGCCCACCACATATCGCGTCATCTACATCTCACTCCCCTGACGGGCCGTCGAACGATGCTCACCGGCCCGGGCCTGTCAAGCCAACCGGCCATGGAAGGCCGGTGCATTCCGGAACGCTGACCGTCGGCTCCTTGGAGTCGTTCTGTGGTGTCGATTGGAGCCGGCAAGCTGCCGGTCGAGGGGAGGGGAGTCCGGAGAAATCACGAGTGCCGTCAGAAAAAGTCCGGCAGAACGTCGGAATCCATTTCCCCATGGCGCCAACTCTTAATCCTTAGGTTCTCGGTTCGATTCCGAGTCGGCGCATGAGAGAACGCCCGCCCATTTCCGGACTTCGGAGTGGCGGGCGTCTTTCGTTGAGACGTGCCGGGTTGGTGGGTCATTCCCGCGGGCTGAGAGCTCGAGTCGCCGCATAAGCAGGTCCTTCGCGTCGCGCGCGTTCGCGCGCTCGCTCAGGATGACGGTGCGGGGGTTTGTATAGAAGGGAGAGAAGGGAGAGGGGAGGTGATCCATTGGATCACCCCCCCTCTCCCTTCTCCTTGCTCACACAACAAACCATCATGTCATCCTGAGCGCCGAAGGCGCGAAGAGCTTGCCCTGAGTGCAGCGAAGGGACCTGCTTAGGCGGCTTCGGTGCGGCCGGAGGAAGTCCAAACAAGGCCCCTCGCTACGAACCCTGTGGCGACTCGCTTTTCCCGTGCTCGGCTGGCCTGCGCTCGGCGTCTCGTGCACATTGTGCAGTGATGCGTATCGAGCTCTTCACATCCTGCTTTGTTCGGGTGAGCGGTCTGCTCCTGTCGGCCTCAGTGCTTGCCTGCAGCAGCGACTTAGGGCCGGCCCCACCGGGCCCATCGGTGGTTGCTCGGGTGGCTGTGTCACCCGATAGCGTCAGCATCCATATCGGGCACACCCTGCAAATGACTGCCTCTCTGCTCGACTCGGCTGGGAAGGGAGTCTCCGGTAAGTCCGTGACGTGGAGTAGTTCGGATACGGCCATCGCCACGATCACCTCGACCGGCCTAGTGACCGCCAAGACATTCGGGACCGTAATCCTCACCGCGGGTGTCGACAGTGTCTCAGGCACAGCTCTGATCGTCGTTCTCATGCCGGTGGCGTTTGTCTCCGCGACACCCGACTCGATCACCATGGTTCGAGGCGGACAACTTCAGCTGACGTCCATCCTTCACGGGCCCGGCGGCGTCCCGCTCAGTGACCGAGTCGTCACCTGGTCGAGCACTATTCCCGCGAATGCCTCCGTCTCCACGAGCGGGATTGTGAACGGAGGCGACGGAGTAGCGGTGATCTTCGACTCAAGCGAGGGTGTGGGCTCTTTGGGAGCGCACGTCGTCGTCACCGAGCCGGTCTTCACGCGACTCATCGCCAACAACGGTGCCGATGGTACTTGCGGCATCACTTATGTCGCGGAGCTCTGGTGTTGGGGCGACAACTCAGCGGGCCAGCTGGGCAATGGGACTTACACCAATCCAGCCACCACCAATGGTCCCGTCCCCTGGCCGACGGGAATCATCAACATCCCTTCCATTACGGATGCAGCCACAACCGACTACGTGACGTGTGCTGTTACGACAATATCCCATCCTTCGGCCGCGGTTTGCTGGGGGAGCGGAGACCACGGCCGCCTCGGGAACGGCTCCGTCGATGGGACGGACGTGCCGGGCTTCGTGAATAACTCGGCGGGGTTCTGGCAGGTCAGCGCCACGACCTCACATACTTGCGCGCTCGCCGCCGACAGCAGCGCGTATTGCTGGGGGCGCTTGGGAAGCGAGACTGTGGAGCCAGCGCTCGCGTTGGCCGGGACGTTTCGGTGGATCGGGACGGGGTACGACCATACGTGCACGCTGGCGGTCGACAGCCTGGCGTACTGCTGGGGGCTCAATTCCAACGGAGTCCTCGGGAACGACACCGCATCGGCAGCCGAGGTCGCCGGAGGACACAAGTTCATCGTGCTGGCGGCGGGTTACCTGCATACGTGTGGGCTCGCCTCGGACAGCACTGCGTATTGCTGGGGCCAGGGGGCCTGGGGTCAGCTCGGCACGGGGGACACCTTAGACGCTCACATCCCGACGGCGGTCGCAGGAGGATTGAAGTTCACCAGCATCGCGGCGGGAACATACCACACGTGTGCCCTCACGACGCAGGGGATCGCGTACTGTTGGGGTCGCAACTACGAAGGCCAACTGGGTACGACCGGCTCGGCGAACTCCTGCTCCAACAAGCCCTGCAATACGGCGCCGACGGCGGTCATGGGCGGGCTGTCGTTCAAGCAGATCGTGACTGGAGAGATCCATACCTGTGCGCTGTTGACCGCGAACAGCTCTGCCTACTGTTGGGGCGACAACGTTCATGGGCAGTTGGGTGACGGCACCACGATTGCTCACATGGCGCCAACCAGGGTGGTAGGGCAGCCATAGAAGGGCGCCACGCTCGACCATTGGTATCCACTTTGGTATCGATCGGAACCGGCAAGATGCCGGTCGAGGGGAGGAGACTCCCGGCAAGTCACGCGTGCCGTCAGAAAAAAGGTCCGGCAGGACGTCGGAATCCGGGCTGAGAGCGCGAGTCGCCGCATAAGCAGGTCCTTTCTCTCTGCCTACACGCAATAAACACCATGTCATCCTGAGCGCCGAAGGCGCGAAGAGCTTGCCCTGAGTGCAGCGAAGGGACCTGCGTAGTCGCCTGTCGGGCGGTTCATTCGGCCTTTTGATTCTGTCAACCCTCGCGCAGGGCAGCGATGGGATTCACTTGCGTCGCGCGGTGTGCGGGGAGATAGCTCGCGAGCACGGCCACGGCCAGCAAGAACAGCGGCACGAGCACAAACACAACCGGATCATGGGGACGCACCCCATACAGGAGGCTTGCCATCAGGGATGCCGTGGATGCAGAAATCACCAACCCAGCCACGATGCCCGCGCCGGCAAGTATGACTCCCTTGCGCAGGAACATTCGCAGAATGTCGCCCGGCCGCGCGCCCAAGGCGATGCGGATACCGACCTCACGCGATCGTTGGCCGACCAGATACGCCAGCAAGCCATAAATGCCGATGGACGCCAGAAGCACCGCCAGTCCGGCAAATCCGCCTACCAGATCCGCGGAAAAACGACGTGCCGCTAGTGACCGATCAAGGATGTCATTCATGGAAGAGACATTAAAGACCGGCAAGCCGGCATCAACGCTCTGAATTTCACGCCGAATCTGTGGTTCGAGCAGGGTGGCCGGCAGAGATGTCCGCAACGCCACGTTCACTTGCTTGTTGGGGTCCTGGTAGACCGAAACGTAGATGTGGGGAATGCCATCCACGTCGAGACCGTCATGCTTGATATCCTTGATGACACCCACGACCGTCGTCCATGGCGTCGTCGAGTCGTTCCCGAACCGCACGCGACGGCCCAACGGATCAGCGCCGGACCAGTACTTACGGGCGGTGCTTTCATCAATGATGGCGACCAGCGGTTTCCCGTCTTCGTCGCCTTCGGTGAACGCGCGGCCGCGCAGGAGCGTCGCCCGGAACACCCTGAAGTAGTCAGGGCTTATCCGAATTCTCTCGGCGCGCAGATCCTGTGAGGACTCGACGGGTCTATCTGCAATCGCGAAGCGTTCAATCGCCAACCCACCGACCGCGTTGGGGTTGCTATTGGTGGTCGGCAGCGCTGAGGTGATGGCGGCGAGCTCCACTCCCGGAATTGCGCTCATGCGCCGCAGCAACTCGCGATCAAACGTGACCTTACCCACAATGCTGCGGTACGGATCCGTCTTTGGATCGTTGGGAACCCCCAGCCACGTGTTGGCCGTGACGACCTGAGCTGGATTGAAGCCCGGATCTTCCTGCAACAAACCTCGCAGCGTGCGGAGCAGCAAGCCGGCGCCCACCATCAGGATGACGGCGAAGGCCAATTCCGAGACGATGAGTACGTCCCGCAGGCGACCGGTCCTGGTACCGGAGCTGGACCCGCGACCACCTTCGCGAATGGCCGACGAGAGAGCCCCTCTCGCCGAGTGGAGCGCTGGCACGAGGCCAAACACGACGCCGGTGAGAATGGAAATCAGCAGGGCGAAGGCCAGTACCACGAAGTCGATGCGGACCTCGTTGAGTCTGGGGACGTTCGACGGCACAAATTGCAGGATAAGACGCAACGTACCCACAGCGGTGGCGACTCCCGCGGCACCGCCGATGAGCGACAGCAACATGGACTCGGTCAGCAGCTGACGCACCACTCGGCCGGGGCTCGCCCCCAGTGAAACTCGTACCGCCATCTCTTGCTGTCGTCCGGAAGCGCGCGCCAGGAGGAGATTGGCGATGTTCAAGGATACGATGAGGACGATCAGAATGACCGCACCCAGCAACACCAGCAGCATGGGCCGCACCTTGCCCACCAGCGTTTCCTGCAATGACTGAATCTCAATGGTCCACTGCGCCTGCGGCGGATAATCGGCTGGGAAGTCGCGGCGCAATTGGGCCGCCATGTCCGTGAGCCGCGCCTGCGCCTGCTTCAGCGTGACGCCTGGCTTCAGCCGTCCGATTCCGTTTGGGTACACGCGGATGTTCCGGACCGGCGGGGGGAAGGGAGGTCCACTGAATCCGAAGGCGGCAAACACGTCCGCCTCGCCGGACGTCGTCGGTCCCGGGTGGCGAAATCCGCGTGGCAGAACCCCGATAATGGTGCAGGGATCGGCGTCGATCCGGATGGTACGGCCGATCACCTTCGGGTCGGCGCCATAGGCCCGGCGCCACAGGCCATCGCTGATCACGACCCCGGTCGCGACGCCGGGCACGAAGTCCTCCCGACCATACAACCGTCCAAGTTGCGCGGTCACGCCCAGCATGGAAAAATAGGTAAAGCTGGTATTGACGCCCTCTACACGCTCGGGCTGGCTGACGCCGGTCAAGTTCTCGCTGCCCTCGAAGATCGGGGTCATATCTTCAAACACACCCGAGCGCGTCAACAGGTCATCCATTTCGGGCTTGGAAAACCTGACGTCGCGCAAGCCCAGGCCCGGCTCGGTAAAGTAGACGCGTACCAAGCCGTCGGGATCGCGGTAGGGTAGCGAGCGCAGCAGCACGGCGTTCACGATGCTGAAGATGGCCGTGTTGGCACCCACTCCCAGAGCCAGCGTCAGGACGGCCACGATCGTGAAGGTGGGCTTCTTGACCAGGACGCGCAGACCGTAGCGAATATCCTGAAGGAAAGTCCCCATGAAGGCGCTCCTCCCAACATCTATCGACAAGGATTCTGGCATCACGACGAGTGGGATTTTGACCCGTGCCCGAATGTCTACGTCGGGAGGCGTGGTGCGTCAAATGCAGCTTTAGCACAATGATATTGCCAGGACCGCACGACGCAGGCACATTTCTGCGAGGAGGCTTCAGGAGTCACTTCAGGAGGACGCCGTGCTCGACGACCTACACGCGCTCATAGAGTTTGCCCAGGCCGGGTCCATAGCCGGCGCAGCCGATCGTCTCTTCCGGACGCCATCGGCGGTCACCCGGCAACTGCAAAGGCTCGAGGCTGAACTGGGTGCCGAGTTGCTCGACCGCTCAACGAAGCCGCCGCGTCTGAACGCCCTGGGCTCCAGGGTGCTTGAGCGAGCGCGAGACATGCTGCAGCGGAAGGAGGCGCTGAAATCTCTCGCGTCGCCCGATGCCGAACCTCACGGTCTCCTGCGCATCGGGCTCGCGCATGCCTTGGCCGAGGGAACGCTGGTCACACCGATTCGCGCGCTGACGGAAAAGTACCCCAAGGTCCGGCTGCGGCTGTTGAGCGCCCTGACCGGCGAACTCTTTGACCGGCTGCTCGCCGGTGAACTCGACGTTGCGGTCGTGCTCTTGCCCGAAGGGAAGACCGCGCCATCACCGCTCCTGACGCATATCATCGCGAGCGACCGCATGGAGATCGTTCACGGCAGCGCGAGTGACATTGAGGGTACGTGGGAAAGTCTGAGCCGAGCCCCCTGGGTGCTCAACCCGTCCGGGTGCTTGCTGCGGGCCAGCCTCATCGATCAGATGGCACGTGCCGGCTTCACCCCCACGGTCGCGGCAGAAATCAACTACAACATCCATTTGCAGCTGGCTCTCATTCAGTCGGGATATGGAGTCGGCTTGCTGCCCGCGCGGTTCATCGCCAGGAATAGTTCTCCCGGCACGGTGGAAGTGTTGCGCCCCCCATCATTCGACTTGCGCCTGTCGGTAGCGATCGCGCGGGTGGCACAACTGGGCGCCCTGGAGCAGGCGGTCGAACTGTTGGAACACGGCATTCAGCATCTATTTGAGGCAACCAGTACGACGAAGCCCGTATCGAGAAGCCGAAAGGGTTCCCCAAGGCGGCGGGTGGCGCGACGGCGCAAGTAGGCGTCAAGCCATCGCTCGGTGCGCTTCGCGGCTACTGAAGCTTCACGCTACTTCGCGAGTCCGAGTTGCTTCATGAAATCCCCGCTGTCCCAGAACAGCCACTCGTGGTCCATCTTGCCGTCGGCGTTCCAATGACCAATGGTCACCATGCCGAGCGCGAAACGCTTGCCGGTTGGCGGGATGGTCTTGCCGTCGCCGATCGGCATCGGCTGGCTGAATGTGCCGGTCATGACGCCGGTCGCCGTCGTCCACGATCCTGCGCCGAAGCGAATCGGATGCTCCTTGATCTTGATGTCGGGCGCGTACACGAACATCGCCTTCAGGTCCTGGATGTGCTTTTCAATGCCCTTGGTCTCATGCCCATCCGGCCACGTGACGACGATGTCCTGGGCGTGGCTTTCGCTGAGCCGGTCCCATTTCTGCCCGCTGAACACGTCGAAGTCGAGGACGTCGAAGACCTTGAGGTGCCGCTCGACGCTGGGCGCCTGCATCTCATGCGGTGGCGGCGGGTTCAACGGCTTCTCCCAGGGGGATTGCGCGACGACTTCGTTCGATGCGACCAGGGTGAGGGCTGCAACTGCGGTCAAAAGAATCTGGATCGGCGTTCGCATAGATCGACTCCCTGAGGACAGCGGGAATAGGGTGGGCTGCAGGCGCGCCTTGAAGGGCTCGTCGCAACATGAGGTTATCCTGTACCGAACGCTCGGGATAGTGCGCACCTTGGTGCCGCCGCATGTGGAGTATGCGGAGCGCGAAACGAGGGAGTCGCTGGTACTTCCGCCATTGGCCCGTTGAAACGACCCTATCCGTGGCCGCGTATGGTCCCGCCATGAACACCCGAGTGCTCTTCCGTCCCTTGGCGACGGTCGCCCTAGCTCTCTTCGCCTCGTGCGGCCGCACCGAGACTTATGGTTTGGTTGCCCTCCTCGGCAATGACACGACCTCCGTCGAACGCATAACCCGCACCGGCAATCGGATCGTGGGCGACGCGATCGGACGATCACCGACCGTCACTCGGCGGCACTGGGAAGCCGAGTTGGCGCGGAATGGGATGATCAAGAGCTGGTCGATGGACACGTACATCCCGAACGCGCCGCCCGCCGACCAACGGATCCACTACACCGCAGCCTTTACCGATCGCGCTACGTCGTTCACCCGCCGGACTTCGGCGGGCGATAGTGCGTGGGCTTACCAGAAGACATACGCTGAGACCGTTCCCTGGAACGCATTCGTGTATGGCACCTGGGAGCTCCTGTTGGACGCCGCCCGTCGCCAGCCCGACATGACACGGGCCCGGATCGGTCAGTACTTTTTCGAGGGCTGGGACGAGGGCCACGTCGGATACGCCGACATTGTGCGCAATCCCGACGGCTCCTACGCGATCAGCAGCACCGGCCTCGCAGGGACGGGCACCGCGCACGTGGACGCGAACGGTCGCCTGACGTCCTACTCGGGGCAGGGTACGACTTACAAACAGGAAGTCCGCCGCATCACCGACGCTCCTGACATCGACGCCATCGCGACGCGATTCGCCGCCGAGGAGCAGCGTACCGGTCTCGCCAGGTCCCTGAGCCCGCGCGACACCGTTCGCGCTACCGTGGGGAGAGCCTCACTGACCGTCGACTACGGCCGTCCTGTCCGGCGCGGCCGGATCCTCGTGGGCGCTCTGCTTCCCTATGACGAGGTCTGGCGCACCGGAGCGAACGCCGCCACACAACTCACCGTCTCAGCGCCCGTCGACCTCGCGGGCGTCTCCCTGCGCGCCGGGACCTACACCCTGTGGACCCTGCCGACCCATACGGGCGTGTCGCTCATCATCAACGGCCAGTCCGGCCAGTGGGGCACGGAGTACGACGCGGCGCAGGACATTGCGCGCCGGGCGATGACCGTGGACTCGAACCCCGCGAACGTGGAGCAGTTCACGATCCGCATCGTGCCTCCATCCGGGCCCGCTCCCGTCTCTCAGCTCACGCTGGAGTGGGGGTCATTCCGATGGAGCGTTCCGATCCGCGCGGGGCGGTGATTCCGAGTCGGCCCCCTACTTCACCGTCTTCGGCACCCGCTGCTTCAACCCCCCAGGCGCCAGAATCGTGAGTGCCGTCGCGGTGCCGGTGGAGTCGGTCTCGAACTCGATCATCTGGCCCGACAACGCGCGCCCGATGGAAAACAGCGTTGCGGAATGCGCCAAGAGCTCGGCAGCCGGCCGAGGGCCGGTCTTGATCGTGAGCGTGTTGCTGTCGCGGGCTACGACGAGTGTGACATTCGCGTTCAAGACGTACTCGCCAACGAGGCGGTCCAGCGCGGCCGCTGGCAGGGTGATCAGCTTGGCGCGCGCGGCCGCCTCGGCCTGAGCGTCGGCGGCGATCAGCCCATCCTCATACTTCTTGGCATCCATGGGCGGCACTCGGCGCGCCTCCACACCGCTGTCCAGGAGCCAGCCGAGGATGTGGCCGGCTGCGTCCACTTTGTAGTGCGTCGTTCCCACGATCGCTGAATCCCCGACGAACCGCACCGACACCACCTCCGCCGGCGCGGCGCGACCGCCGCTGATCTGTGTGAACGCGAAATCTCCTGTGTCCGCATGGACGGCGCGCAGGTGCGTGAGCCTCAGCTCCCGGTCCAGTACGGACCATCCGACCGCCGGGTAGGTCCCCCTTTTCATGGCCATCCGCCGCGTCAGCGGCTTGGTCCGGCCCGTCGTCAGCGTGAGGCTGTCAGTGCCGAACTCCAGGATGTACTTCGCCTCAGTCGGTGGGAGGTGCCCGGCGCCGTCAGGGAAACTCACCGCCATGTCATATCGCACGGGTTGCCCGGCGGAATCCAGCGTCAGCACGTAGTCGTGCACCTGCACCTGGCCGTTGTTGGGGATCCACACGCCGGTGATCGTATTGCCGGTGCGAGTGAACTGTTCGAAGGAAACCGTGTCCTTGCCTTGCGTGGCAATGAACGTCACAGTGCTCGGGGACTGCTGACGGGCGTACGTGGCGTCGAACAACACCCGCCAGGTGTGTCCTCCGTCCGTGGACTTCTCCCCAATGAAGTGAACGTGGTCCCCATCAGCCGGCCGATAGGTCTCGCGATCGGTCGGCGTCTCATAAAACGAAATACTTCCGTCGGGGGCGAAGACTCCCGTCGAGGCGTACGTCCGAAATGGGTCCGCGACCACGCGTTTCCAGCGGCGCTCCGTAGCGTCGTAGCGGATGGTGGTGTGCTGGCGCTGCTGATGGATGTCGACGAACTCCTCCGTGAGGGTGCATCCGTCAGGGCTCGCCGTCACCGTCGACACTGCGGGGTCGAATCCGGGAGTCGAATAATTCCAGACACCTGGCCACCACGAGAACTCGTCCTTCGGTTCGTCCGCGCAGGTGATGCGTCGGGCGAGGGGCGGAGTCAGTCCGCGGGGCGCAATCGGGTGTCCGATCAGCGCGAAGAAGACCAGGGGGAGGGCGATCACGAGTTCCATCGAGTACCGCAGGGGTGAGGGTCGATCCCCCTACGCAAAGGAGACCCTCGGAGTGACAGACACTCCAGACCCTACTTCAACAGCTCAGGCGGAATGGGACTCCCGGGCCGCTCATCATCCCACGATGCCGCGGTGATCCACCACCGCGTGCCGTCCCAGTACAGGTCGAGGCTGTTCACCCCCCGGGCGAGCAGCGGCCCGGACGGAGTGCGGCGGGTTTCATAGGTGCTCATGACGTGCGCGATGTTCCCGATGCGGGTGGTCTGGCGGTGGATCTCGTGCTCGTCGAATCCATTCTTGACCAGGTCGGCGTCGGTGGCGTCCACATACTCCTGATGCGACACCACGTGAACGGTCGGCGTCCCATCCCGCTTGGCACCAGCGGAGAAAAACCGGATCCCGGGCCAGTACAGCGTTCGATCGCGGGCCCACTGGCGTGGCTGTCCCGGCGGGCCGGAGATGACGTCGTAGTAGGCGGCGACGATGCCGTCCAGGGTGCCGACGTCTGCAGGACGGGGCGTGATGGCCTCGACTGCGACGTGGCGGTCCCCACCAGTCTGTGCCTGTGCGTCCAGGAGAGACGTGGTTGCGATGGCGACCACCAGTCCAATGAGTGAGCCCCTGAGACTTTGAGCGATCATGGCACTCCTCCGGCGTGGAGATCCTTGAGGCTTCGGCACGTACCGCATCGCGACAGTCCGGGAGCCATACTCGTCGATCAGCCCCGGCGCGGCCAGAGTGAGGAGTGCCGTGCGTGACGTTTCACTTTGCAATATAGAGACGGAATGGCTACGTTCGACCAATGCCCCTCTTCATGGATATCCACCGCCTGCCCGAAGGCGTGACGGCGGACATGGTTCGCGATGCCCACAATGCCGACATGCAGCTCCAGGCGAAATACGGCGTCAACTATCGCGGCTATTGGTTCGACAGCGTTCGGGGAACGATCGCGTGTCTCGCGGAAGGACCCTCTTCCGAGGCCTGCGTCGCGGTGCATAAACACGCACACGGGCTCGTCGCGGACACGATCATCGAGGTGAACTCCGAGAACGTGACTGCCTTTCTGGGCGGCGGGAACATCGCGCCGACCGGGGAAGCGGTGCATGCGGACGGCACGCTCGACGCGGGCCTTCGCGTCGTCCTTGTGACGGAGCTCCACAACCTGGCCGGGGTGGGGAGCCGGCTGGGAGACGCCGCGGCCCTCAAGATCCTCCAGCGGCACGACCGCATCGTCCGGGAAGCCGCCACCACGCACTACGGCCGTGAAGTGCGGCACCTCGGTGATGGCATGATGCTGAGCTTCGCCGCCGCGTCATTCGCCGTACAGTGCGCCCTCGCGATTCAAAAGGCCTGCGCCGCGGAGAAGACGGTGGGGGACGAGGGCCCCTCGGTGAGGATCGGCATGGCGGCGGGTGAACCGGTTGCTCAAAACACTGGTCTCTTCGGGGTGGCAGTTGATCATGCCCGGGCCCTCGCCCGCGCCGCGCAGCCCGGCGAGATCCTGGTCTCCGTCGCCGTGCAAGCGCTCTGCGCCGGGAAGGGGCTGGCCTTTGACGCCGCGGCCCCCGTCGCGATGTCTGGCTCCGATGACCACCTCCTGGCCGTGGCGGCGCGCGACCCGTCATCTCCGCCGCGGGTCACTCGCCCAGGTCCCGAGGACCAGCCGCGCCGGCTCCGTGAGGCGCTGTCCGGCCGCTATGATCTCGAGCACGAACTGGGGCACGGGGGAATGGCTACCGTCCATCTCGCGCGCGACGTCCGGCATGACCGCCGCGTGGCCATCAAGGTGCTCCGGCCCGAGCTCGCGGCAGTCCTCGGCATGGATCGGTTCCTTCAGGAAATCCGGGTCGCCGCGCAGCTGACCCACCCCCACATCGTGGCGCTCTACGATTCCGGTGAGGCCGACGGCGTACTGTACTACGTCATGCCGAGCCTCGAGGGAGAGTCGCTGCGTGCCCACATCGAGCGTGTCGGCCCCATGGCCGTGGTCCGGGCGGTGGAGATCGCGCGAAACGTCGGTGGCGCGCTCGACTACGCGCATCGCAAGGGGATCGTCCACCGGGACATCAAGCCCGAGAACATCCTGATGCACGAGGGGCAGCCGATGGTGCTCGATTTCGGGATCGCCCTCGCCGTCACTCACGCGAAGGGTGATCGGATGACGGAACCAGGCATCGCGCTGGGGACCCCGGCCTACATGAGCCCCGAGCAAGCGGTCGGCGATCCTGACGTCGACGGTCGTGCCGACATCTACGCCCTCGGCTGCGTGGTGTACGAGATGCTGGCGGGCGAGCCGCCTTTCAGCGCATCCAATGTCCAGGCGCTGATCGCCAAGATCGTGGCCGACAGGCCGACCCGGTTAGCAAGACTTCGCCCCGACGTGCCGTCACACATCGAACAGGCCGTGCACCGTGCCCTCGAGAAGGCGCCCGCCGACCGGTTCGAGTCGGCGGGCGCGTTCGCCGCGGCGTTGCAGCTTTCCCGTTAGGGATCCGGGTCAGAACGGCCGCAGCACCGTCCGTCCATAGGCCACGAAGAGGGCCGCGAGGGCGGGCAACACCGCCCACAGCATTCCCACCGACGTGCGAGCCTTGCCGAGCACGATCGAGGCAGAACCGACCATGACGATGGCCAGCCC
>DATNDQ010000177.1:0-43236 GCA_035553475.1 Gemmatimonadales bacterium
TCTTTGACCTGGCGACGCGTGGTAATGGCGTTCGGCGTGACCTTCCTTTGTTCGCTTCTGGTATTCATGCTCCCGCGGGCGGTGTGGAACACACTGCACGCTCAGACGACGGCGGTGGCGCAGGCCACAGCCGCACCGGCAGCAACGCCACAAACGCCCGCCGATACCACTGCCCGCGCCGCGGCCCCGCGCAGCATCCCGCAGCGGCTGACGGGCCTGATCGGCATGGCGGTGATTCTGGGAATCGGCTTCGCGCTGTCCCGGAACCGGAAGGCGATCAGTTGGCGAGTAATAGGATGGGGGCTGGGACTGCAGTTCGCCTTCGCGGTGTTCGTCCTCCGCGTGTCCTGGGGCCGCGACACGTTCGCTTGGCTGGGCCAGATGGCGACCAAACTCCTCGGGTTCTCGTATGCCGGCTCCGAATTCGTGTTCGGCGAAATCGGAAAACAGCACTCGAGTATTGGCGTGGTGTTTGCGTTTCAGATCTTGCCGACCATCATCTTCGTCTCCGCGCTCTTCGCCATCATGTACTATCTGGGCATCATGCAGATCGTGGTGAAGGCCTTCGCGGTCGCGATGAACAAGATCATGGGAGCGAGCGGTGCGGAGAGCCTGAACGTCGCGGCATCCATCTTCATGGGTCAGACAGAGGCGCCCCTCACCATCAGGCCGTTCCTGCCCAAGATGACTCAATCGGAATTGATGACGGTCATGACCTCGGGGATGGCGCACGTTTCGGGTTCCATCATGGCGGCGTACATCGCGTTCGGCATCAGCGCCGAACACCTGCTGACCGCCGTGATCATGACCGCTCCGGGTACCATCATGATGGCCAAGATTTTTGAGCCTGAGACGCAAGTTCCGGAGACTCAGGGGAGCGTGAAGCTCGACGTTCCCAGGACCGACGTGAACGTGGTGGACGCAGCGTCACGCGGGACGGTCGAAGGCCTGCATCTCATGCTGAACGTGATCGCGATGCTCATCTCGTTCATCGCTTTGATTGCCTTGACCAACGGCATCCTCGGCGTGGTGCATGGATGGCTCCCGTGGTTCCCCGCGGATCTGCAAACCATTCTCGCCTGGATCTTCCGGCCCATTGCCTGGGTCATGGGTGTGCCGTGGCACGATTCCGGAACCATTGGCGGCCTCCTCGGCACCCGAATGGTGCTGAACGAGTTCATCGCCTATTCCCAGCTCGGTCCGCTGAAGGGTGTCCTCGACCCGGTGTCCTTCACCATCGCGACGTTCGCTCTCTGTGGATTCGCCAACGTCTCGTCGGTCGGAATTCAGATCGGCGGCATTGGCGCGCTGGCACCTGACCGGAAGCACGACCTCGCGAAGCTCGGCTTCCGCGCCATGCTCGCCGGCACGCTCGCCAACTTCCTGTCGGCCACCCTCGCGGGCATGCTGCTTTGAGCGGGTCGGGGGCGTCACCCCAGGCGGCCGCCGACGCGGTCGCGCGCCGGATCGCTCCCCGCAAACCCAAGGTCGCCATCGTCCTCGGCTCGGGCCTTGGTTTCCTGGCCGACCGGGTGGAAGGGGCCGCCCGCGTCCCTTATGCCGACATTCCGGGGTTTCCTGAGCCGGGAGTCCAGGGGCACAAAGGAGAGCTGGTCGCCGGCAACCTGGGCGGGGTCGCCGTCCTGGTGCAGGCGGGCCGCTTTCATCTCTATGAGGGCCACGACGCCGTCACTGCCGGCCTTCCGGTGCGGGTCTTCGCCCGGCTGGGCATCAAGACCCTGGTCGTGACCAACGCCTCCGGTGGCATCAGACCCGGCTTCGGAGCCGGCACCCTGATGCTCCTCTCCGATCACCTCAACCTGATGTTCCGGAACCCGCTGATCGGGCCGCTGGTCGAGGGTGAAGAGCGATTTCCCGACATGACGGAAGCCTACGACGTGGGGCTGCGGAAGCTCGCGAAGGACGCGGCGACAAAGCTCGCTGTGCCGCTCGAGGAAGGGGTCTACGCGGCACTCCTGGGTCCCTCGTACGAGACGCCCGCCGAGGTGCGGATGCTGGGGAAGATGGGGGCTGACGCGGTGGGAATGTCGACGGTGCCGGAAGTCATCGTCGCGCGTGCGCGGGGGATGCGGTGCCTGGGGTTCTCGATCGTGACGAATCCCGCGGCGGGATTGTCCGGGGGAGCACTATCTCACCAGGAAGTAC
Source organism: Gemmatimonadales bacterium (assembly GCA_035553475.1). GTDB lineage: Bacteria > Gemmatimonadota > Gemmatimonadetes > Gemmatimonadales > GWC2-71-9 > 40CM-2-70-7. Next base: position 2,167 of record DATNDQ010000177.1, read on the forward strand.
TCGATGTGGGACTGAAGGCGGGTGCGCGCCTCGGGGACCTAATTACGGAAGTTGTTAGTCGGTTAGTCGGTTAGTCGGTTAGTTACTAACCGCCTAACCGCCTAACCGCCTAAGAACTCTCCGACTAACCGCCTAACAAGTCGTTCGGAGCTCCCCGGGGCACTGGAACAAAATGGTTCACCGGCCCTTTCCCGGCACCCATCCCCGGTGCCGCCGCAATCGCCCGCTGAACGAAGTCGATCCCATCTTCCACTGAGCGTTCGAGGTTGCGGCCCAGGGCGAGTCCCGCGGTGATCGCGGCGGACAGCGTGCACCCGGTGCCGTGCGTCGAGGTGGTGGCGATGCGCGGGTGCAGGAAGCGCCGAACGCCCTCCGGCCGGACCAGCACGTCGATCACGGTGTCGCCTTCGAGGTGCCCGCCCTTGATGAGCGCGGCCGCGGTGCCGCGTTTCAAGAGCGCGCGCCCCGCCCGTTCCATCTGCTCGGCCGTCGCGACCTCCAATCCGGTGAGCCGCGCCGCCTCATCGAGGTTCGGTGTCACCAGCGTGGCGAGGGGGACCAGGTGTTCCACGATCGCCGCCGCCGCCGTCTCATCCGCGAGCGCGTGTCCCGACGTCGCGACCAGCACCGGATCCAGGACGTAGGGCTTGGTCGGCATGCGTTGAAGCGCCGCGGCGACCGTCTCGACGGTGACGCGCGATCCGAGCATGCCGGTCTTGATGCCGTCGGGTGGAAGGTCCTGGCCGAGCGCGTCGAGCTGCCGGGCGATCAGCGCGTCGCTCACGGGCTCCCAGGCCACGACGCCCTTCGTATTCTGGGCCGTGACGGCGGCGATGACGCTCGTCCCGAACACGCCGAACTGATGGAAGGTCTTGAGGTCCGCCTGAATTCCGGCCCCGCCTCCCGAATCCGACCCCGCGATGGTCAGGGCGATTCTCATGGCTCGGCCTGTTCGTGCTTGGCGAAAGGGAGTCTTGCGGCGATGTTAAGAGGCACAGGGAGGCCCATAGGTACTAATCTGCAGTCTCTCATCCGTGATCTACAACGGCGCAAGGCGCGGGGACGTCGCGGACTTGCGCTGGTAGAGGGCGTGCGCCTGCTGGAGGAGGCGCTTGCGGCCGGCGTTCCCATCCACGGGGCGGTGATCGCCGCTGATCTCGAGCGCACGTCGCGCGGTGCGTCACTTCGCGAAGATCTCGAAAAGCACGCCGTCCCCATCGAAGCCGTCTCGGCACGGGTGTTCGCGCCCCTCGCGGACACCGACACCCCGCAGGGGATCGTCGCGGTGATCGAACCCCGCCGCTGGACCGTCGACGACTTGAAGCTCGACGCCGCGAGCGCGGTGCAGGTGATCGACGGCGTGCAGGATCCCGGCAACGTCGGCACGCTCCTGCGGACCGCGCACGGTCTCGGTGCCCAGGGTACCATCGCGCTTCGGGGAACGGCTGATATCCTGGGACCCAAGACGCTCCGCGCGGCGATGGGGGCGAACTTCCGGCACCCCGTGGTGTCCCTCGATGATGCGGCGTTCATCACGTGGGCCCGGGTCGCCGGCGTGACGTTGTGGGCCACCGCGTCGGACGGCGTGCCGATCGGGCGGATCAAGCGCGGCACGGGCCCCATAGGCGTCATTGTGGGCAATGAAGGCGCGGGGATCAGGCCGGCGCTGAATGCCGTGGCGGCCCAGCGCGTGGCGATCCCGATGGCGGGCGGTGCGGAGTCGCTCAATGTCGGCGTGGCGGCGGGCATCCTCCTCTATGAGGTATTGCGTGGGCGTTGAAGCCTTTTTTTTGATCGTCGCGACGCTCTTCGGTCTGGTGTTCGGAAGCTTCCTGAACGTTTGCATCGTCAGGCTCCCGAACGAAGATCCGAAGGCCCGCTCCCTGATCCGTCCACCCTCGTCGTGCCCGAAATGCCACAAGCTCATCGCCTGGTACGACAACATCCCCCTCGTGTCCTGGCTGGTGCTTCGGGGGAAATGCCGGTGGTGCGGTAACCCCATTTCTCCCCAGTACATCGTCATCGAGGGCGCGGTGGGGCTCCTGTGGCTCATCTGCGCCCTCTTGTATGGTCCCACGCCCCGGATGATCGACGGGTGCGTGCTGGGCACCATCCTCCTCGGCATCGCCATCATCGACGCGCGCCACTACATCATTCCCGACGAACTCTCGTATGGAGGATTGGTGGTGGGGCTGGCCCTCGCGCTCTTCGGTGGCGCGACCGGCCTCGTCGACGCCCTGATCGGTGCCGCCGCGGGTTGGGCGCTGCTCTGGGTGGTACGGACGGTGGGCAGCTACGTTCTGAAACAGGAGGCGATGGGGTGGGGCGACGTGAAGATGCTGGCGATGATCGGCGCGTTCGTCGGGTGGCGCGGCGTGTTGCTGACGGTGTTCCTGGGCGCACTGGCGGGGTCGGTCATTTTCCTCCCCCTGCAGCTGATGGGCAAGAAGCGACTGGTGCCCTTCGGGGTATTTCTCGCCGTGGGTGGAGCCGTGACCTTCCTTTTCCGGGATTCAATGCTGTCCTGGTACATGCAATTCCTGCACGGGGCGTAGTCCGGTGAGCAGCCCCTTCAATCTGTTCGGCGAAGGCGATGTGATGGCGCGCGTCGCGCTCGACCTCACCCGGCAAGCCCGCCGCGGCGAGCTCGAGCCCGTGCGCTGCCGGGACGCCGAAATCGCGCGCGTCGTCGATATCCTCCTGCGGCAGGGGAAGAACAACCCGGCGCTCGTGGGCCGGGCCGGGGTCGGCAAGACGGCCATCGTCGAAGGCCTGGCCCAGCGCATCGCCGCGGGGGACGTCCCGCCGGCCCTGAAAGACGCGCAGATTCTCGCCCTCGATCACGTCGCGCTCCTGGCCGACACCTCGTTCCGCGGCCAATACGAAGGCCGCCTGCGCCGGGTGGTCGAGTCTCTCGCCGCCAATCCCGATTCGATCCTGTTCGTGGACGAGCTCCACAACCTCGTGGGGCAGGGCACCGCCGTGGGGTCGGCGATGGACGCGGGGAACATGCTCAAGCCGGCCTTGGTACGCGGCGACATCCGGCTCATCGGGGCGACCACGGGTGCCGAATACGATCGCTGGATCAAGACCGATCCCGCCCTGGAGCGGCGCTTTCATCCGGTGGCGATCGAGGAGCTGAACGCGTCACAGACGAGGGAAGTGCTTCTGGCGCGGCGCCCCCGGCTCGAGCGGCACCACGCCGTGGCCATCTCCGACGACGCTCTGCAGGCCGCCATCGTGCTGACCGACCAGTTCGTGCTCGACCGCGCCCGTCCCGACAAGGCGATCGACGTCCTGGATGAAGCGTGCGCTCATGCGCAGGCGACGGCCAAGGTGTCGCCGGACCTGGAGCGTCTGATTCGCGAGCGCCGCCAGGTGGAGAAAAAGATCCGGCAAGGGAGCGCGGAGGACCCCGCGGGGGAGCCCGGCGCCGACTTGGCGGCGGAGATCGTCCCCATGCTCGAGCGGATCGGGGCCGAACTGGACCGGATGTTTTCGGGGGACCGCGAGCCCTCAACGCCACCCCCGGCGACCCGGACGCCTCAGGCGGCCCAGACGCTGGGGGATCGCCGCGCCGAGCTGGACCGGCTGCTGCGTGCGGAGCTCGAATCGCAAGGACTTGTCGTGACGGGACGTGAGATCGCGCGGGTCGTAGGAGCATCGGTCGGCAAGGACATCGAGTGGGCGGGATGAAGCGGGTCGGGGCACTGGTCGCGGCCTTGGTCACGGTGGCGGCCTGCCACCAGCGGGCCGAAGCGGTGCAGACCCGCGCAGCGGTCACGGACTTGGTGCAGCAGTCGATGCCCCGGGTGGAAGAGGTCATGGGGCTGAAATTCAAGCACAAGGTCGGTGTCGAGATTCGTACGCGGGCCCAGATCCGGGACTACGTCATCCATAAGCTCGATCAGGACATCCCGCGCGCGGAGTTTGCGAGCCGTGAAGCCGCGCTGAAGCATCTGGCCCTGATCCCCGATTCGCTGGACCTGAGGTCAACCATGGTCGACGTGCTTTCGGAGCAGATTGCCGGATACTACGACCCGGACTCAGGTGCGCTTTTCATCCCCACGGATGCCGACAGCACGAGCATCCGCTTCAACATCGCGTCCCACGAGCTGGTGCACGCGCTTCAGGACCAGTACGCGTCAATCGACTCAGTACTCCGCCAGCCGCGGCACAACGATCGGGAGGAAGCGGGGGCCGCCATCTTCGAAGGCCAAGCGACATTGGCGCAGATCCAGATCCTGATGCCCGAGCAGCAGATGGCTACCGTCCCGTCGTTCTGGGACACGCGGTCCGCCGTCGCCATGCAACAGGAGCAGATGCCGGTTTTTGCCCACGCTCCGCTCTGGGTGAAGCAGACCCTCATCTTCCCGTATCTGGCAGGCGCCGACTTTGTCCGCTGGTTCGAAACCAAGTACCCGGGACAGCAACCCTACGGTAAGAACATGCCAGTATCGTCGTCACAGATCCTCCACCCGGAGCGGTATGCGGCGCACGAGACGCCGGTGAACATCACGATCCGCGGGGGAGCCGGGGACGTCCTGCAATACGATGACGACTTGGGAGAGTTCGAAACCCGGCTGGTGCTCGAGCAAGCCTTGGGGTCGGAGGATGAGGCGGAGGCGCTGACCGTAGGCTGGGCGGGCGATCACTACGCGGTATTGGGAGCGCATAATGAGGCGCTGGTGTGGTACGCCGTGTGGCGGACCCCGGCGGCCGCGAGCGCCTTCGTGTCAGGGCTCAAGCGCGCGTGGGCGAAGCGGGCAGAGCCTGGTAAGACTTGGCGAGCTGAGCGGACCACGCTGGGGACCCACCCTGCTTCGGTTGTCACCTATGCCCCCAGCGACTGGTCGGGATGGACACACCCCCCCACTGCGGCCATTTCAGCGAAGTAGCAGGCTCACTCCCCACCCCAGGGCGCCGATGAGCGCTCCCAGGCCGAACCCCAACCCCACACTCCGCTTCAACGACCGCGGCAGCCCAATCGGGTACTCGCGCAGCGCATCGACAGCCTCGCGGGCGCGCGCGGCAGCCCAATCGGCGGTCTCCGGAGCCTTGAGCGCCGCGACGACGTAGTCCGACGCCGCGCTCTCCAATCCGTCCAGCCGGTCGGGGCCCAGGGTCCACAGTCGCTCGGCGATGGGCGTCCGGAGGAAGCGCATGACGGCGTCACTCACCGTTCTCGAGAGACGGGCTTTGAACTCCGGTGATTCGAACACCAGCCCCAGCTCGGCGACCATCCGGTCCACGCGCTCCGGCGTGACGACGAGCTTGGCGACGAGTCGTTCGTGGGCCTTGAGGTTCGCCACCGCGTGGTCGAGGACCCCCTTTAGCGCTTCCGTGATGCGTGTGCGCGCCTCGGGATCTTCGAGTGTGGCGCCGAACTGCTCGACGGCCAGCGGCAGGTAGTCAGTGATCGCTTGCTCGACTGCCGCGAGGAGGCCGCGCGGCAGGCGCTCGAGGAGGGGGCGCTCATCGTGGAGCAGGGCATCCCGCTGCGTGGTGATGAAGTGCCGGGCCCCCGCTTCGAGGGCGGCCGAGGCCAGACCTTCGGACACCCAGCGCTCGACGGACTCGGCGATGCGGGCCTGGTACTTGGGGATGGCTCCCTGCAGCGTGAGCGGACCCAGCCGGCGGGGCTCCTTGGGGTGAAAGAGGAGCCAGACGTTCACGCTCGAGGTGATCCCACCAGCCAGCGTGCCGACGCCGATCATGGTCAGCCCTTGCCACCACAGGGGTTCCGGCATGGTCGATTTTTAACCCCCCACTTGGTTTCGAGCAACTCGCTAAGTAATTTGTAAGGCTTATGTTTACGGCCCTTTCGGAACAGCTCTCCGGCGTGCTGAAGCGGTTGACCGGCCGGGGGGTGCTGTCCGAAGCGGACGTCACGGAAGCGCTGCGTGAGATCCGGCGGCACCTGCTCGAAGCGGACGTGAGCTTCGAGGTGACCCGGGACTTCGTCGATCGAGTGAAGGAGCGCGCGGTTGGGGCGCTCAAGATCGACACCGTCCGGCCCGGCCAGCAGGTGGTGAAGCTGGTCCACGATGAGATCGCCGGCATGCTCGGCGGGGCCCGTCGGGACCTCGCGTTCGCCTCCGTAGGCCCGACGGTGATTCTGCTCGTCGGGTTGCAAGGCTCAGGAAAGACGACGACGGCGGCGAAGTTGGCCCGCCGGCTGAAGCTGGAGCAGAAGGCGCCGGGACTGGTGGCGGCGGATGTGTATCGCCCAGCGGCTGCGGAACAACTCGAGCAGCTCGGGAAGCAGGTCGGCATCCCCGTGTTCGGGGGAGGCGGGAAGCGGGACGGGGGAAGCGTGAGCGTCCCTCAGCTCGTGAAGGACTCCCTGCGCGAAGCCGAGAAGGCGCGGTGCCGGACGGTCATCGTCGACACGGCGGGCCGGTTGCAGATCGACGCCGAGCTGATGGATGAGCTCAAGACGTTGAAGGACGCGGTGAAGCCGAAGGACGTCCTGCTGGTGGCCGATGGCATGACCGGCCAGGACGCCGTGAAGATCGCCAAGGGTTTCCACGAGAGCGTGGGGCTGACGGGCGCGATCCTCACCAAGATGGACGGCGATGCCCGCGGTGGCGCGGCGCTCTCGATTCACGGTGTGACGGGCGTGCCGATCGTGTACGTCGGCGTCGGTGAAAAGGTCGAAGCGCTCGAGCCGTTCGATCCGGTGCGCATGGCGGGCCGGATTCTGGGCCAGGGCGACGTGGTGGGGCTGGTCGAGAAGGCCGCCGCCGCGATCGACCTGAAGGCGGCGCAGAAGCTCGAGCAGAAGGCGCGATCCAAGCGGGGGATGGACCTCGCGGATTTTCTGGTGGCGCTGAAGCAGATGCAGGCGATGGGACCGATGAAGCAGGTCCTGGGGCTGTTGCCGGGCGTTACGCCCAAGGCGTTGAAGCAGATCCCCGCCGATGACAAGCGGTTGAAGCATGTGGAAGCGATCGTGCTGTCGATGACCCCGGGCGAGCGGGCCGATCCGTCGGTGCTGAACGGATCGCGAAAGCTGCGGATCGCGAAGGGGTCGGGTACGTCGGTGCAGGAAGTCAACCGTCTGCTGGAACAGTTCCAGCAGATGCGAAAGCTCATCAAGAGGATGTAAGGAACTGTATGGCGACTCGAATCAGATTGCGGCGGATGGGGCGGAAGGGCCAGGCGCATTTCCGGATCGTGGTGGCGGATCAGGAGTCTCCGCGCGACGGCCGATTCGTGGCGACGCTGGGGCACTACAACCCCAAGACCAAGCCCACCACCCTTCAGGTGGACGCGGAACGGGCCAAGTATTGGCTCGGGAAGGGCGCGACGCCGACCGATACGGTGCGCTCCCTGCTCAAGAAAGCGGGAGTGTTCGGCCAACGCCCCGCGTAATCGCGCGGCTCCGGAAGCCGCACGGCCAGAAAGGGGAGGTCGCGATCTTCCCGCTGGTGGCGGATCCCGGAAGCCTGCTGGTGCCGAAGGCGCGGATGTACGTGGTGGATGACACGCGGCAGGTCCTGGCCGGTCCTCTGATCCTGGGCCGGCGCCGGGCCTATCACCGCGAATGGCTGGTGGGGTTCGAAGGCGTGAGCAGCCGCGCTGCGGTGGAAGAGTGGCGCGATCAGTTCCTGGCGTTGGAGGACGAGGGATAAGGGATGCTGACGGTCAATCTCGTCACCCTCTTTCCCGAGATGTTCGCCGGGCCCCTTGGCGCGAGTATCCTCGGTCGCGCGGCGAAGTCAGGACTGGTGTGCTACCGGCTGGTGCAGCTGCGGGACTACACGCACGACCGGCATCGCACCGTGGACGACACGCCGTACGGCGGCGGAGCCGGCATGGTGCTGAGGCCCGAGCCGTTCTTCGAGGCGCTCGACGGCCTGCAGCCGCCGGCCGGCAGTCCGGTGGTGCTGATGTCGGCGCGGGGGAAACCCCTGACGCACGATGACGCGGTGCGATGGTCGCTGGCGGCGGAGCTGACGGTGCTCTGCGGGCACTACAAGGACGTGGATCAGCGGGTGGCCGACGGATTGGCCACCGAGGAAGTGTCGGTCGGCGATGCGGTGCTGACCGGGGGTGAGCCGGCGGCGCTCTGCCTGGTGGACGCGGTGGTCCGGCTGTTGCCGGGTGCCCTGGGCGATCACGAATCGGCGGCGGGGGATTCGCACTACGACGGCTTGTTGGCGCCGCCGTCGTACACGCGGCCTCCGGAGTACCGGGGAATGGCGGTCCCGCCGGTCTTGATCGGCGGAGATCATGCGAAAATCGCGGCATGGCGGGCTGCCGAGGCCGAACGGCTGACGCGGGAACGACGGCCGGACTTGTGGGAGAAACATCAGGGCGCGTAGGTTGCCCTACAGAAACAGGGAGCAGTTATGGAGCGACTCAGAGCGGTGGAGCGTGAAGGCCTGAAGACGGACATCCCGGCCTTCGACCCCGGCGATACGGTCCGGGTGATGGTGCGCGTGCGTGAAGGTGAAAAGGAGCGTCTGCAGGCGTTCGAGGGCGTATGCATCGCCCGGCGCGGCGGCGGGATCAACGAGACCTTCACGGTCCGGAAGATCTCCGCGGGTGTCGGCGTCGAGCGCATCTTCCCGCTGCACTCGCCGTCCATTTCCGCCATCGAGATGGTCCGTCAGGGCCGCGTGCGCCGGGCCAAGCTGTACTTCCTGCGCCGGTTGGCCGGCAAGGCCGCCCGGATCCGCGAGAAGCGCGGCGACACCGCGGGCGCCACGACGGAGCACACGCAGGCGTGAGCGGCCGCCGCCCCTCGCTCGAGCGCGAACGCGCGCTCTGGCACGAGGGGCGGATGGTCGTCGCTGGCATCGATGAAGTCGGCCGTGGCCCCCTGGCAGGACCGGTGGTGGCCGCGGCCGTCGTCTTTTATCCCGACCAGAAGCCCATCCGCGGGCTGAATGACTCGAAGGTCCTCACCGCCAAGGCGCGCGACCGCCTCGCTCTCGAAATACGTTCCCGCGCGCGCGCGATCGGCGTCGGCGCCGCGAGCGTCCACGAGATCGACCGCTGGAACATCCGCCGTGCCGCCATCCTCGCCATGCGCCGCGCCCTCGGGCGCCTCGGCCTGGAACCCACCGACGTCCTGGTGGATGGCATGCCCTGTCCGGAACTCGGCTGTGCCCATCAGGCCATCGTGGACGGGGACGCGAAATGCTCGTCCATCGCCGCGGCGTCGATCATCGCGAAGACGGTCCGCGACGTCCTGATGGTCCGCCTCGCCGTCCGGCACCCCGGCTACGCGTGGGAAACGAACAAGGGCTACGCGACCGCTGATCATCTTGCGGCCGTCGCAGCCCTTGGTCCTACCAGACATCACCGGCAGAGTTTTTCGCCGGTGTGCCAGCTCGCCCTCTTCTAGTTCAGCTCACCTTGAACGGCATCACCATGCCGTGCGCGAGGTGCGGTTTTCCGTCCTTGGTATCCGGTACAAAGCAGAGCATGACGTAGTCGCCGGGGGTAAAGGTGGCGGTGAAGTTCGCGGCCTGACCCACCGCGAGGCCGGCGATCCCGCCGAAGGACATGAATGGCGGCATGCCCTTCATTCCGGCCGCCATCCAGGTCTGTGCGTCCTTCATAGTCTTTCCCGGCGCCATCTTGACCAGAGTGATCTCGTGCAGCTGCGGGCCGGCATTCACGAGACGGATGGTGTGCGTCCCGGCCGTGATGGCGGGCGAGATCTCGAAGGAGTAGTCCTTGGTGGTGACCGTGATGTCGGCGGTCGGGAGCGCCATCGCGGCCCCGGCGGGCTTCACGACGAACGTCTTGGACATGCCCTTGTCGAGATGCATCTTGCCGTCCGCGCCCGACATGAAGCAGACCATCATGTAGTTCCCGGGCCGCAGGACCGCCGCCACGTTGCTCGAGTCGCCTGGATTGGCGCCGTTCGGGCCACCGGTGACGATGACCCAGCTCGGGATGATGTTGGAATGCAGTCCAGCCTGGATTTCGGATTGCGTCTTGACGGAGTCCATCCGGAAGATCGCGGCCTGGTGAGGCTCCTTGCCCTGATTCATCATCACGATGTTGGTCAGGCCGGCCGCGACGGTGTCGGGGCTCATGAACGAGAAGTCGCTCGCGACGATCCGGAGCGAATTCGCCTGAGTCTGCGCGGCGGGCGGTGGCGGCGTGCGGTCACAGGATGCCACGAGCGCGGCAAGGAGCAGGGCGGAAGCTCGAGCTGAACGCATTTGGGGACCTCAGTTGGGGGGAGATGGGGAGCGGGGAATCTACGGCGGGAAGGCGGCGTCGCAAACCGAGACGAACTTCACACCCTCCGGAGCAACGCGTATCCCGCATAGCGGCGCCATTTTTCGCGCATCGCGGCCGATGAGAAGACCCCCATGAAACGCCACAACCAGGACAGCGGCATTTCCCGGCCGAGGCGCCGGGCCTCCTCGCCCGTCGAATACCACTCGATTTCCCGCCAGCCACTGGGCTCGAAGTACGCGGTGCCTTCGGCCGGGCCGAACTTCATCGGGGCGCCCCCGGCGGCCGTCGCCTTCCCCATGTTCCGGCGCTGGATCCACTCGAGGAGCTTCGGAGACGCGAGGTCGATGAGCCAGTTGGCGAACGAAGCCGGCTCGTGGAGGTCGGTCGCCAGCGCGCGCACCTCAGCCGGGTCGAGATAGATCAGCAGGCCTTCGGACACGACGAGCACGCGTTTCGCCGACTGGCCCACGCGTGCGAAGAGCGCCTTCCGGGCGCCGCGATCGGCGAGGTCCGCGGCGGCCCACTCGACCCGGCACTTGGGCCGCTCGCCCTTCATCGCTTCCCGCTTGTACTCATGCGTGGCCGGGTAGTCGACGTCCCACCACGTGAGTGACGACGGGAGGTCGAGCCGCCAAGGCCTGGTGTCGAGACCCGCGGCCAGGTTGAGGACGGTGTCGGCCCCTTCGCCCACCCCCCGCTGGATCACCTCGTCCATCACCGCGGTGCGCACGATCATCGGCCACGCCCACTTGGTCCCACCCATCGCGGCGGCGATCCGCTCGCCGATCGGCCCCGCGAGCCTGCGGGCGTACGGATCGTGGAAGATTGCGTCCGGACGTTCCGACTCGAAGGCGCGGTACATCGCAACCCATCGCGCGGTATCGGAGATGTGGGAGACCAACGGAGTCTCAGGCATGAGTGGGAATCTAGGATGCCAAGCCGTCAGCCGTCAGCAGGCTGGCGAATTCAGTTCGCTGACGGCTGATCGCTGATGGCTGACGGCTGCTGGTCCAGCGCGTCCCGCACCGCTTGCGCCAGTGTCTGCGCGGTGAAGGGCTTCTCGATCAACCCGAACCCCTGCTGCCGTCGGCTCGACGACGAGACCCGATCCGCCTGTCCGGTCATGCACAGCACGCGGAGCCCGGGTTTTTCGGCGCGCAGGGCCTGCGCCATCTGCAGCCCGGTGACACCGGGGAGAATGAGATCCGTGACCAGCAGGGCCGGGTCGAGCCCACCCGACGCCAGCTCCGCCATCGCGGTTTCCGCGTCCGGCGCCGCAGTGACGTCATAGCCGCAGTCGGACAGTACCCGGAGCGCGAGCGCCCGCATCTGGGGATCGTCTTCCACTAGCAGCAGCCGTTCGGTCCCGCCCGGCAGCGCCGGATCCGATTCGGGGAGGGACAGGGCGCCGGCGCCCTCGAGAACGGCCGGGAAGTAGAGGCGGAACGTCGTTCCGTGCCCGGGTTCCGAGTACACCCAGATGTTGCCGCCCGCCTGTTTCACGATCCCGTAGCAGATGGCGAGGCCGAGGCCGGTGCCCCGATCGGGACCCTTGGTCGTGAAGAAGGGCTCGAAAATCCGGTCCAGCACCTCCCGCGGCATGCCGGTCCCCGTGTCGGAGACGGTGACCATCACATGAGGCCCGGGTCGGGAGCCGCGCTGGCGGTTCACGTGACTCTGATCCACCTGCACGAGTGACGTCTCGATGCCGAGGGTTCCGCCCTCCGGCATCGCGTCCCGGGCGTTGATGGCCAGGTTCAGAATCACCTGTTCGAACTGACCCGGATCGACCTTGATAGCGGGCAGGTCTTCCGTCAAACCCCACGACACCTTGATGTCGGAGCCGAGGACGCGGGTCACCAGGCGGCCGAGGTTGGTGACCAGGCCGTTCACGTCGACCAGCTGAGGCTGGGTCTCCTGCCGGCGGGCGAAGGTCAGCAGCTGATGAATGAGTCCCGCGGCACGCTGTCCCGCCTTTCGGATTTCCCCGATGTCGGCGCGCCGGGGATCCTCGGGTGCCAGCGTGCGCTCCACCAGCTGCGCGTACCCCTGAATCGCGCCGATCAGGTTCGAAAAGTCGTGCGCCACGCCGCCCGCGAGCTGCCCGACGGCCTCCAGCTTCTGTGCGTGCAGTAGCTGTGCTTCAAGCCGCTTTCGTTCGGACAGGTCCTCGATGACGGTGATGAAGAACGCCGGCCCACCATCGGGCGTCCGCACCAGGGACGTCGTCATGAGGGACCAGAGGGGGGTGCCGTCCTTCTTCAGATAGCGCTTCTCGCGCCGGTAGGGCCCGGAGGTCTCACCGGCCCGGTCGAGGTAGTCCTGCGTCGCGGACACGTCCTCGGGATGCGTCACCTCGATGACGGTCATCTGCAGGAGCTCGGCCTCGGCGTAGCCCAGGCGCTCACAGAGATAGCGATTCACGCGCAGGAACCGGCCGGCGGGAGACACTTCAGCCAGACCGATGGCGGCCTGTTCGAACGCGGCGCCATAGCGCTCCTCACTGACGCGCAGCGCCCGCTCCGCGGAGGTGCGCTCGGTGATGTCTTCGATGGCGCCCTCATACTCGATCCGGCCCTCGGCATCGAGCACGGCCCGGACACTCTGCCGGGCCCAGATCACTCCGCCGGAGTGGCGGCGCATGCGCGCTTCGAAGGCGCGGACCTCGCCCTTTTCACACACGATGGCCTTCCAGCGTTCACGATCGGCGGGGTCGACATAGAGTCGCGTCGCCGCCGTCGCGAGCAGCGTTCCGCGGTTGGGATAGCCCAGAAGCTCCACCAGGTTCCGGTTGGCATCGAGGATCTGGCCATCCGGCGTGCTGCGGTACAACCCGATCGGAACGCCTTCAAAGAGATCGCGGACTCGGGGGTCGGCCGGGCACGAGAGCTGACCCTTGAGCCAGCGGTTGCCGGTGAACGCCGCGATCCCGATGGCCAGCGCCCAGGTCGTGACCTGCACCGGCAGTGGGGAGACCGGGGGCCAGACGGTGGACACGAGCGCGGGAATCAGGGCGAGCCCGGTGAACCAGACGCATGCAGGAATGCCCGCCCGCGAGGGGGGCAGGGGAAACCGTCGGGTCATCAGTCAGCCAGCGCGCGAAGAATGCGACCGAAGGTCGGATGATGAGGCAGGAATACGAGGTGCCCCATCACCGCGAGACTCTGGTCGTCAAAGCCGAGGCGAGACCCGACACACACGCTCAACTGATTGGACTGGCGCGGTTCCGACCTGACCTGCCGCCGGGCCAGCAGGCGTTCGATGGTGCCTTCGACTATTTCGGGGACGGAGAGAAACACCACGCCGTGCGTCAACGCCGCTAGTACGTCCGCGTAGGCGCCGGCGAGCGTGTGCGCGCTCCGCGTCAGCACCGCCTGCGTCGCCGTGTCGTTGAGCGCGACGGATCCCGAGTCGCGGGCCAGGAGAATGCCGGCCAGCCGGGCCGCCTCCGTGCGCGTCATGACCCACGCGACGGGACCGGAAATGTCTCCCAGGAGTTGGGCCTTCACGGCGACGAGCGGGCGCGCACCTTGCCCCAGGATCGCGGGAAGCTGTTCCTGCAGGGAAACCGCGAACTCCGGAACGGTGACCGAGACGCGGCGGCGCAGAGACCGGGACAGGGCCCCGGACGCCGCCCGGCTGGCGGTATTGGCCACTTCGCGCAGCGCACCCAGATGGCGCGCCGGCTCGCAGGCCTCTAGCGGCAGTGTTTCAGCGAACGTATGGTCACTCCTGCGCCTGGAAGGGCGCGAAATCGTCGACGGTCATCCTAGTGGGGGAGGCAGGTCGGCAGGAAATACCGATCCGCTAGGGCTTCGATGCCGTCGGCGCATGGCCAAGGGGTCCGATGCTCCTGCGGGATTTCCGAAACTTCATCGCCGTCGCCGAGACACGGAGCCTCTCCCGTGCCGCGGCGCGTGCCCACCTCGCTCAGCCCGCCCTTTCCCGGCAGATCCACGAGCTCGAGCGCGAGCTCGGCGTTCCGCTGCTGGAGCGCCATTCCAAGGGCGTCACGCCGACCGCCGCGGGGCAGGCCTTTGCGCGGGGGGCCGCCAACCTTCTCGTCACGCTGGGCTTCGCCATCGACCGGGCGGAGGCGACCAGCGAAGGCCGGCGGGGACGCGTTTCCATCGGGGCGATGCTCACCATCATCGCGGCCGGGATTCCGGCGGCGGTGGAGGAGCGGGTCCATCAGGAGGATCCGGACATCACGCTCGCCGTCGAGGATCTCGACCCGCCGGACACCGTGGAGCAGGTCCGGGCCGGGGCGATTGACATTGCGTTGGCCATGGCCGTTGGGGATGATCCCGAACTGGCCGTTGAGCCGCTCTGGGACGAGTATCTGGACCACATCATTCTTCACCACGGACACCCGCTCGCCGGCCGCCGGCGGCTGAAGCTGACGGATCTCGCCGACTACCCGCTCATCATTCCCCAACGCGCGCTGGCACCCGGGGTTCTCGACGAGATCATGGCGGTGCTGCGAGAAGGTGGGCTGCGCTCACCCCTGCTCGTAGTCGACGTCGGCTTGCGAGATGGTCACCTGGCGGTATCGGCGGGGCGTGGGTGGTCCCTCATCGGCAGGGCGCGGTCGGTGTCGCCGCCGCAGGGTACGTCCGTCGTCGCCCTCGTGGACGCGGCGCCCAAGGTCCGGGCGGCCGCCATCTGGCGGCGTGATGACAAGCGCCCTGTCCTGCGGCGGGTGCTCGAGCATGTCCTCGATGCCGTCCGCGACCACCCGCACGCGTGCCTCCGCCGCGAGCCCCATCTCCCGCCGTCGGCTCCGGCACGGAAGGCCAGGCGGGCGCCCCTCGGCTCGGTCCCGACAGCCATGGAAATCCGCCACCTCCGGGCATTGCTCGAGGTTGCGGCTGCGCAGACGATCGGCAGGGCCGCCGAACGCCTCGGCGTCACGCAACCGGCGCTGTCCCGCCAGCTCAAGGAGCTCGAGCACGCCACCGGTCTCTCGCTTCTGGAGCGGACGGCGCGGGGTGTGCTGCTGACCCCGGCGGGGAATTCGCTGGCAGGGGAATGCCCCGGGATTCTGTCGGGGCTCGAGCAGATCGTCCTCGACACGACGCGTGCGCGGAGGGGAATGGAAGGGCGGTGCGTCATCGGCGCCGTCGCCACGGTCACGACGGGCGAGATGCTCACGCGCGTGCTCACGGAGGTCGCGCAACGTCATCCTCACGTGCATGTGGTCATCGAGGAGATTTCGACTCCCCTGCAGGCTCCGGCCATCGTCCGCGGGGACATCGATCTCGGCTTGGCCCACTCGCACCCGGGAGTCGCGCATCCCGGCCTGATCGTGGAACACATGTTCGATGACCGGTTGCAGATGGCGCTCTTGCCCGCCGATCATCCGCTGGCGCGGCGGGCTCGCGTGAAGCCGGCCGAACTGGCCGACCTGCCGTTCCTGTTCCCCGACCGCGACTTCCAGCCGGCGTTCTATGACCGGGTCTTCGATGCCCTGCACGATGCGGGGTTGATTCCGCGGGTGGATGGGACGCACGCCGGACTCCAAGCCATCTGGGCCCTGGTGGCACGGGGCAAGGGGTGGGGGCTGGGCTTCAAGTCGCATCGCCGGGGACCGCCAGGCGGGACGGTCGCGGTACCGCTGGTGGGGTTCGACCTGCCATGGGGGCTCGATCTGCTGCGGCGCCGTGGCGAGCCGACGATGGCGTTACGGAGCGTGCTGGAGGCGTTCCGGAGGGCGGCACGTACGCGCCCCGTACCCGGCGCGACGCCTTCCCCCCGAAGGGTCAGCGCGCGCCGGGCCAGAGCGTAAATCCTACCTTACTTCGTCACCACCACCGCGTGCACGCCGGCCGGAAGGTCGGCGTCGGGCGTGACGTACCCGATCGCGTTCGGGTGCGTCTTCACGTAGTCGAGCACGGCCTGGTCGTTCATGAGCTCAGTCGGCGGCGTCACGTCTTCGCGGTACGCCTTGGCGCGCCAGTACGCCTGCACGGCCTGGAGCGGGCGACCGAGGACGGCGACCGAGAACTCTTCCCGGACCTGCGCCTCGGGCATCTGGTCAACCGGGATCACCGCGGAGCCGTTCTGCCACGTGGTCCGCTTGGCGAGGAACAGGTCGGCGACCTGCCCCATGCTGGCGGTATAGAGCTGGTTGTTGTCGTTGACGACGATGACACAACCGGCGGTCTTGGCGGCCGGCTGGAACATCATGAGAATCGCGACGAGAGCCGAATACACGGTCCCCTCCCTGAGGTGTGCGCTGGCGCGGCCGGATGCCGCTCCGATCTGGGGCACAGTGTAGCGGGGAGGGTGGCCGGGTCTCCAATACCTGGTGTGGGGGAGTCCCATGACGGTTCGGCATGGCTTGGGGGCTGTGTTATTTTGGGGTGCGCGTGCCGGTAGCTCAGTTGGTAGAGCAACGGACTTTTAATCCGTAGGTCCTGGGTTCGATCCCCAGCCGGCACATTCCTTCCTTATATCAGGGCGCCTCGGGGTAGGGGACCCACTGCCCCCGCGGGGCGACAAAACGTCGCGGTGCGACCGGCGCCGGTTGCGACAGGCGCTCCAGCAGTGAGCTGGTCCCCTCGATGGATGCCGCTGCCCGCCAGACCCATCCCGAATCCGACACCGTGTCCCAACGGGCCCCCGAGAACCAGAACCGCACGCTGTCCCCCTCCACCGCAAACGTCGAGCGATACACCACATCACCGAATTGCGGGATGACTCCGGCGGTGATGACCGGGGAGGGGAGCACCGACCACGACAGCCCATCGGGACTCGTGGCCAGGCGCACCGCGGTCGGCAGACAGCTCTCGACGTACAACGCCCACCACTCCTTGCGGTCGGGAATCCATTGGACGTCGACGTGCCACGGGTGACCCGCGATGCTGGCGGTGTCCGGCGCGGACCAGTGCACGCCGTCGGTCGACGTCCGACGTTGCAGGAACGCGGAGCCCGCCACCGCGCAGCCTCCCGGGCCGGCATGGACGGACCAGAGGTACCAGTCCCCGGCTTCCCGGCGGACCACCGCGGGCGAGATCATGCCGTGATTCGGCGCTGAATCGATGTCGACCGGGGGGGTCCAGTGTACGCCGTCCCCCGACCGGATCACCTGGAGGACATTCCAAATCGGCGTCACCAGCCGGACGTACATCCAGATCTGATCCGAGTCAGGTTCGTAGACGACGTCCGGGTCCGTGTAAGTCATGGCTGTCGGCGGCTGGAGCACCGGATTGGGCTCGCCCACCGGCAGGTGCCAGTGGGTGCACGCCGAGTCCTGGCTGAATAAGGAAGGCCACTCGCGGGTGGGATCGGCTGCCGGATACGTCGTAATCGCGAGGTACCGGGGGGATCCCGGCCAGGACGCGGGCATCCGGACGTAGTCCGGATGGACGACGCGCCCGGTTCCGTCTGCCGTGGGGATGGTAAGGACGCGCAACGTTCCCCTCACGGACGTATCCGGCAGAGGGGTCGTCGGGGCAGGAACCGGGGCGGCCGTTTCCCGGCACGCCTCGAGGACGATGAACAGCAGGCCGACGGCCAGCGTGCGGTTCATGGGGTGCCTGGATTCGAATCTTCACTTTTCGCGGCGGTTGTCAAAGAATGAAATGCTGCCTTGTGAAACCTCCCCCCGTTGTCGAACTTTGAGCCCGTATGCCAACCACCATCTGGATCAACGGGGAATACAAGACCAGGGACGAAGCGTCCGTTTCGGTCTTCGACCACGGTCTCCTGTATGGGGACGGCGTTTTCGAGGGGATCCGCGCCTACGGCGGGCGAATCTTCCGGCTGGGTGAGCACATTGACCGGCTGTATTCCTCCGCCAAGTCCATCTGGCTCGATCCCGGGATGTCGCAGGCCGACATGCGGAAGATGGTGGAAGAGGCGCAGGCCAAGGCCGGCATCAAAGACAGCTACATTCGGCTGGTCGTTACGCGCGGTACCGGGGACCTCGGGATGGACCCCCGGAAGTGCGAGAAGCCCACGGTCTTCTGCATCGTCGACACGATCGCCCTGTGGTCCAAGGAACGGTACGAGCGCGGGTTGACCTGTATTACCGCGGCGACGCCCATCAGCCACAAAGAGAACCTCTCGCCGCGCGTGAAGTCCCTGAACTACCTCTCGCACATCCTCGCGAAAATCGAAGGCATCGCCGCCAACGTCGACGAAGTCATCATGCTCGACAGCTCAGGGTATGTCGCCGAAGCGAGCGGTATGAACCTGTTCTGCGCCCGCCGCGGCGTGGTGAAGACCCCTCCCCCGTACTCCGGCATCCTGAGAGGGGTCACCCGCGACGCGATGATCGAGATGGCGAGGGACGCGAACTACGAAGTGGTGGAAGAACCGCTCAACCGGTACGACCTCTACTCGGCCGACGAAGTCTTTCTGACGGGCACCGCCGCCGAGATCGTCGCTGTCACGAAACTTGACGGTCGGGTCATTGGAAATGGGCAGTCGGGACCCGTCGTCGCCGACCTGGGTCGCCGCTTCCGCGCGCTGGTGACCCGAGGTGACTGACCCCGGGGCGCCACTGGTGCTCCCCAAAGGGCTCCTCAGGGAGCCCTTTTTGCTCCCCCCTATCAGGTTATGGCTTCCATAAGCATCTCAACTATTGACAGGACTTGACGTTATGCGAATATTGCGCGCCTTGCTTTCTGGTCACCCCCGGGAGGTGAGCCTTGGCATGGCGCGTAATTGCCCATGGCGACGAGGTTTGGCATGTGGACGCCTTGGCTGAACGCAGGGCCCACACGGAGGCGTGGCAGCTGGTCCTGACTTTTCGGGCTGCCTCGGAGCGGCTCCGGACGGCGTCCTTTTGGGCGCCGTACCCCCTGGAAGCGACGTCCAAGTCGTCGCTGTTCATCCAGGCGGAGCGGATACGGGACCGGGACCTGTCGCGCCTTTTAGAGGAGCGTCTCTCATGAACGCGGTCGACCTGCACGATCTTCGGCGGGCGGCAGCGGCCGTGGCCCGGCTTCGGGGAGAGACGGTGAAGGACGTGACGGCACGTTCGGACTTACGCCAGCTCAAGGTAGAGCTGGAGTCGGGATTGATACTGGTGGTATCGGCAGAGCGGGACGAACAGAACCGGCCCCACCTCGAGGTGGATGTGGTGGAGGCCCCGCAGGCGGCCAGTACGCGGCACCAGATCGAAGTGCGGTTCGACTGATGTCCGCCGATCAGGGTCCCAACGGGGGGGCTCCGCCCGGGACGACGGAGCGCTTGCGGTTCCAGGAGTTCACGTTCCAGCGGCTCCCGAACGGGCGCTGCCGGGCCAAGGTCCAGTTGGGACGGGCCGGCGCGACCCTGTTTTCGGGGCAGGCCGACGGTGTGACCTCCCCGGCCGGTGAGCTTCGGTGCTCCGCGGAAGCGGCGGTGAACGCTCTGGATGACGCGGTGCAGGCGGAGATCGAGTTCGAGCTGCTGGGAGTGAAGGCGGTGCGGGCGTTCGACGCGACCGTAGTGATCGTGTCCCTCTCGGCACGTGAGGAGTCGAAAGCAACACGGCTCGTAGGGACGTACCTCACGGAAACCGACCCGCCGCGTGGCGCGGCGCTTGCAGTGCTGAATGCGACGAACCGAATTCTGGGCAACCACTTTTCGACGAGATGACGGTGGGGCGAGCGAGCAGGACCTTCGGGTGGATGGCGGTCTCCGCGCTGATGGCTGGGTGCGGGGGCAGGGCCACGCCCGTCGCCACCGTGCCGACTCCGGCGTCCGCGCCGGCCTCGGTGGCGGCCGCGGCGCCGACCGACACCGCGAAGACGAAGCTCGCGGGCGCCGACTCCGTCGCTCGCGCCCAGGCGGCTGTGGACCGCGACGAAGCGGCCGATCAGCGCGTGCTCGACACCTTGCAGCAGGGCCTGCCTGATTCCACGAGCCGCATCGCCGTCGCGGCGAGCAGCATTCCACGAGAAGAAGTCCGGCATGAGGCGGAGCGGCTCTTTGGCCCCGACAAGCCCACCGCGCCGAGCGCCGGCCCCAAGGGTGGCGACGCGACGTTCGATATCGACGTCAGCACGTTCTCCGGTAACAGCCGGGTTTTGCAGTACCTCGACTTCTTTCAGACGGACGCCCGCGACCGCTTCGAGATCTGGCTGGCCCGCCTGGGACGCTATGAGGGGATGATCCGCGAGCGGCTTCGGGCGAAGGGCCTGCCCGAGGACCTGGTTTACCTGACGGTGATCGAGAGCGGGCTGTCGAACACGGCCGTCAGCCGGACGCGGGCGGTGGGGATGTGGCAGTTCATGGCCGGCACGGCGCGCAACTACGGTCTGACGGTCGACCCGTGGATGGATGAGCGGCGCGATCCCTACAAGGCGACAGATGCCGCCGCGAACTATCTCTCCGATCTGATGCAGCGGCTGGGGAGCGTGTACCTCGCCGCCGCGGCCTATGACGCCGGGGCGGGGAAGATCGAGCGCTCGGTCGCCCGTCTGCCCGGGGAAGTGGACTCGCTCACCGATCAGACCTTCTTCGACATCGCGAGCCGGAAGGGCTATCTCCGGCGCGAGACTCGCGACTACGTGCCGAAGCTGATCGCGGCGTCGCTGATCGCCAAGCAGCCCACCCGGTACGGCTTCACCGGCATCCAGCCGATGGCGCCGTTCGTCTTCGACGAGATTACGGTGCCGGACGCGACGGGGTTGGACGTCATCGCGAAGCTGTCCGACACCACCGTCGCCGCGATCCTCGAGCTCAATCCCCAGTTCATCCGCGGGATCACGCCGCCGGGACGCGAAGTGACCGTGCGGGTGCCGCGCGGGCGGGGCCAGACGGTGGCACTCCGGTACGACTCGCTGCCGGCCAGCGAGCGCGTGACCTTCGTGGACCACTATGTCACCCGGGGCCAGACGGTGTCCGGGATCGCCCAGCGGTATCACGTCACGGTGGCGATGATCACCTCCGCCAACCCGCACGTGCGGCTGACGACGCTCCATATCGGCCAGCGCCTCATCATCCCCATGAGCGGCCGCATCGTTCCGGCGACGGCGTGGAGCGTCCCTCCCGAGCACCGGTCCCGCACCCGGACGCCGTTGCAGAAGGGCGCGCATAGGGTGGCCAAGGGTGAGACGGTGACGTCCATCGCTCGTCACTACGGCGTGCCTCTCGCGGCACTCCTCGACTACAACGATCTCGAAGCGCATTCGAAGCTCAAGATCGGCCAGGTCATCCGGATCCCGCCGAAGCAGTTCAGATGAGAAGCAGAGGCCAGTAGCCAGAGGCCAGTGATCAGTACGAGAAAGGGGACTCCGCATAGGAGCCCCCTTTTCGATTCTGGCTGATGTCTGATGTCTGAGGTCTGTCTTACTTCCCGTTCTTCGGCGCCTTGTATCCCCCCGCCACGCGGTGGGCGTACGCCGACTTCGGTTCGTGACCGGCGTCCAGCAGGTCCTGGAGCTTGCCGGGGCCGCTGTTGTAGGCGACCAGGGCGTGGTTCAACGTGCCGTACCGGGCCATGAGGTCGTGCAGATACCGGAAACCCAGGCGCAGGTTGGTCGCCGGCTCGTACAGCTGCTCGATGGACAACCCGGGCTCGTAGAGACGCGCGGTGCTGGGGAGCACCTGCGTCAGGCCGATCGCGCCCGCGCGGCTCTTGGCCCGCGGATCGAAACCGGATTCCACCCGGACCAGCCGGAAGGCCAGCACGGGGTCGACACCTTCCGAGCTCGACATGTCATAAATGTTGCTGGCCAGGTCCGCGGGGATTCCGTACTTGCTGGAAAACCCGATGATGGCGGTCGCCCGCTCCAACTGCAGCTTGGCCACCGTCAGCTCACCCTGGACCTGATCCAGAGTCTGTTCCATGCCTCGCACGTCCGCGGCCGGAACCGTGGCTTCGGGGAGGGTCGCATCGTCCGCGGTGGCGCGGCGGACCCATCCGCCGACGGCGCTCACCGCCAACGCGAACCCTACGATCACCGTCCCCCGCAGCATCAGTCGCTGGGTCGTGGTGCGCATATCCCTCTCTTGTGAAGAACTGTCTCGGGGACAACCTGCCATCCCCGGTTCAAAACTCCGTCAAGCTTCGGCGGAGGTCCCACCATGCTTTTCCACCAGGTGCACCGACCCGATTTCCATCTGCCGGTCCACCGCCTTCACCATGTCATAGACGGTCAGGAGCGCGACGCTCACGGCCGTCAGGACTTCCATTTCCACCCCGGTCCGGCCGACCATGCGGGCCGATGCCCGGACCTGCACGCCGGGCAGGGCTTCATCCAGCGTCGCCTCGACCGCGATGTGGTCGAGCGCCAGCGGGTGGCAGAGCGGGATCAAGTCGGCGGTCCGCTTCGCCGCCATCGTCCCCGCCACCTGCGCGACGCCGAGGACGTCCCCTTTTGCCACCGACTGGTCCCGGACGAGCCGGAACGCGTCCTCCGACATCCGGATGCTGCCTTCGGCCACCGCACTGCGGGCCGTCGCGGGCTTGCCGCTGACGTCCACCATGCGGGCCCGCCCCTCCTGATCCAGGTGCGAGAGCTTCACGAGCGCCCCCCACCGGCCAAATCCTCAGTCAAGACGGCTGTCAGGAGCTGAGGATTCACATTGCCCTGGGCCAGCTCCCGCGCTTCCAGCACCCGCGTCATCGCCGCCATCACCTTGCTCGTGTCACCACCCTCGCGGGCTTCATCCCGGAGGCGTTCGAGGAGCGCATCGAGCATCGAGGTGAATGCTCCGCGCGCCTGAAACGGGGGTTGCGCCAGGGCTGCTCCGTACCGGGTGGCCGCTCCACCCCGTATGGCTTGCAGGAGTCGGTCCGCCGCGGCGGCCCCCCCCCCGCTCCCCTCGTTCCCCTCAGTGGCAACTAGTCTGCCAATCGCCCCGTCTGCACGCTGTATCCGCCGCGCTACGCTTGCGGCGTCCCCTAAGCGTGACACCATGTGTTGCTGTACGAATGATGTCACAACACTGTCTGGCAACCTGCCTACCCTCACCCGGACCGTCCGGGACAGAATCGTCGGCAAGAGCGCATCGGGTTCGCTCGTGGTCAGGATGATGAAGGCGGTCGGCGGCGGCTCCTCGAGTGCCTTGAGCACCGCGTTTGCCGCGCCGTCCTGACCCTTCTGTGCCGCCAGCCGCTCCGCATCGCCCAGTATGAACACGGCCCGTGAACCCTGGACGGGCTTCAGTGCGAGACGCCGGAGCATCAGGCGCGCCGAAGCCATGCTGTGCGCCGTCAGTCCCGCCGGAGCTTCGTAAAACGGCTCTTCGCGACGCTCGGCCAAAACCTCACCGATCGCCTCTTCGACGAGGTCGATCTGCTTATCCGCGTCAGCGCCCTTCTTCGTGAGCTCAACCGGGATGAACCAGTGCAGATCCGGGTGACTCAGGTTTTCGACCTGCCGGCACGACGCGCATTTTCCGCATGGCGCAGACGCCGTATCGCAGAGAAGCGTCTGGGCCAGCCACAACGCCAATCGCTGTTTGCCCACCCCCTTGGGGCCCTCGAATAACAGTGTCTGGGGGAGGCGGCCGGCCCGAATTGCATCAGCGAAGCGCACCCGCAGCGCTTCATGGCCAGCGATAGGGGGGAGTGGCATTGTCGGAAATCTAGCTGCAGGGGGCCCGGGAGATCCGATTTCGTTTGTTAACCACTTAATTCACAAATGGATACAACTACTGGACAGGTATTGCGCTAACTTAATAACATGTCCAGTAATGAGTTATACGATAAAGTGAGCACACAATCGCCGATTTCGTCAGATAATTGCTAGTTTCTTCGGTGTATCTACGGCATTTTATTGGCCTGGATTCAGTACCGGTTCGATGTGTTTCTTGTAGCAATCTGGGCAGATGCCGTGGCTGAATTCCGCCCGTGAGCGCTGTTCGATGTAGGTCTCGATCGACGTCCAACGATCCGACTCATCCCGAATGCGTTTGCAGTAGCTGCAAATCGGAAGCAGACCCTCCAGCTGCTGCACTTCTTTCCGAAGACCGAGGATGCGCTCCGCGACCCGGAGCCGGCACTGCAGGTCGACGGCGTCGAGCGGCTTGGCGAGGAAGTCGTCGACTCCGCCGTCCATCGCTTCGAGATATTCCGCCCGTCCGCTTTTCGCCGTCAGCATGATGAAATAGGTGTACTCCCCCGAGCGGCTCCGGATCTTCCGGCACAGATCCAGGCCCTCCATCTGCGGCATCTCCCAGTCGGAAATGACCACCGGGATCCGGATGGATTGCAGCACGCCCCAGGCCTCCGCTCCATCTGCGGCTTCGGTAACCCCGTGTCCCGCAGCCAGGAGTAGCCGCTTGAGGACTTCCCGAGTGACAGACTCGTCTTCGACGATGAGGATTTGCACGTCCCTGGTCGCTCCGGTCTATTGGGGTCGTCGTTCGAGTGCGGATTGTACCAGCCGCTCCAGCGTTTCCATTTCGAAGGGCTTGGAAAGAAAGGCGCCACCCGTGGCGGCGGCCTCGTGGGCCAGGCCCTGGTCCGCGTACCCCGACATATACACGACGGGCAGCCCGGGGCGCGACTCCCGCAGGCGGCGGGCGAGGTCGGGGCCGCTCATGCCGGGCATGACCACGTCGGTGACGAGCAGGTCGAGCGGCAGATCGAGGTCTGAGGCGAGCTGCAAGGCGACTTGCCCGTCGGTCGCTGCCAGCACCCGGTAGCCGCGCGCCTCCAGTACCCGCTGCGTGAGCAGCCGGACCCGCGGCTCGTCCTCTGCCAGGAGAATGTGCGCCGAGGGCGCCCGCTTCTCGCCGGGCTCAGCCGGGACCGCCACCGGCAGGGAGGCTCGCTGGAAGCTGGCGTCCTCGACTCGGGGGAGAAACACCGAGAACGTGCTGCCTTTTCCGGGCGCCGACTCGACCGAGATGGACCCGCCACTCTGCCGCACGATCCCGTATACCGTCGCCAATCCCAGCCCGGTTCCCTTGCCGACCTCTTTGGTGGTGAAGAACGGCTCGAACAGGTGCGACCGGATTCGGTCATCCATGCCAATGCCGGTGTCGGTGATCGCCAGCATCACACGCGAAACCGGCTGGCCGGAGGCCCCGGGAACGGGGGTGTCCCTCCGGTTGGCCGTGCGGATCGTGAGCCGGCCTCCCTGCGGCATGGCGTCACGCGCGTTCACGGCCAGGTTCAGCAATACCTGCTCGATCTGGCCGGGGTCGGCCATGACGCGCCCGAGGTCGTCCCCCAGGATGGTCACGAGCTCCACGTCTTCGCCGATCAGCCGCCGCAGCATCTTGTCCATCTCGCTGACGACGACGTTCAGGTCCAGCACTTCGGGCTGGAGCACCTGACGCCGTGAGTAGGCGAGGAGCTGCCGGGTCAGTCCCGCGGCCCTCGTGGCCGAGCGCTGGATTTCGTCGACATCCTCACGGGACCGCGATCCGGCGGGGAGGTCCCGCTGCATCAGGGAGCAGGTGCCCAGAATGGCGGTCAGGATGTTGTTGAAGTCGTGCGCGATTCCCCCGGCCAGTCGGCCCACCGCTTCCATCTTCTGGGCCTGGCGGAGCTGGTCTTCCAGGTTGTGCTGAGCGGTCACGTCCCGTTGGGTGCCCCAGATCCGGCGCAAGTGGCCGCCATCAACGATTCCGATGCGGTTATTCAGGAAGATCTTGTGGGTGCCGGAGCGGTCCCGCTCGAAGGACTCGATGTCCGACAGGCGGTAGCCGGAGCGGACGAAGGTGCCCCAGGTTTCCCGATTCCACGCGTGCTCCTGGATGATGAAGTTGCCGAGCCGCGCGCCGATGGCCTGGTCCACGCTCTCGAACCCGTACATGTGCACCATGGCCTCATTGCACTCGGCCAGGTACGCGTCCCGGTACAGCCGGTTGACCTGCTCTTCTTCCGGGAGGTCGACCGGAATGGGGTCGTCGAGCTCCACCCGCCAGATCGCTTCGGTCGACTGGGTGACGAACGCGCGATACCGCTCTTCGGCCTGCCGGAGCGCGTCCTGCGCCCGCCGGCGTTCGATGGCCCGGGCGATCTGCGCCGACACGAAGGTCAGAATGTCCTTGTCGGCCTCCGTGAGCCGGACGCCCTCCGAGTAGGTCTGCACCGTCACGACGCCGATGGTCCGGCTCTCGAGGGTGAGCGGGACGCCGAGCCAGTCGATGGAGGGTGCCCCCACTTCGTCCACGTCCCCTCGCGCGACCATGTCCTCGAACACGTCGGACGTCGCCAGGAGCGGGAGACCGGAGCGGATGACGTACGACGTCAGGTTCCGCCCGAGGGGCAGGGGTTCAAACTGTGCATCGAAGCGGTCGACGAAATAGGGGAATGTGACGCGCTCACCATCGGGCTCGAGCAGCGCGACGTAAAAATTGTCGGCCGGCATCAGCTCGCCGACGATACTGTGAATGGCGCGGAGAAGGTCTTCGAGGGAACGTTCGATCGACGCGGCGTCCGCGATGCGGTAGGTCGCTTGCTGGACTCTCTCCGCGCGTTTGCGATCCGAGATGTCGCGCGTGGTGACGATGATCGCTTCGACGGACGGATCGTCGAGACGGTTCACGCCCACCGCTTCGAGATTGCCCCAGTCCCCGTCCTTCCGAAGGGCTCGACATTCGAGGCGTACCTTGGAGCCGGGCCGGCGCATGAGCTCCCCGAACAGCCCGCGTGCCCGGGGCTGATCGTCCGGGTGGATCAGGTCGAAGATCGACTTCCCGATGTTCTCGCCGGCCTCGTACCCGAGAATCGGAAACGCCGCGGCGGTGGAGAAATGGATGGTGCCATCGGGCCGGAGCAGCAGGATGACGTCCGAGCTGTTCTCCACCAGGGCCCGGAACCGCTCTTCGTTCCGGCGCAGCTCCTCGGTGGCCCGCCGGACCTCCGACACGTCGCGGAAGCTCCAGACCCGGCCGATCACCTCGGTGCCGACCCGCTGGGGCACCGAGAAGCGGTCGAACACCCGGCCATCCTTGAAGAAGATGGCGTCGTGGCTCTCCGCCTCCGGACGGCCGTAGAGCTCCATCACTTTCGCGAGGAAGACGTTGGGATCCTGCAGCTGGTCGAGAACGAACCCGATGAGCTGATCGTCATTTCGCGACTTCGCGACGGTAGGCGGAATGCGCCACATCTCGAGGAAGCGCTGGTTGTACGTGGTGATCGCCCCCGTCCGGTTCACGACGAGGATCCCGTCGGCGGTGGATTCGAGGGTCGCGGTCAGGATGGAGACCGCTTCCCGGAGGTCCCCTTCCGGTGGGGCGGGGACAGGGGGGCGCGCCTTCGGCTTGCGCGGCATATCGTCGATTCTAGGCCCCCGCTCGGGGGCCGTCCAGCGGGAACGGCCTCCCGCCCTTGAAAATCAGGACAGAGAGGCCGTTCTGGTGTCGCACAGCTCCCGAGGAGGGACTCGAACCCCCGACCCGCCGGTTAACAGCCGGCTGCTCTACCGACTGAGCTACTCGGGAATGAAGCCATCAGCAGACAGCCATCAGCCATCAGCGGACGGCGTGAAATATCACCGGGTGGCTGCGCGAGTTCAACTGACGGCTGACGGCTGATGGCTGACGGCTTCTTTCGGCTCGGCCACGAGCATGCCCACGACGATCATCGCGCCCCCGACCCATTGCGTCAGGGAGAGCCGCTCCCCCAGCCAGAGCCAGCTCGCCAGGCTTGCGAACACCGGTTCCGTACAGAAGAGCAGGGCGGCCCGTCCCGAGGACAGGTCCTTCTGCGCCCGCATCTGCAGGAGCAACGCCACCGCGGTAGCCGCCACCCCGCAGTACGCCAGTGCGAGTACGGACTGCGTGGTCACGGCGAACCGCACCGGTTCCAGGAGGGGCGCGGCCACGCCGACACCGATGGCCACGACGACGATCTCGATGAAGACCAGTCGCCGGATGTCGAAGCGAAGTCCCAGCTCGTGTACGGCCACGATCTGCGCCCCGAAGACGAGGGCGGTGATCAGCGTCCACCAGTCCCCTCGATTCAACCCACCGGCGCCCGGGTCGGTGAGGAAGTAGATCCCCGCGGTGGCCAGCGCCAGCGCGGCGACCGTCCACCACGAGAGCCGCTCGCGCACGACGACGAACGCGACCAGGGGCGCCAGCACCGACGACAGCGCGACGATGAATGCCGACCGTGAGGCGGTCGTGTAGGCGAGCCCCACTGCCTGCGTCGCGAACCCGACGCCGAGGAGCGCTCCCAACAGCAGGCCGGCGAACCACTCGCCGCGCGAAGGCAGGGGCCGAAGGCGGGTACCCGGGAGGAGGATCAGGGCGCCGAGCACGAAGCGGATCGCCACGAACGCGAGTGGCGACGCATCCGCCAGCGCCACCTTCACCGTCGGGAACGAAAGCCCCCAGATGGCGCAGGTGAACACCAGCAGCAGATCGGCCTGGCGTCTGGTCACGACGCCTCGGCCAGGTAGCGACCGGTCACGGAGCCGCGCGTCTTGGCGATCACCTCCGGGTTCCCTTCAGCCACCACACGTCCTCCGTCCGCTCCGGCTCCAGGTCCCAGGTCGATCACCCAATCGGCGCGCTTGATGACATCCAGGTGATGCTCGATGACCAGCACGGTGTGCCCGGCGTCCACCAGACGATCAAGCACCCGGCAGAGCGTGCGAACGTCGTCGAGGTGCAGGCCGGTGGTCGGCTCGTCCAAAATGTAGAGCTTCCGGCCGCTTCGGGACCGGGCCCCCGCGGACGAGAGTTCCCGCGCGATCTTCAGTCGCTGGGCCTCGCCTCCCGACAACGTCGTTGCCGGTTGCCCGAGGCGCAGATACCCCAGCCCCACTTGCTGCAGGTGCCAGAGCGTCCGGGCCAGGCCCCCCTGGCGGTGGAAGATGGACAGGGCCTGGTCGACCGTGAGCTGCAGCGTCTCGTGAATCGACCGCCCGTCCACTTTGACGTCGAGGATTTCGCGCTTGTACCGGCGCCCGCCGCAAATCTCGCAGGGCACGAACACGTCCGCGAGAAATACCATCTCGATCTGCACGTGGCCGGCCCCTTCGCACGCGTCACAACGGCCGCCCGCCACGTTGAAGGAAAACGTACTCGGGGTGTAGCCCCGTTCCCGGGCCAAGGGGGTGGACGCATAGAGCGCACGCAGCTCATCGAACGCTTTCACGTACGTCACCGGATTGGACCGGGGGGTCCGGCCGATCGGGCTCTGGTCGACCAGGACGACGTCGGCGATGCCCTCCCAGCCCGTCAATCCCGAGACGGCGCCGACTGCCTCACCCAGATGCTCTTTGGCGCTGTGCCCGCCCTTGATGCGGGATTCGAGCTGCCGGTAGATGACGTCGTGGACGAGGGTGGACTTCCCGGATCCGGAGACACCCGTGACGACCGTCAGGGTGCCGAGGGGGATGCGCACGTTGACGCCCTCGAGGTTGTGCAGCCGCGCGCCGCGGACCGTCAGCCATCGCGGGCCGGCGGGCCGGCGCGCCGAGGGAACGCCGATCCGCTTTTCGCCGGACAGGTATTGGCCGGTGAGCGTTCCCGCTTCGCGCACGCGCGCCGCCGGACCCTGGTAGACCACGTGCCCGCCATTCTCGCCGCTCCCCGGTCCGAGCTCGACCATGTAATCGGCAGCCGCCATGGCGGCCGGGTCATGTTCCACCACGACGACGGTGTTGCCGGCATCCGCGAGGCGGCGGAGGAGGCCGAGGAGGCGGTCGGTGTCGCCGGGGTGGAGCCCGATGGACGGTTCGTCGAGCACGTAGGTGGTGTCCACGAGGTGGGCACCGAGGGCGTTGGACAGGGCGATCCGCTGGGCCTCGCCGCCCGACAGCGTTCGCGTCTGGCGGTCGAGCGTGAGGTATCCCAATCCCACGTCGACCACGAACCGCACCCGGGCGACCAACTCCTCGAGAATGTGCTCCGCGATGGCTTGCTGGAAATCGGGGAGTGAGAGCTCCTGGAGCCAGGTGGTCAGGGCAGTTGCCGTCAGGGCGGAGACTTCCGCGACCGTCTTTCCGGCCACCTTCACAGCCAGCGCGTCCGGTTGCAAACGCGCGCCGCCGCATTGGGGGCAGGTCTTGGCGAGCTGGTACTGACGGAGAAAGACGCGGATGTACTGCTTGTACCGCTTCTCCTCGAGACGTTCGAGGAAGGGAAACATCCCGACAAACCGGCCCTTGGTACCGTGCAGGAAGAACTCGCGGTCCGCCGCCGGAATTGCTTGCCAGGGGGCGTCCACGGAGACGCCCCGGGTCCTGGCGGCATCCCGGAGAATGCGGCGCCGTCCTTCGTAACGCGGCTTGGTCCACGGGTCGAGGGCGCCTTCAGCCAGAGACAGCTTCTGGTCGGGGATGATCAATGATTCGTCGTATTCGAGGACGGCGCCGAACCCGTTGCAGCCGGGACAGGCACCCCGGGGATTGTTGAACGAGAACAGGTTGGGCGTTGGAACCGGAGCAGGGCGTCCGCAATTGGAGCAGGCGGGCTGCTCCGAGAACCGCCGGCGGTGTCCGCCATCGGTGAGTAGCAGGGCGACACCATCGCCCTCCGCGAATGCGGTAGACACGGCGTCGGTCAGCCGGCCCCGGTTCGCGGCGCTGGCGTTGACCCGGTCTACGAGGATCAGCACTTCCTTCGCCGCGCGGATCCGGGCTTCGGCATCCTCCGTGTCGAGCCGGGTGACCTCCCCATCGAGCTGGACGCGGACGAATCCCGCGGCCTTGAGCTGCGCCGCGATCTCGACATCGGGCCGATCGCCGGTTCCAGGCAGCGGAAATGCCACTGTGACGGAGTCCACGATTCCCGCGACCGGCAGGGAGTCCTTTAGGGCTTCCCGATTCCCGTTTCCCGTTACTCCGTCCACCACCTCCTGCACCGTATCCGCCTTCACCACGTTCCCGCAATTCCGGCAGTAGGTCGTTCCGGTCCGCGCCCACATCAGGCGGAGAAAGTCGTAGATCTCCGTGGCGGTACCCACGGTCGACCGGCTCGAGGTGGTCGGGTTCTTTTGCTCGATGGCGACGGCCGGGGAAAGCCCTTCGAGCGAGTCCAGAAGGGGTTTCGGCATCCGCTCCAAAAACTGCTTCGCATACGACGACAGGGACTCGATGTAGCGCCGCTGACCCTCGGCGTAGAGGGTGTCGAACGCCAGCGAGCTTTTGCCGGACCCCGACGGCCCGGTAATGACCGTAAAGGCCCGCCGGGGCAGGGAGACGGTGATCCCCTTCAGATTGTGCTGCCGCACGTTGCGGAGGACGACTTGGTCGGGAGGGGCTGGCATAACCCCTAAACATAACCTTACCTTCGGCCTCACATGGCGCTCGCCCTGACCCCTCGGCTGCTCCGCCGGGGACTCGCCCTATTCGCAATTATTTCCCTGGCCGGCGTCGTCGCCCTGCTTTTCTACGGCGACAACCTCCGGGCATTCCTCGACGCCCTCGCTTCCATTCACTGGCGGTGGATCGGGATCGGGCTCGTGCTCGCGTCCATGGACTGGGTTGGGGGCGGCACCCGGCTCTGGGTGGTGGCGCGGCACATCCAACCCGGGGTCCGGCTCCGGGACATGATCGTGGCGGGAGGCATGAGCGCCTGGGGCGGCTACCTGACCCCATTCCAGACGGGCGCCGGCCCGATGATGATCTGGACCATGAAGCGCGCCGGGGTCCGTCTCCCGGCCGCGTTCACGGCCACCTTCATGACCTTTGTCGCGACAGTGGCATTCTTCGCGATCGCCGGGCCGCTCGCGATCTTCTTCGGCGCCGGCCGATCCCTCGCGAAGCACCACATCGTTTTGGGCATCGGTCTCTACGATCTCTTCCGCGTCTCCCTCGGTGTTTTCGTTTTCCTCGGTCTCTTGATGCTGTTCTTGATGGTCTTTCCCCGGCTGGCGAAGGACCTGGTGCATTGGCTGGCGGGCAGAGTAGGGAAGCGCAGCCGCCGGGTGGCGGCCGGTATGGAGCAGCTCCGGGAGGGGATCGAATACGGCCACCAATGCTTCGTGGCCTTCGGCAGCCCGAAGGGGTGGCTCGCCACCGTCTGGGCCATCGTCCTGTCGGCCCCGTCACATGCGAATAAACTGCTCGCCGGCTACGTCGCCATGCGGGCCCTTGGCATCCCGGCCGACTTCGTCGAGATCCTGCTGGTGCAGACCCTCATCACCTTCGTCCTCTATTTCGCCCCCACTCCGGGTGGGTCTGGCATGGCAGAGGGTATTTCTACGGTGGTAATGTCCATTTACGTCCCTCGCCCTCTCATCCCGAGCTACACCCTGGTCTGGCGATTCATCAATAGCTACGCGACGGTGATCGTTGGTGCCCTCATTTTCTGGGGATGGCTTCGGAAGGGGCTCATCGGGATGGAAGAAGCGGTGTCCACGGACCAACGCCCAGAGATCACCGACAGGGCGTAACCCGTGTCGCCTTGTCCAGTTACGGACCCGGGCGTAACTTCCGTGCCGGCCTTCCCGTAGAAAGGAACCCCCGATGGCCCTTCTCGAGATGGGCGGCAGAAAGTTCACCATTCCTGCCGGCGAAGCGGTGCTCGGCAGTGCTGCCGATTGTGCGATCCAACTGACGGGCCCCGGGATCACCCCCAAGACGGCAATCCTCAAGGGGTTGCCGGACGGGCAGGTTTCGATTCGGAAGGTCGATCCGCAAGCGAGCATTGCTATCAATGGCGTCAATCTCGGTGCGGAACCGACGCCTCTCCTGCACGGCGACAAGATCGAAACCGGTGGCAACGAGCTGACGTTCGTGGATGAACGTCGCTCCGGGAGCACACAATACGTGGCCGCCATGGACGTTTCGAAGGCAGCGGCCGCGGCCAAGGCATCGGCGGGAGCGGGGAAACCGACCGCCAATACCGGCGGTCGCATCGTCTCGCTCACCGACGGCCGTGAGTACGCCGTGACGGGCGCCTCCCTGGTGTTCGGACGCGAGGCCGGCTGCGATGTGGTGGTGACGGGGAAGGACGTCTCCCGGCGTCACGCGGAGATCCTGACCACCCCCAAGGGCTACATGGTGGTCGACTCGAGCACCAACGGCACGTACGTGAACGACGAGAAGATCGAGGGTCAGCGTCTGCTGATGCGCGCGGATGTCATCAAGATCGGGGATGAGCAGTTCCGCTTCTATGCGGACACGGCCCCGGCCGTCCAGGCACCGCCCTCCCCTCCCGCGGGGCCGGCCGCTAGTTCGCCGCAGGCCGCGCCCCAGACATCTCCGCCCCCGAGCGGCGCGGGACACCGGCTGAACAACACCAGCTTCGGGATGGCAGCGGCACCCAGGCCTTCCGCGACGGTACCCAACACGCCGGCTGGTTCGCCCGCGCCCGCCGCGATGGGCAACTTCCTTTTCCGCACCGGGCCGCTGAAGGGCCAGCGCTATCAGATCAAGACGCCGGTCCTGAACATCGGCCGTGCGGACTACAACGATCTCGTCCTGGCTGATGCGTCGGTTTCCACGTCGCACGCGAAGCTGCAGCGGCGGGAAGGCGTATGGATGCTGGTGGACCTGGACTCCACGAACGGGACCTTCGTCGATGGCGAGAAGGTCCAGGGAGAGTCGCCGTTGTCGCCCGGCGTCATGGTGCGGTTCGGGGACGTGCAGGCCGTGTTCGAGCCGACCGACGACGCGATGGGGACGGCCAAGGGTGGCGGGACCAAGGTGATCGAGGCCTTCAAGCCCGGTTCGGCGCCCCCAGCCCCGGCTCCGAAAGCTGCCGCTCCGACTCCGCCTCCCCCGAAAGCGCCCGCACCCGCGGCGCCCGTCCCCGCGGTGAAGCGCCAGCCGGTGCCGCCACCGGTTCCGGCGAAGAAAAAGGGATGTGGGGCCAGTGCGGCCATGTTCGTTCTGGGCGGCGCCTCGCTGCTCTACTGGATCCTCCGCTAAGGCATCGAGTGCACATTACCTGCGCGGGTCGCACCGACGTCGGCATCATCCGGTCGGGAAATGAGGACAACTTCCTCATGGTCCCCGACAAGGGTGTTTTCATCGTGGCCGACGGCATGGGTGGGCACGCGGCCGGGGAAGTGGCGAGCGAGATGGCCGTACGCGTCATCGCCCGCGAAGTCGGCTCCCTCCAGGGCCTGAACGACGAGCAGGTCGCCGAGCGGATGCGGCTTTCCATCCGCGCCGCCAATGGCGCCATTTTCGAGCGCACGCTCACCGAGCACGACAAGCGCGGCATGGGCACCACCGTCACGGCGCTGACGCTCTTCGCGAACCGGTTCCTGATCGGCCAGGTCGGGGACAGCCGGGCCTATCTGCTCCGGGACGGCAAGCTCGCGCAGGTGACGAAGGATCACTCCTACGTGCAGGAGCAGGTCGATGCCGGGTATCTCACGCCCGAGCAAGCCCGCACGCATCCCTACAGCAACGTGATCACTCGCTGCGTCGGCGCGAATGCTGATGTGATGCCGGACGTCTATGTCGGGAGCGTTCGGGAGCGCGACTTGTTCCTGCTGGCGTCTGACGGCCTGACGGGGATGCTCGAAGATCCGCAGCTGGCCGAGATCATGAAGAACGGCCTTCAGCCCCAGGAGCAGGTGGATTCGTTGATCGAAGAAGCGAACCGGCACGGTGGGCTCGACAACATCACCGCCATCATGGTGCGGATCGACCAGGTCGACGCGCTGGCGAGTGGACGGGCCACGGAAGAGAACACACTCCCCGGCTGAACCGCTTCTCCCAGAAGCTCCCCGAAGCCTGGCGTGCGTGACCGGTAATGGCGGAGAGACACTGGAGTGCCGTCCAGCGGTGTTGCGTCAGCTGAGCAGTGACCGGTCCCCGGCCAGTCGCGACGCGACCTCGGCACCGGGCAGCGTGACGAGGTTCACCACCGCCCGTTCCGGTACGCTGCGGGGCTCCCGTACGAACACGCGCAGGCGGCGTGCCGAGCGTACCAGCTCCGCGGACACGCGAGGCAGTCCCAAGCGTTCCGCCGCCTCTTGCCCCGCCAGCTCCACCACGTCGCCGTCACGGGTCACCAGCGGCAGGCGCAGGTCGAGCATCTCCGGTTTCGCGGGGAAATCAATGAACAGGTCGCCGGGCGCGAGCTTCAGCTCGGCTGCCAGGCGGTCCTCCACCTTCGCGACGAGTCCCGGGTCGGTGGCGGGCCAGTCGGCGGGGGACGGAAGGTCGGTCGCGGGCAGGTCGAGGGCCCGCTTCGCCAGGCGCCGGTCGCGGAGCGCGCGGGCCAGCCCGGCCGGGTCATGGGCCGAGAGCTCGTGAATCAGCCCGTCATCGGTGGCGTCCGCGACGGCGTCGGTCGACAGCCGCCCGGCGGCGATGGCGTCCGTCACGGCACGTTTGAACATCACGGTGGCGGAGCGCACGGCGTGGTGCCAGTAGACGTTGCGGTACATCTGGTATTTGGCGAAGAGCAGGGATTCGAGCGCTGCCAATCCCTTCTCGTGCAGGGCCAGTGTGGGACGCCCGGATGTTTCGACGATCGTCAGCGAGGACAGTAGTCGATCCACGTCGATGACGCCGTACGGCACGCCGCACATCCACGCGTCGCGCGACAGGTAATCGAGCTTGTCGACGTCGAGGGAGCCCGCCACCATCCCGGCCAACGGCACCGTCCCCCGACCCTGGATGAGCGAGAGCAGGGTCTCGGGATCGACGCCGATCTTGCCCAGGACTTCCCCGAGGGGACCACCGGTCAGATGCCGGCGCGCGAGGGCCTCGTGCTTCGGCAGGCCCGCCTCTTCCAGAGCGTGGGAAAACGGGTAGTGACCGATGTCGTGCAGGAGCGCGGCCAGGCGGACGGCCGTGGCATCCCTGGGGTGGACGGCGACGTCGCCATGAGACAGGTGCTCGAGCGCCCGGCGCGCGAGATGATACGCGCCCAGGCAGTGCTCGAACCGGCTATGCGTGGCGCCGGGATAGACGAGGAACGCGTGGCCCAGTTGGCGGACGTACCGGAGGCGCTGCACCGCCGGGGTGTCCACCACGGTCAGGGCGTCCGGCTCGAGGCGGATGTTGTTCCAGAGCGGGTCGCGAACGACCTCGAGCGGGGCCCCGATCGAAGACGCGGTCAAATTCTCGGGCCGGCCTCCCGAACCGCCGCGGGGACCTGCTCCTGGAACTGGACGAAGTTGTTTTTGAACAATCCCGCCAGCTTGGCGGCCATCGCATCGTACGCCGCCGCGTCACTCCAGGTCTTGCGCGGGAGCAGGACTTCGTCGGGGACGCCGGGCACGTGCTGCGGCACCGAGAGTCCGAACACCGGCTCGGTGACGTTGGCGACCGTGTCCAGCTTGCCGGCGAGCGCCGCGCGGACCATGCAGCGCGTATGCGAGAGTCGCATCCGCTGGCCCACCCCGAAGCCGCCCCCCGTCCAACCGGTGTTGACTAGCCAACACTGCACGCCGTGCTTGGCGATCTTCGCCCCCAACAGCTCCGCGTAGGTGTTCGGGTGCAGGGGCAGGAATGGCGCGCCGAAGCAGGCCGAGAAGGTCTCCTTCGGTTCGGTGACGCCGCGCTCCGTGCCGGCGACTTTGGCCGTGTATCCGGACAGGAAGTGGTACATCGCCTGCGCCGGCGTGAGCCGCGCGATCGGGGGCATCACACCGAAGGCGTCGCAGGTGAGGAGGACGATGTGCGATGGGTGGCCGCCCTGACCCCCCGGCACGTGGTTCGGGATGTAGTGGATCGGGTAGGAGGAGCGGGTGTTCTCCGTGATGACCGCGGAATCGAGGTCGATCTTACGGGTATCCGGGTCCACCACCACGTTCTCGAGCACGGTGCCGAACATCCGGGTGGTCTGGAAGATCTCCGGCTCACCCTCTCGGGAAAGGCGGATGACCTTGGCGTAACAGCCGCCTTCGAAATTGAAGACGCCCCGATCGCTCCAGCCATGCTCGTCGTCGCCGATCAGCCCGCGCTCGGGATCGGCCGAGAGCGTGGTCTTGCCGGTGCCCGACAGCCCGAAGAACAGGGCGACGTCTCCCGCTTCGCCCACGTTCGCCGAGCAGTGCATCGACAGGACGCCCCGGTTGGGGAGCAGATAGTTGAGAATCGTGAAGATGGACTTCTTCAGCTCACCCGCGTAGCGCGTGCCGCCGATCAGGATGATCCGCTTGCCCAGGTTCACGACGATGAACGTCGACGACTTGGTCCCGTGGATCTTGGGGTCCGCGTGCAATTCGGGTGCGTGCAGCACCTGCCACTCGGGCGTGAACGACGCGAGCTCCGAGTGGGGGGGGCGCAGGAACATGTTGTAGACGAAGAGCGCCTGCCACGCGTTCGGCGTGACGAACCGGACTGGAATGCGGTAGTCGGGATCCGCGCCGGCGAAGAGATCGCGGACGAAGATCTCCTGGCCGTTCAGGTGCCGGAGGACGTCGGCGTGCAACCGGTCGAAATGCTCGGGCGCGATGGGCTGGTTCACCTTCCCCCACCACACCTTCGCCTCGGAGCTGCCTTCCTTCACGACGAACTTGTCGTTGGGAGAGCGGCCGGTATGCGGGCTGGTGACGGCGCAGAAGGGCCCGCCGTCCGCCAGCGTGCCTTCCTTCCGGCGGATGGCGTGCTCGACGAGCTCGGCCGGGCCGTAGTTCCAGTGCACGTGATGCTCGGGGGCCAGCCCTGAAAATTCGATTGAGGCACCCGAACGGCGTCCCGGGCGGGGCGTGGTCACGGTCGTGGCCATCGTTGTCCTTAGGTGTGAGGCCGCACTGGGCGGCGATGTTCTCGAGCGTCCACGGCGGCCAGCACCGCCAGGTTCACGATTTCGTCGACGTCGGCCCCGCGTTGCAAGACATGTACCGGTCGGGACATGCCGACCAGTATGGGACCGATTGCCTGAGCTCCCCCCAGGCGGTTGAGCAGTTTGTACGCGATGTTGGCTGCGTCCAGACCGGGAAAAATCAGCACGTTGGCCGCGCCGCGCAACTTCGCAAATGGATAAGTTTTTGTAAGAATTGAGCTTACGACCGCCGTATCAGCCTGCATTTCCCCGTCTACCTGCAGGCTCGGCTCCCGTTCGTGGAGCAGGGCCACCGCGTTCCGGACCTTGGTCGCGTCTTCGTGGGGGACCGAGCCGAAATTCGAAAAGGAGAGCATCGCCACACGGGGTTCGATGCCGAGGCGCCACACAAACTCCGCCGTCGTCGACGCAATCGCGGCGAGGGTCTCGGCGTCGGGATCGATGTTCATGGTGCAGTCGGCAAAGAAGAAGACGTCTTGGGGGAGCACCATCATGTAGATGCCCGAGACGTGCTTCCGCCCGGGGGCCGCGCCAATCACTTCGAGGGCGGGCCGGACCGCGTCGGGATAGTACATGTCGGCCCCGACCACCAGCGCGTCGGCCCGGTCGGTCTTGAGGAGCAGGAGTCCGTGGTAAAGGGGGTCACGGACGCGCGCGCGTGCTTCCCGCAGGGTTACGCCGCGGCGTTGCCGGCGTTCCCAGTACGCGCGGGCCAGGCCCTCCGAATCAGCGGCCTCGGCGGGATTCACGATCTCGATCTCCTCGAGCGTGACGCCGGCGTCTTCGGCGGCCCGCCGGATCTCGCCCGGGTCGCCCAGCAGCACCGGGACGGCGCTGCCTTCGTCGGCCAGGACGCGCGCGGCGCGAATGATCTTCGGATGATCGCCCTCGGGGAAGAGAATGCGCTGGGGGTCCTCCTGGAGGTGGGCTGAGAACCCGCGCATGACCTCGCGGGCCCGGCCCAGCCGGCCTTCGAGCTCCTGCCGGTACTCATCGACGTCGATGACCCGGCCCGCCACGCCCGACCCCACGGCCGCCCAGGCCACCGCGGGCGCCACCCAGAGCAGCACTCTGGGGTCGAAGGGCTTGGGAATCAGATAGTCGGGGCCGAAGCGGAGGCGCTCGATCCCATACGCCCGCATCACCGAATCGGGGACCTCTTCGCGGGCCAGGGCGGCGAGCGCGCGGGTCGCGGCCATCTTCATCTCTTCGTTGATCTTCGTGGCGCGGACGTCCAGCGCGCCCCGGAAAATGAACGGAAAGCCCAGGACGTTGTTCACCTGATTTGGAAAGTCCGACCGGCCGGTGGCGATGATGGCGTCAGGGCGCGCCCGGCGCGCCTCGTCGGGCATGATCTCGGGAGTCGGATTCGCGAGCGCGAAAATGATCGGCTTCGGCGCCATCCCCGCGAGCATGGAGGTCGTCACGGCGCCGGCGACGGACAGGCCCACGAGCACGTCGGCGCCCTTCAAGGCATCGATGAGATCCCGCGCGTCGATCGGTTGGGCGAACTTCTTCTTGTACGGGTCGAGGTCGGTGCGCCCGGCGTGAATGACGCCGTCCTTGTCGCACAGTGTGATCCGTTCCCGCTTCACCCCCAGCCGGACGTAGTGCTCGGCCGTCGCGATGGCGGCGGCACCGGCGCCGCAGAACACGACGCGGATGTCGCCGATCGCCTTGCCCACCAGCTCGAGCGCGTTGAGGAGCGCCGCTCCGGAGATGATCGCCGTGCCGTGCTGGTCGTCATGGAAGACGGGGATCGACAGCGTCTCGCGAAGCCGTTCCTCGATATAGAAGCAGTCCGGGGACCGGATGTCCTCGAGGTTGATGCCGCCCACGGTGGGCTCGAGGAGCTGGCAGAACTTGATCACGTCGTCGGGATTCTCGGACCCCACTTCGAGGTCGAAGACGTCGAGGTCGGCGAACGCCTTGAAGAGGATCCCCTTGCCTTCCATGACCGGTTTGCCGGCGAGAGCCCCGATGTTGCCGAGCCCCAGGACGGCGGTGCCATTCGTCACCACGGCGACGAGGTTGCCTTTGATCGTGTACTTGTAGGCTTCCTCCGGCTTGGCCGCGATTTCCCGGCACGGCTCCGCTACCCCGGGCGTGTAGGCGAGGGAGAGGTCGCGCTGGTTCTTGAACGGTTTGGTGGGAGAGACCTGAATCTTCCCGGGGCGGCCCTGTGCGTGGTAATCCAGAGCCTCCTGACGGCGGGTAGCCATCGAGGACTCAAGTCCTTTTTAGGTAATGAGTTATGCTATCGGCGAACCCGGTGCTTGTCAAGGAAATCCGGAGCTGGCTAGCGCTGGGGGGGCAGGAGGTTCGGCGGGGTGTGGTAAAGCACCTGAATCGTGGTACGGTCCGCCGCGCTGGGCGCCGGGATCAGTGGGGTGAAGTACATGATATCAGTGGAGTCGGGAGCCTCGGTGAGGATACCCAGTGCGTGACCCATTTCGTGGATCACGGTGCGGCGGACGCATGCCTCGATCTGTCCGGGGGAAGCCGGGCCGCTCAGGATCGTGATACTGGAGTGGAAAGCGCCGTACACCTGATTCCCGCTCACCGAATCCGGTTGCGTCAATCCGCCGCACGCCTTGACTGGCGGCCCTGGATCCGGTGCCACCGTTGCCGGAACAGTGCCGGACCAGGTGAACTGGACATCGGCGTGAGCCGAATCCGAGACGATGACGCCGGTGAATTCCCCGTACATGAATTGATCCTGCCACTCGTTGATCGCGTTCTGCACGAGCGCATTCATGTTGCCGCGGGGATCGGCCCAGAACCGAACCGGCAGGCGACTCCCCGGCCAGCTGAAGATGTCACCGCTGATATCGGCGAACTGGTAGTATCCCGAGTGATCCGGAGCATCCGGCACCGTGCAGGCGACCAGGGCGACCGCCACTATCACCAGCCGCTTCATGGGTGACTCCCGGGTGTCCAGGTGACGCCGAGGGCCAATCGGAGCACCGGCCGGGCCTCCGAGAATCCCTCTACCCGCAGCGCGTCCGTGATGAACTTGTGGACATCGCCGTTCACTTCGAGGCCGATTCCATACCGGGACACGAAGGACGGTGACAGGTCGAAGGCGATCTGCGCGAAGGGGAAGAACGGTCCGCCATCCTGAAACAGGCCGAGATCCTGTGAAGGCAGATACTTGAGGGCGCCGACCCGGATCGACCCGGACAGCCAGGGGGCGACGGACCGCGACAGTCCGAGGGTCAGGGCTGCCGTCGTCAGGTGGGTGATCGACTGCGTGCCGCCGCCCAAGTCTTCCCGGCGCACGTCGCTCGTGGAGACATCGAGTCCCGC
>DATNDQ010000178.1:0-12482 GCA_035553475.1 Gemmatimonadales bacterium
GGGTTTCTCCGGTGGCATTCCTGGCTGCAGGCGGACTCGGCAACGGCGGCGTATTTCCTCAAGACGTTCTAGGCCACTCGAGGGCGGGAGACAAGCGATGCGACACGCGATCAGGTTGCTGGCGTTGGGGGCTCTCCTGCCCGCCGGACTCAGTGCGCAGAGCACCAGATTCCTTCATCAGCCCGACGTCAGCGCGCGGTACGTGGCGTTCGCGTACGCCGGGGACATCTGGGTGGTCCCGCGCGCCGGCGGTGACGCGCGCCGCGTGACGTCTTCTCCCGCCGTCGAGAGCGATCCGCACTTCTCGCCTGACGGCAAGTGGCTCGCCTTCACGGGCCAGTACGGTGCCAACAACGATGTGTACGTCGTGGCCGTGGATGGCGGTGAGCCGAGGCGCCTCACCTGGCATCCGGCGGGCAGCGAGGTCCGGGGCTGGACTCCCGACGGCTCGCGCGTGGTCTTCCAGTCCACCAGGTCCAGCGCTCCCGATGCGGAGCCGAAGCTCTGGACGGTGGCGGTCAGCGGGGGTCTGCCGGAGCCTCTGTCGGCGCCGCGGGCCCAGGCCGGCGCGCTTTCCCCTGACGGCCGGTCCTTGGCGTATCAGATGGTGCGCCCCTGGGAAGCCTACATGCGGCGCTACCGGGGCGGTCAGAATCAGCCCATCCGCATTCTCGATCTGAAATCCCTGGCCGAGCAGAAGCTTCCGTGGACGGACAGCCGGGATCAGCAGCCGGTCTGGATGGGGAGCACGATCTACTTCATCTCGGATCGGGACTGGACCAACAACGTCTGGGCGTATGACGTCGGCACGAAGGCCCTGAAAGAGATTACGCACTTCTCTGACTACGACGTCCAGGGACTCGGTGCGGGCGCCGGGGCAGTCGTCTACGAGCAAGCCGGAGACATCCACCTGTATGACCCGGCGGCAGGCACCGACAAGAAGCTCGAGATCCACGTGACGGGTGACTTCCCCTGGGCCATGCCGCACAGCGCGAACGTGGCGCGCTCGTTGACCGCGCCCCAGCTCTCGCCCACGGGCGTGCGGGCGTTGTTCGAAGGCCGCGGGGACGTTTACACGGTGCCGGTGGACAAGGGCACGTGGCGGAATCTCACCCGGTCCCCGGGGGTCGCGGACCGCACGCCCATCTGGTCCCCGGATGGCAAACGGATCGCGTGGTTCTCGGACAGCTCGGGTGAATACCAGCTGATCGTGGACGATCAGGACGGTGTCACGCCGGCGCGGGTGTATTCGCTCGAGCATCCCACGTACTTCTACGCGCCCGCCTGGTCACCTGACGGCTCGCGGATCCTGTTTTCTGATGCGCAGACCAACATCTGGATATTGGACCTGGCCACCGGCAAGGAAACCCACGTGGACCAGGACAACTACACGTGGCCCAGCCGCAGTGTGAATCCCGTCTGGTCTCCGGACTCGAAGTGGATCGCCTACAACAAGCGTCTGCTCGGCTCGCAGTACCACGCCGTGTTCGTCTACTCACTCGCCGACGGGTCCACCCACCAGATCACGGACGGCCTGTCGGACGCGATCGATCCCACGTGGGACCGGAGCGGCAAGTATCTCCTGTTCCTCGCGTCCACCGACTTCGCGTTGCGGTCGGGCTGGCTCGACATGAGCTCGTACGACCACACGCTCGAGCGCGGGGTCTACATCACGGTCCTGGCCGCCGATCAGCCCTCCCCACTGTTGCCCGAGACTGGCGACGAGGGTGCGAAGAGCGAGAGCGGGCCGCGCCGGGCGGGGGCCGACTCCGCGAGCAAGAAGACGGCGGGTACCGACTCGGTGGCCGTCCGGATCGACTTCAGTGGCCTGTCGCAGCGAATTCTGTCGCTCGACGTGCCGACCCGTGACTACGATCAGTTGAAGGCGGGCGCGGCCGGGGAGTTCTTCTACGTCGAGCATGTGCCCAACCGGCCCGACGTGCTCCACCGCTACAAGCTCAGCGACAAGAAGGTCGTGGATTTCGTCGGTGCCATGCGCGGACAATACGCACTCTCGTTTGACGGGAAGAAGCTGCTGTACGCATTGGGGGACGGAGCGCCCGGACGCTGGGCCGTCGTGGACGCCGGAGGCGAGCCACCCGCCGGCGGGAAGGGCATGCTCTCCCTCGGCGGTCTGACCACCGACGTGGATCCGCTGGCCGAGTGGCGCCAGATCTTCAACGAGGCGTGGCGGATCGAGCGGGACTATTTGTACGTCGCGAACCTGAATGGAGCCGATTGGCCGGCCATGAAGGCCAAGTACCAGGTGTTCCTGCCCTACGTGCGGCACCGGGCGGACCTGACCACGCTCCTGAGCCAGATGCAAGCGGAGCTCACGGTGGGGCACAGCTTTGCCGGAGGGGGAGACTTGCCCTCCGCGGATGCCGAGCCGGCGGCACTTCTGGGTGCGGACTTCACGGTGTCGGACGGGCATTACCGGATCGCGAAGATCTACACCGGCGAGAACTGGAATCCCGACCTCCAGGCGCCGCTGTCGGCGCCGGGTGTGGATGTGAAGGCGGGTGATTTCCTGCTCGAGGTGAACGGGCGCCCGCTGGCGCCGCCAGAAAGCCCGTATGCACCCTTCATTGGGACCGCCGGACGTCAGGTCCAGATCCGCGTCGGCCCCAAGGCATCCGGGGAGGGCTCACATC
Source organism: Gemmatimonadales bacterium (assembly GCA_035553475.1). Classification (GTDB taxonomy): domain Bacteria; phylum Gemmatimonadota; class Gemmatimonadetes; order Gemmatimonadales; family GWC2-71-9; genus 40CM-2-70-7. The sequence continues at coordinate 2,655 of DATNDQ010000178.1, forward strand.
TCGTCACCGTGGTGCCCATCCAGGATGAGTCGGGACTCCGGACGCGCGACTGGATCGAGTCGAACCGCCGCAAGGTGGACTCGTTGTCGGGCGGCAAACTCGCCTACGTCTATGTCCCGAACACCGGCGGCGGCGGGTACACAAGCTTCAACCGGTACTACTTTGCGCAGCAGGACAAACAGGGCGCCGTCATCGACGAGCGGTTCAACCATGGCGGCAGCATCGCGGACTACATGGTGGACGTCATGACCCGCCAGCTGCACGGGTACTTCAATCAGCGTCTCGGCGACCATTACACCGCTGTGACCGCCCCGGCCGCGGCGATCTGGGGACCGAAGGTTCTCTTGATCAACGAAATGAGCGGTTCGGGGGGCGACATGTTCCCCTACATGTTCCGGCAGATGAAGATCGGGCCGTTGATCGGGACAAAGACCTGGGGTGGACTGGTCGGATGGGGTGGGGAGCCGAGGTTTGTGGATGGTGGGTTCATCTCGGCGCCTTCGACGGGGTTCTACAATCCCGATGGGCAATGGGACGTCGAGAACCTCGGCGTGGCTCCGGACATCATGGTGGAGCAGACGGCTGCCGATCTGGACGCCGGCCGCGATCCGCAGCTCGAACGGGGCGTTGCCGAGGCTCTCAAGATGCTCAAGGAGCATCCGGTGCCGCTGAAGCCCGAGCCGCCAGCACCCGACCGGGCTCATCCGAAGCCCTGAGCCGCTGGCTTTGGGGTGGGGCGGGCGGCACCTTTAGGCCCCGATGACCGACGCCGCCCGCCTCGCCGCCGCGATTTCCTTCCTGCTTGCCGGGCTCGCCGCCCCGTCGAGCGCCCAGGGCGCCCGACCCATGACCATCGCCGGGCTCGGGACCGTCACCTTCCCGGTGACCACGCGCTCCGCTGCTGCGGAGAGCGCGTTCGTCCGCGGGGTCCTGCTGCTGCACGTCTTCGAATACGATGACGCGGCCGCAGCCTTCCGGAGGGCGGAGCGTCTCGATTCGGGTCTCGCGTTAGCGTACTGGGGCGAGGCGATGACCCACGATCACCCGGTGTGGGACGAAGAAGACGTCCCGGCTGCCCGGGCTGCACTTCTGCGCTACGCCCCCGACGCCGCGGCGCGGGAGGCGCGGGCTCCGACGCCGCGGGAGCGGGGATTCCTCCACGCGGTGGACCTGCTCTTCGGCGACGGCCCCAAGGCCCGGCGCGACACCCTCTACTCTCAGGCCATGGTCTCGCTGCTAGCGGCCAACCCCTCCGACGACGAAGCCCGGGCGTTCTTCGCCCTTTCGCTCCTCGGCCTGAGTCAGGGGGTGCGGAACGTGCCGACTTACCTCCGTGCCGCGGGGATCGCCGAGAGCGTATTCAGGCGGAACCCCGATCATCCGGGGGCGGCGCATTACTGGATTCACGGGATGGACGACCCCGCCCACGCCGCCCGGGCGCTGCCGGCGGCGCGCGCCCTCTCGCAGATCGCGCCCGACGCGGGGCACGCCCAGCACATGACCTCGCACATCTTCATGGCCCTGGGCATGTGGCACGACGTCGTCCGCGCCAATCTGGACGCGCGGCGGGTTGCGGGAGGGAAGTCCTTCTGCGGCCACGGCAACTTCTGGCTCGAGTACGGCTATCTCCAGCTCGGCGATACCACGCACGCCGGAGAGCTGATGCGCGGGTGCCGCGCGCGCGCGGCGGGCTCCACGGTAGACGCGGCCGATCCCGACAATTCGCCGTTGGGATCGGCGGTGGAGATGTGGGCCCGGTACGTCATCGACACAAAGGCGTGGTCGGGCGGGGACGCGCGGTGGGCCCCGGCCCTTCCGGCCGGGGCCTGGTCGCGGGCCACCTGGGAGTTCATCTGTGGTCTGGCCGCCGCCGGGCGAAGTGACGCCGCCGGGTTCGGCGTTGCGAGGGCAGGCTTTGACAGGAGCCGTGCCCTGCTCGAGAAATGGATAGTGGAGCAACCCTACGATCCGGAGAACGAAGAGTCCCGGAAACGACTCGATGTACTCGGGCTGGAGCTCGAGGGGTTGGGGGAGCGACTCGCGGGGCGCTCCGATTCCACCGTGACACTGCTCCGGCGGGCGACGATGGTCGAGGATTCGATGGCGTTCGCGTTCGGGCCCCCCGATGTGGATGAGCCGTCGCACGAACTGCTGGGCGAGGTCCTGCTCGCCTTGGGGCGATGGGCAGAGGCGCAGGGGGAGTATGAGGCGGCGCTCCGGAAGGCCCCGGGGCGGGTGAGTGCCCTGGCGGGACTCGCCCGCGCGCACGAACACGCCGTACGCGGGAGCGGCTTGCGGTGAGCGATTTGTGACGATCGAACGCCTCAGGGCAAGCCTGGCGGACCGGTACCACATCGAGCGCGAGCTTGGCGCCGGTGGGATGGCGACGGTGTACCTCGCCCAGGACCTCAAGCATCACCGTCAGGTCGCCATCAAGGTCTTGAAGCCCGAGCTCGCGGCGGTCCTGGGCGCCGAGCGATTCATTCACGAGATCACGACCACCGCCCAGCTCCAGCATCCGCACATCCTGCCGCTCTTCGATTCGGGATCCGCGGACGGGTTCCTTTACTATGTAATGCCCTTCATTGAGGGCGAAACGCTCCGCGAAAAGCTCACTCGCGAAACCCAACTCACCATCACAGAAGCGGTCCGCATCTCCACCGACGTCGCGGATGCTCTCGACTACGCCCACCGCCACGGCGTAATCCACCGGGACATCAAGCCCGAGAACATCCTGCTCCACGACGGCCGGCCCATGGTGGCCGACTTCGGGATTGCGCTCGCCGTCTCCGCCGCCGCGGGCGGGCGGATGACCGAAACCGGGATGTCCCTCGGCACGCCGCACTACATGTCCCCCGAGCAGGCCACCGCCGACAAGGAGCTCACCGGTCGAAGCGACATCTACTCGCTCGGCTCCGTGCTCTACGAGATGCTCACGGGCGAGCCTCCCCACATGGGGAACTCGGCCCAGCAGATCGTGATGAAGATCGTGACCGAGGAGGCGTCCCCGGTCACGAAACTGCGGAAGGCCGTCCCCGCGAACGTCGCCGCCGCCGTCCGCACCTCCCTCGAGAAGCTCCCCGCCGATCGCTTCGACTCGGCGAAGGCGTTCGCTCAGGCACTGGCGGATCCCCACTACGGCGAGGGGATGGCTCGACGGGAGGGCACGACGCTCACGCCCCCGGTCGGCCGGCGCAGCACCTTGGCGCTGGGCGCCATCGCGGTCGTGATGACGGTGGCGGCCCTGTGGGGTTGGATGCGCGGGACGCCGGCTGCCCCCGTGTCCAGGTATGCGCTCGAGCTCGGGGCCGACCAGGTCCCCGATCTCACCGGCTTCGCGCTCGTCACGCCCGACGGATCCACCATCCTGTATGCGGCGCCCTCGTCACGGCGCGGGGTGTGGCAGTTGTGGGCCAAGGCGCGCGACCACGCGACGGCCACCCCGATTCCAGGCACCGAGGAGGCATCCGCCGCCGACATTTCGCCGGACGGCAAGTGGCTCGCGTTCGTGAAGGGCGACACGATCTGGAAAATGCCCTTCGCCGGCGGATCGATGACCCCGATCGCGGGCGGCGCGTCGAACGCAGCAGGGGAGGTCGCCTGGCTCGATGACGGCTCCCTGGTCTACGGCGCGCGGACGACGAGCATGTACCGGCTCCCGCCCGGGGGCGGACCAGCCAAGGTGCTCTGGGCCTCCGACTCGATCGCGGCATTCGGGTTCAATGCCCTCCCGGGGAATCGCGGGCTTCTCTATTCGGCGTGCAGGCTGCCTTGCAGCACCCAAGTCGACCTCTGGGTGCTGGACCTGAAGGACCTCTCCCGCCACTTGCTCGTCTCCGACGCGGCAGCGGGTACGTACCTCGGGCATGGGATACTGGTGTATGTGCGCGCCGACGGAACCGCGATGGCGTCGCCGTTCAGTCTCGGGTCTCTCACGCTGCACGGAGATCCGGTGCCGGTGGCGGACAGCGTCTCCTGGGCGGGCATCATCAACCCGTACTTCACGGTGTCGAGGTCGGGAACGATGGTGATGCAGCAGGGACGGAACCGCGACAACCCGGCAGGCCAGTTGGTGTGGGTCGACCGGGCGGGGAAGGAGACCCAGATCGACTCGACCTGGATCTTCCAGACCACGCTGTTCGCCGGCAATGAGGGTATGGCGCTGTCGCCCGACGGGACCCGGTTGATCATCGGCCTCCATACGTCCACGGGGGACGGAATCTGGCTCAAGCAGCTGCCCCGAGGCCCGCTTTCCCGGGTGAGCTTTGGTGGCGCGTCGTTCAGGCCCCGCTGGGCTCCCGAGCCTGGGTGGGTCACATTCATCTCGCAGGAAGGGCTCGTGATGCGCCGGGCGGACGGCACCGGGTCCGATTCGATCCTTCGCCACGGTGGGTTCGATGAAGGCGCCGTTTCCCCAGACCGGCACTGGCTCGTGGTGCGACGGGGCGCCGTAGGGCCGGTATCGGGGGGACGGGACATCTATGGCGTGAAGCTCGGCGGGGACACGGCGTTCGTCCCCCTCGTGGCGACGCCGTACGACGAAATGGCGTTCGCGATCTCGCCGGACGGTCATTGGCTGGCCTATCAATCCGACGAAACGGGGCGCCTCGAGGTGTTCGTCCGGCCCTTCCCCAACACGAATGCGGGGAAGTGGCAGGTCTCGACCGAGGGCGGGACCGGGGCCCTCTGGGCCAAGAACGGCAAAGAGCTCTTCTATGTCCGAACTGCGGACACGGCGATGGTCTCCGTTCCGGTCACTTCGGGCGCGACGATCTCGTTCGGCGCCACGCGTGAGCTGTTCCGTCTGCCGCATACCCTCGCGGCCTCGGTGTCGGCGGCTTTGGTCGCCACGTCGTCCCGGTACTACACGCCCTGGGACGTCGCGCCCGACGGGCGGTTCATCATGACGCGGGCCATGGGGAGTCGAGAGGCCCAACAATCGCCATTGATCGTGGTCGAGAACTGGGTCGACGAAGTGCGGCGGAAGATGAAGGGGCATTGATGACCAGTCTGGATCGTCTCGCCGCGGCGCTCGCCGACCGCTACCGCATCGAGCGGGAGCTCGGTGTGGGCGGCATGGCCACCGTTTATCTCGCCCAGGACATCAAGCACGAGCGCCGCGTGGCGCTCAAGGTCCTCAAGCCCGAGCTCGCCGCGGTCCTCGGCGCCGACCGGTTCGTGGTCGAGATCAAGACCACGGCCAGTCTCCAGCATCCCCACATCCTGCCGCTCTTCGATTCCGGCACTGCCGACGGCTTCCTCTATTACGTCATGCCGTACGTCGAGGGGGAAACCCTCCGGAATAAGCTGGATCGGGAGACGCAGCTCGACATTGCGGACGCCGTGCGCATTACCACCGAAGTCGCAGACGCACTGGATTATGCCCACCGCCACGGTGTGATCCACCGGGATATCAAGCCCGAAAACATCCTCCTCCACGACGGCCGGCCCATGGTCGCCGACTTCGGGATCGCGCTGGCGCTCTCGGCCGCCGCGGGTGGGCGGATGACTGAGACTGGCCTCTCGCTCGGCACGCCGCACTACATGAGCCCCGAGCAGGCGACCGCCGAGAAGGACCTGACCAACCGTTCGGACATCTATTCGCTGGGGTGCGTGCTCTACGAAATGCTGACCGGGAACCCACCCCACGTTGGTGCCTCGGCGCAGCAGATCATCATGAAGATCGTGACCGAGGACGCGCCCCTCGTGACCTCGGTGCGGAAGTCGGTGCCGCCGAATGTCTCGAGCGCGGTGGCGAAGGCGGTCGAACGTCTTCCCGCCGACCGGTTCGAGACGGCGTCGGAGTTCGCACGCGCTCTGGCTGACCCCCAGTTCACGTGGAGCGCCAGCGGAGGTGGGATTCAGGCGAAGGGCCTCGGCGGGGGAGCGGCCCGCCGTGATTGGCGGGTGTGGGCGGGAGTCGGAGTGCTGGCGGTCCTGGCCGTCGTGGTTGGCCGGTGGACCGTGAGGCCCGGTGATTCGGACCATCTCGTGGCCCGATTTGCCATCCCCGTCGAGGCACAGGGAGGCGTCACCAGCGCGTCGGCCAACGAACTTGCCCTGTCGTCGGACGGGCGGACGGTGGTGTTTGGATCGCGGGGAGCGCCGGGGGCCGAGGCACAGTTGTATGTGCGTGGACTCGACCAGCTGGACGCCCGCCCCATCCCGGGCACGCAAGGTGCCGTGAGCCCCGTGTTTTCACCGGACGGAAAGCGGCTCGCGTACCTGGGACCGGGAGGCGCGTACGTGCTGACCCTCCCGTTCTCGGGCGGCTCGCCCAATCTGGTGCCCAACAGTCAGGCGCAGGCGCTCAGTACGGTGAACTGGCTCGACGACGACCACCTCCTGATGTCCGACAATCTTGGTGGCATCGTGAGCGTGACTCTGGACGGCCACAGCCGGGTCATTGCCGAGCCGGACCCCAGGGCGCACGAACAGAACCTGTTTCTCGCGGACGTGCTTCCAGACCGCCGCACTGTTCTGGTGGTGCCGGCCGGGGGCTTCAACATCACCGGCCCCATCGTCGCGATCGACAGTCGCAATGGACACCGGACCAAGGTCCTGGACCTGATGGTCAACGCCGCCTGGTACGCGGACGGATGCCTCCTGTGGAGCCTTCCCGGCGGATCGTTGCAGGGAGCGTCCTTCGACGTCGGCACGCTGAAGGTTGGCGGTGCGCCAGTGACCGTCGCGGACCACGTCCAGCAGGAGTTCGGGGGTGGGGGGCAGGTCGCGGTCTCCCTGTCGGGCTCGCTGCTGTATCTGATGGACGAGCCTCTGTCCCTCGTACTTCTCGACCACGCCGGGCACCGGCAGGTCCTCGGCGAGGGACACCGGTTTCACAACCCCCGCTTCTCCCCCAACGGCAGCCGGATCGCGATGGATCTGATGGAGAACGGGAGCCGGGACATGTGGAGTTTCGACTTGCGCCAACACACGTTGTCCCGGCTCTCCTTCGAGCAAGACGGACACGACGGCGTGTGGACTGCGGACGGGCGCTGGGTCGTGTATCAGCACAATGCCGGGCTGTGGCGACGCCGGAGCGACGGCAGCGGCACTCCGGACTCGGTGTATACGGGTCCCGACGCCGTGCAGGCACTCGAGTACGAGCGGGATGGATCGGTGCTCGGTGTGGCACTGGGCAAGAACGGCGCCTTCAACGTGTCCCGGGCTCCACCCCCCGGCACCAAATTCGAGCCTTTGCTCTCGAGCCTGTTCACGCAGGAGGCGGCGACGCTGTCCCGCGACGGCCGGCTCCTGGCCTACGCGAGCGACGAGACCGGGCGGGAAGAGGTGTACGTGCGCCCGTTCCCCGGGGGGTCGAAGGTCCTGGTGTCGAGCCTCGGGGGCCGGGAGCCCAGATGGGCGCCCGATGGGCGTGCCCTCTACTATATCGGGCAGGTGGACGGCAATCCGACGTTGATTGCCGCCATGATCGAGCCTGGAGCGACCCCTGCGGTGCGTGCGCGTACGGTGCTCTTCGACGCGGCCGACTTCGATCCGGCTTCACCCCACGCGAATTGGGATGTGTCGCCCGATGGGGCCCACTTCGTGATCGCCCGGCAAGCGCCTCTGAACACCTTGATCTACGTCCTCAACTGGACCGACGAGGTTCGCAGGCGCTCGGCCCGCCATGAGTAATATCGACCGGCTCACCCAGGCGCTGTCAGACCGCTACCGTATCGAGCGGGAGCTGGGCGCCGGGGGTATGGCGACGGTCTATCTCGCCCAGGATCTCAAGCACCATCGCCGCGTGGCCATCAAGGTCCTCCACGCGGACCTCTCCGCTGTCCTGGGCCCCGAGCGGTTTCACAAAGAGATCGAGCTCACAGCCGGCCTGCAGCATCCCCACATCCTGCCGCTCTTCGACTCGGGTGGGGCCGATGGACTGCTTTACTACGTCATGCCCCACGTGGAAGGGGAGACCCTGCGGACCCGCCTCACGCGCGAGACTCAACTGCCCGTGGCGGACGCGGTGCGGATCGCGACCGAAGTGGCTGACGCGCTCGAATACGCACACCGCCACGGCGTGATCCACCGGGACATCAAGCCCGAGAATATCCTGCTGCGTGACGATCACGCCCTGGTCTCGGACTTCGGGATTGCGCTGGCGGTGGCCGAGGCCGGCGGCGAGCGGATGACGCAGACCGGTACCAGTCTCGGCACGCCCCAGTACATGGCGCCGGAACAGGCGATGGGGGACCACCGCGTGGACGGGCGCGCGGACGTCTATGCGCTCGGCGTGGTGACGTACGAGATGCTGGTCGGAGAGCCCCCGTTCACCGGCCCCACGGCGCAGGCCATCGTGGCCAAGGTGATGACCGAAGAACCGCGGGGTCTGATCGCCCAGCGCCGGACCGTACCTGAGACCGTCGAGCAGGCGGTGCTCACCGCCCTCGAGAAGATCCCGGCAGACCGGTTTGCGACCCCCGGAGAGTTCGCCCGGGCGCTGGCTGGTGAGGGCCCGGTGCGCGCGACCCGCGCGCGGCGGCCGACGTCCACGACCCGTCGGGCCGTCCCTGCCGGAGTGCTGTGGGGCGTCGGCGCCGTCGTCCTGGGGGTGGTGGGCTTCGTCGCCGGATCGCGCGGGCGCGGGGCGTCGGCGCCGCTGGCGTTCGGCGGTGCCCACAAGGTGACGTGGGAGCCGGGGCTCGAGATCGAGCCCGCTCTGTCCCCTGATGGACGCTACGTGGCGTTCGCGCAGGGGGGATCCGAGATCGTCCGGATCTACGTGCGGCAGGTGAGCGGAGGGCGCGCGATCCCGCTCAGCCAGGACGACTCCGGAGCCCAGACCAATCCGCAGTGGTCTCCCGACGGGTCACGCATCCTGTTCCTGGCGCAGGGAGGCGTGTTCAGCGCCCCATCATCGGGCGGCGCACCGCGGCCTGAGCTTCCGGCGCCGGCGGCGGGACCGGTCAGCTCGGCCGTCTGGGGACCGGATGGCTCGACCATCGCCTACGCCGTGGGCGATTCGCTCTACCTCCGGCCGCCGTCGGGAACCGCGCGCCCCCTGGCGCGGGTCGCCGAGGCCTCACTTTGTCAGTGGGCACCCAGCGGGCGGGCCATCGCCTGCGCGTCCGGCAATTCCTGGTACTCCCGCGTGGGACACTTCCTCGGCAATCTGTCGCCCAGCCGGATCGTGGTGGTGCAGGTGGCGGACGGGCGGGTGACCACCGTGACGGACAGTACCTCGATCAATCAGAGTCCCGTGTGGTCGGGCGACGGACGCTGGCTGTACTTCGTCTCCAACCGTCTCGGCCCTGAAGACGTGTTCGCGCTGGCCATCGGGCGCGACGGCAGCGCGTCCGGCTCACCGATCCGGGTCACCACGGGCCTGGCCGCGCACGGCATTGCGGTGTCCAAGGACGGCACCCGGTTCGCCTATGACGTGCTGACGGCCACGGCCAACATCTGGTCGCTGCCGTTCCCCCCGGGCCGCGCCACGCAGGCCGATGCGCGGGCCCTGACCTCGGGAGCGCAGGTGGTCGAGGGGATCAGCGTGTCGCGGGACGGCGCCTGGGTCTACTTCGACTCCGACGTGAGCGGTCACTCCGAGCTGTATCGCCAGCGGCCGCCGCTGCCGGAACTCCCGTTCTTCTCGGGCGGGGATCCGGAGCAGCTCTCGTTCGACTCGGTGGACGACTTCTCACCGGCCATTTCCCCGGACGGGCGGGAGCTGGCCTTCCACTCCTGGCGCTCGGGATCGCGCGACGTCTACGTCCTTCCGCTGGGCGGCGGCCCGGAACAGCGGGTCGTCGCGTCCCCCCGGCAGGAATCCCGGGCTGAGTGGTCGCCCGATGGCCGCGCGATCGTGCATCTCTTGTTCGG
>DATNDQ010000179.1:0-4010 GCA_035553475.1 Gemmatimonadales bacterium
GATCGGACGCGGACCCATGCCTGGGTTTATTTCGCCCGGACGCTGGATGCGGCTACGTGGGGCGCGGAGCTGGCCAGCGGGGACGCGCCCGGACGGATCTACGTCGTCGAACCCACAGGTCCGATTGAGGACGATCCCAACCTGACGGACAAGAAGTTTCGGGGGAACCCGACGAAGTCCTTCCGCTCTCGCGCCCCACTGCGGGTGACGGGGGAGGTCAAAGACTGGAAGGGGCACTCACCTGAAGCCCTCAAGGCGATGAAGGAAGGATTGGAGCGGCTCAAGGGGCAGGGTGCCGAGATCATTGACTAAAGAGAGCCTGGCGCCAACACAAAGCCCCACGCGGCATCCGCGTGGGGCTTTGTTCGCCACCCTATCCGAAGAACGGGCGGGCGCTAGAGCGCCTGGTTCTGGAAGTTGACGAAGGGGGACGTCAGGTTGGCGTCCACGGGCTGATTGTAGCCGAACCCCGTCGGGCAAGGTTCCGGGAACATCGGGTACACCTGCTGCCACCCGGCTTGCACTTGCTCGCACACGATGTAGGTCGCGGCCGGCACGTTCAGCACGTAGTTCCCGTTGGCGTCCGTCGTGGCGGTTACGGTGGTCGGGCCGATGGCCATTACCACCCAGCCCGACAGCCCAAGACCAGTGCTGGCGTCGTGCACGCTCCCCGTGATCGTCCCGGTATTCGTCGGGGGCGGGGGGGGCGGTGGAGGGGGCGGGGGCTGCGGCGGCGTCACCGGTGAGCACCCCCGGCGCCCGTCGTGGCGATCACCCCTCCGATCGTGATCAGATCTCCGATCGCGATCGAAGTCGCCATCGTGGTCAGACGCCCGATTGTGATCAGAGTCCTGATCGTGATTGAACGACCTGGGCGACCGGTGCTCGTCTGCGACTACGCACTGCGTCGAGTCCTTCACGGCCGCTTGGCTCTGAGCAGCCGCTCTCACAAAAAACGTGGACAGCAGCCCGAGCGCCAGCAACGGGACGCGCATCTCATCCTCCAGAAAGGGTTGAACAGGGCGCGATTGACGCTCGCTGACGGACGGCCTGGGGACCGTGTTGGGCATCACTTAGGGTCGCAACCGCAAGAAACGAATGGGGTTGGTGTCGTGCATGGGCCTTTTTCCACCATCCTCCCGTCGTCTGACCGCGGCGAGTGTGAGGTGGCGCACAGGAGCTCTTCACGACCGAGAAGGAGCCACGAGATGGCGGATGCCGACCTCTTTACACCGACTGTTGGCCGATCTCGTCGTCCCCCTCACGCCCTAATGTCGGCAGAGCTCCTGCGCCCAAATTGGCGGGGTCCTTCGCGCCTGCGGCGCTCAGGATGACACGCGCCCTCGGGTGTTTTGAAAAGGAGAGGGAAGGAACCCCTCTATCGTGAGGGACTCTGGATCCGAAACCAACGCTCCGCGAGGTCCTGCCATTCAAGATTCTGTTGTTCGATGAGCTCGATCTTTCGTGACCGACGCCATCCCTTCAGTTCCTTCTCTCGCGCAATGGCGTCGCGAATGTCGACAAACTCCTCGAAGTGGACTAGCCGTGTGACGTGAAACCGTGATGTAAACCCACGCACCAGGCCCCGCTTGTGCTCCCCCACGCGTCGCGCGAGGTCGTTCGTCACGCCGACGTACAGCACGCGGGCTCGGTTTGCCATGATGTAGACGCAATAGTTGCGCATGCTTCAGGGTGCGCCATCCGGATGCCCGGACCGTCATCATTTTTTCTTTTCCCTACCCGAAAAAACGCGCTTGTCATCCTGAGCGGAGCGCGCGATAGCGCGCGGAGCGAAGGACCCCGCTGCTCCCGTCACGAAACTCGGCCTTGCGATGCCTGCAAGGGCCTAGCCTGAGCGGAGCGAAGGACCCCGCTGCTCCGGCCACGCAAGTCGGCGCCGCAGGCGCCCCGCAGTTATCTTCGACCCACTCATGAAATATTCCGAGCCTTGGTCGATCACTCTTCGTCGCACTGTTGGCCTCGCCCTGGCCATCGGGATCGGAGTCGGGCTGGTCCAACGCCGGCCCTGGCTGGTCCCCATCACCACGCTGCTGGCGCTCTGGTTCACCCTCGGCGGTCACTTCGTGGACCTCTTCTGCTGGAACGTGCTCGCGCCGATGATTCCGACTCCCAAGTTCCGGGTGTGGGCCCGTCTCGCGGCATGGTTCGTCGGGGGCACCGCGCTGTATGCTGGAGTGCTGGGCACGCGGTGGCTCCTGACTCGTCACGGACCGCCATCATGGCCCTGGTGGATAGGCGGTGCCTTCTTCATCGCTGCCGAACTGATCGCCCACTTATTGCTGCTCCTCCGCGGGCAGCCGAGCGTCTATGCCGACTTCGACTAGTCGCCTACGCGTGTTGTCGTTCGGGATGTCCATCGACGGCTTCGGCGCCGGCCCTGACCAGAGCCTCAAGCACCCTTTAGGCACCACGGGACCGGAACTCATGCAGTGGTTCTTTCCCACCCGGGTGTGGCGGGAGATGCAGGGCGGAGAGGGCGGCGAAGAGGGCATCGACAACGATTTCGCGGCGAAGGGATTCGAGAACATCGGTGCACACATTCTGGGCCGGAACATGTTCGGCCCGGTTCGGGGACCATGGCCCGACGACAGCTGGCGCGGGTGGTGGGGGGAAGAACCGCCCTATCATCACCCGACGTACGTCCTCACGCACCACGCTCGGCCCTCCCTGGTAATGAAGGGCGGCACCGTGTTCCACTTCGTCACCGATGGCATCCGGTCCGCGCTCGAGCAGGCCAAGTCGTCCGCGGGCGGGAAGGACGTGCGCCTCGGTGGCGGCGCGGCGACCATCCGGCAATACCTCGCCGCCGGACTCGTTGACGACCTGCATCTCGCGGTGCGCCCCGTCGTCCTCGGGAAAGGCGAGCCCCTCCTGGCCGGACTCGATCTCCGCGCCCTCGGGTACGAGTGTACGGGAATGACCATGGGGGAACGCGCCGCGCATGTCCTGATCAGGCGCCGCGTGGCGTGAGGCTCTGGTCCTTCCACCCGCGGCACCTGGACTCGAAGGGACTGGTGGCGCTCTGGCGTGAAGCCTTGCTCGCCAGGGCCGTCCTCCAGCACCGCACGCGCGGTTACCGGAACCACCCTCAACTCGACCGCTTCCGCGCTCATGAGTCTCCGGTGGCTGCCATCAACACCTACCTCGCCGCCGTGTACGCCGAGGCCTGCCGTCGGGGCTATGAGTTCGACGGTCGGAAACTCCGCGGGCCCCGGACTACCCGGCGGATCCGGGTGACGCGAGGGCAACTCGCCTTCGAATGGACTCACCTGCGGCGGAAACTCCGTTCCCGCGCTCCGTCGGCCTACCGGGAAAGCACCGGCTCGCGGCCTGCTGCCCATCCTCTTTTTCGTGTTGCTGCCGGACCCATCGCGGACTGGGAACGAGGGGATTCGCGTCGTATGATGAAGACGTGATCATTCGGCCCTTCCTGCTGACTGCGTTGATCGCCGTCGCGCCCGCATCCTCCGCGAACCTCACGCGGCTCGCGGGTGATTGGGTTCTCCAGTTCCGTACCTACCCCGCGACGCCGGCGACGCAAGCGAAGCGCGGTGTGGCTACGCTGACGCTCGCGGACAGTGTAGACCATGGGCACCACGCCATGATGGGACCATACAGCCTCTCCATGGGCGGGCTCACGCGACCCGATCCCTGCATCTCGACCGGCGGCACGGCCCGGCTGGTGCCGATGCGGAGAGACTCGGTGCGGGTGGACCTGCGGCAGGGATTCAATTGCGGATTGTGGATCGTCGGCGTGGTGCGTGGTGATTCGATACGGGGCACATGGCGCCAGAAGTCACCTGCCGGCATCGTGGCCCAGGGCCGGTTCGTCATGACCCGGGCGCGCCGGTGAGGGGGTCGCCTCTTCTCTGGATCATGCTCGCGTTTGCAGCGGGGGCCGCCGCTCAGGGGTGGCAGCCGGCACCGGGACACCGCCAGGTCGCCTTGTGGCCCGGTGCGGCACCGGGGACCCGGCCCAGTCCGGACAG
>DATNDQ010000180.1:0-4240 GCA_035553475.1 Gemmatimonadales bacterium
ACGTGCTGGGCCCGCGCGCGCAACGGCGATGGGAGAAGTCGCGCCAGCCGCGGGATCTCCTCTGCTGGCCACATCGCGAGCCAGCGTAACCCCGGATGTACCTCCCGGAGCGCCGCAACTGCCGCCTCGCACTCGGCACGACGGGTATTGAACGCGCTGTGGGCAAGATCGTGACGTACGCCGGTATCTACCAGCAACAGCGTCCCCCGGAACGGGATCTGCTTCGTGGCACCGGTCGCGCACTCGAGCAGCAGCGCGTGCCCCTTCCGTCCCAGAGCCGCGATCGTCTGGTCCATGGTCCCGCATCGCACGCCGACGTGATCGTGTTCGGCCTGGTACCCCACGACGGCCGCCACCTTCCCGGGGAGCTTCTGCCCCGCGAGCGCGGCCAGCGCACAGGCGGTGGAGACCGTCAGCGCCGCAGAGCTCGCCAACCCCGCCCCGACCGGCACGTCCGACGCAATGGCGAGCCGGGCTCCGTTCGGGAGCGCGATCCCCAGCCGATCGAGTGACCGGGCGACTCCTACCACGAAGCCGGTAGTGCCTTCCCCCGGTTCACGGAGAAACTCCACTCGCCGCCGCTCGCCGTCCCGCGCCGAGATCACCTCGATCACACCGGGGTCGCCGGGACCGGCCATGACGACCGTTCGCCGCGCGATGGCCATCGGGAGCACCGGCCCCCCGTTGTAGTCGGTGTGCTCGCCGATGAGGTTGACCCGGCCCGGCGCCGATCCACCGATGGACGGCGCCGCGCCGAACGTCGCGCGGAAGAGCGCTATCGCGTCGTGCGTCATTTGGTTTGACAAGGGTTGAGGCCAATCCTAGTTTCTTCCAGCCTGTTTCACCATCTCCCCACCAGCAGCCGGAGACACTACGTATGCGAGGGACTGCGTTGGTGCTCGCCGTCGGACTCATCCCCGCGGCGCTCGGCGCGCAGGGATTTGGCGTGTACGAGCTGTCGACCTGTACGATGGCTCGGGGCGGTGCGGTCGCCGCCAACCCCTGCGGGGATGGCTCGGCGGTCTTCTTCAACCCCGCCGGTCTGTCGTCACTTTCCGGAACGCACTTCAGTGCCGGACTGACGACGATCAGCCCCTCGGGCGGCTTCACCGACGACGTGTTCCTGCAGCACACCGCCATGACCAGCCAGACCTTCGTGGTGCCGAACTTCTTCCTGACCCACCGGTTGAACGAGAAGATCGGGCTCGGCCTCGGCTTCTACGTGCCGTACGGCCTCGGCACCAAGTGGCCCCTGTCCTTCGCCGGGCGCTTTGCCGGATACGACACCGAGGTGAAGTCCTACTACATCCAACCGACCATCTCGTACCAGGTCACGCCGCGCCTCTCGTTCGGCCTCGGCGTGGCGTACGTTCACGCGTCGGTGGCGCTGCATCAGCACCTTGACCTTTCTCAGCAATTGGTGCCGGCGGCCATCACCGGACCCGCGGGACTGCCCTCCGGCCTCACGTTCGCCCAGGTGGGCATCCCGGCGAACACGGACTTCGCGAATGCGGACCTGTCCGCGAGCGGGAACGGCATCGCGTTCAACGGCGGCGTGATCTTCAAGGTGAACGATCAGCTGACCCTCGGCGGACACTTCCTGACGCGGAAGACGATTCACTTCTCGGGAAATGCCAGCTTCCAGG
Source organism: Gemmatimonadales bacterium (assembly GCA_035553475.1). Classification (GTDB taxonomy): domain Bacteria; phylum Gemmatimonadota; class Gemmatimonadetes; order Gemmatimonadales; family GWC2-71-9; genus 40CM-2-70-7. The sequence continues at coordinate 1,647 of DATNDQ010000180.1, forward strand.
AGATCAACACGGGACTGGTGCTCTATGCTCCGCCCCTGATCAACAGCCCCCTCCCGCTGGACGCCGTGCTTCCCTCCGAATTCGCGTCCGGCGGTCCGCTGTCCGGCAGCGCCGCGACGACCGACGTCACCCTCCCCGATCAGGGCAGCATCGGGTTCGACTACAAGTTCAACGACAAATGGCACCTGTCAGGTGACCTTCAGACGGTCGTTTGGGGCTGGTTCAATCAGCTCACGGTCAATTTCGCCAACGCCGGCACGCCCCCGCTGAGCGACTACGAGGGGTACCGGGATTCGTATGGTGTCCGCCTTGGCACCGAGTACGCGTACTCGCCCAAACTGACGTTCCGTGGCGGGTACGTGTTCAACACGGCCGCGGCCCCCGATCAGACCGTGACGCCCCGCCTGCCCGAGGGCTCGCGCAACTCGTTCATCCTCGGCCTGGGGTATCAACTGACCAGCGGGCTGCACGGCGACGCCAGCTTCATGTACCTCCTGCAAAACGATCGCCGCGGGCGCGTGTCCGAAGTCGGCACCTTGAACACCGGCCTCTACACGTTCAAGGCCGTGCTCCTCGGCGCCGGCCTCTCCTACACCTTCTGAGCGAGAGACCCCAATGACCAAGACCACCATGCGGTACCTGGCGGCGCTCGGGATCCTCCTCGGCGCAGCGGCAGCCTGCAACAACGACCAGCTCTTTCACAACACGACCGAAGACCCGGTGAGCCCCCTCTTCACGCGCTACGTCTCCATGGGGAATTCGATCACCGCGGGATTCCAGTCCAACGGCATCAACGACAGCACGCAGCGCCAGGCGTACCCGGTGCTTCTCGCGCGGCAGATGCATACGCCGTTCTATCAGCCGCTCTTGAACAAGCCGGGATGTGCGCCGCCCTATACCAACGTCTTTACCCAGACCCGGCTCGGCGGCGGGACGTCGCAGACGTGCCTGCTCCGGGAAGGCCAGACTCCGCCCCCGCCGTATATCAGCGACGTGGCGGTGCCGGGCGCGACCGCATCGTCCCCCACCAACAATCTCGTGGCGGGGTCGAATTCGAACCTGCTCACCCAGCTGTTCCTGGGTGGCCTGACCCAGATCGGCATGATGCGGAAGGTCCAGCCGACCTTCATCACGGTGTGGATCGGCAACAACGACGTCCTGGGCGCGGCGACCGATCAGACCCATCCGGGCGATTCGCTCGAGGTCACGGATACGGCGACGTTCCGGGCCGAGTACAAGGCGATGCTCGATTCGATCGATGCGATCGGGTCGGTGAAGGGCGGCGTGCTGATCGGTGTGGCGGATGTCACCCAGATTCCTTACGCCTCACTCGGCGCTGTGTACTTCCAGCTGAAGGCGACCAAGCTCGCGGCCCTGCCGAGCTTCCAGGTGGACGCGAGCTGCGCCCCGTCCGCCCTGGGCGGCGTCGGCGACTCGTCTCTCGTGCCGTTCTTCTATGGACTGGGGCTCATCGCCGCGGCGCAGGCGGCGCCGGCGGGCGGTCCGTTCGTGTTGAATTGCGGAACCGACGACCTCGTCATCACCAAGCCCGAGTTCCTGAAGCTTCACAACTCGGTGCTGGCCTTCAACGCCTATATCAGCTCGCAGGCGGCGGCCCGGGGCTACGCCTATTTCGACCCGAACGTCGCGCTCGCGCAGTTGAAGGCCGACACGACCCAGGTCGCCTTCTTCCCGCACGCACCCCCCGATCCGCGGGCCACGACGGCGCCCTTCGGAACGGCGTTCTCATTCGACGGCGTGCACCCGAGCGCGGCGACCCACAAGCTCGTGGCAAACACGCTGATCACCGTCATCAACGCGAAATACGGCACGGCGCTCACGACCATCCCCTGAGCGAAACGGCCTGAGTAGATTGGGGTACTCGGAACGGCACCCGGCCACCGCCGGGTGCCGTTCTGTCTCATGACAAAGACCCTCGCCGTTCTCGCCCTCGCCCTGGTCCTCCCCGGCGCCCTCTCGGCGCAGGTGGCGGACCGCACGGACACGCCCAAGAAGGGCAAGGTCCGTCTCTCGTTCATGCCCGTGATCGAGACCTGGGAGGCCGCCTTCGGACCGCAGGGACGACAGCCGGTCGGCGGGTTCCTGACCTCGGATTCCCTCGCCGCGGCGCGCGTCCCGCTCCTCTCCGGGATGCAGTCGGCGATTCAGACGGCGAGCGGGATCAATGCCTTCTCCGCCAGCCTCGGCCGTACCCTGCTCGATATCCGCTCGGAACGACGAGTGATTCCCCTCGCCGCCGAGGTCGGACTCACCGACCGGCTCTCGATCGGCGTGATGGTCCCGCTGGTCCGGGTGGACGTCCGGGAGACGCTGAACGTCGACTCGGCGCACGGCAACCTGGGACTCAATCCCCTCCTGTTGGGGAGCACGGCGTTCACCACCTTCTTCGCGAACTTCAACACCGCCCTCACCGCGCTCAACAACCAGATCCAGGGCGGGACCTGCGTCCCTCGCTGCTCCGAAGCGTTGGCCCTGTACAACCAGGGAGTGGCCCTCCGGAACGCACTCAACCAGGCGGTCTACGGTACGGGCCCGTCGAGCCAGTCTCCCTTTCTTCCACTCGCCAGCTCCGC
>DATNDQ010000181.1:0-7420 GCA_035553475.1 Gemmatimonadales bacterium
ACTTCCTTGAGTCCCGCGCCCACCCCTTCGAAGTACTGCGTCATCGGCGGCTGCCACCCACGCACCACCCAGGTCTCGGCCGAACCGGTGCCGGGCTCGCGAGAGAGAATCACGAAAGGCGTGTCGCCGAGTCGGGGTGGGGGATTGCTGACACGGAGGCGCTTGATGCCACTCTTGAAGCTCTGCATCGGCAGCTCGGCCACGAGGTGGCCGCGATCCATGACGCCCACCCAATCGCAGATTCGCTCCAGCTCGTGGATCAGATGGCTGGAGATGAAGACCGTCGCGTTCTTCTGGGACACGTAGTCCAGCAGAGCGGACAGCACGTCGCGACGCACCACGGGATCGAGCCCGTCGGTCGGCTCGTCGAGCACCAGGAGCTCCGGACGCTGCGCGAGCGCGAGGAGCATCATCAGCTTGCCCTTCTCGCCTTTGGAGAGGGAGCTGAACCGGGTGCCGCCGTCGAGTCGGAAGGTCCGTTGCAGCTCACGACTCCACGCGCCATCCCACTGCGGATAGAACGACGCGTGGACGCGAATCAACTGCTCCACCGTAAGCATGGGATACAGATGCGGGCTCTCGGGGACGTACCCGGTCCGGGCCAGCACCCGGGGCGCGTCCTTCGGCACGTCGCCGCCGAGGACGGTGATGCGCCCGCGGGCGGGCCGGAGGAGGCCGAGGAGGAGCCGGATCGAGGTGGTCTTCCCCGAGCCGTTGGGCCCCAGGAACCCGTAGACCGATCCGGTCGGCACGTTCAGGGAGAGGTCGCGGATCTCGAAGGCCTTCCCCGCGCGGTAGAGAATGTCCCGGACTTCGACGGCGTTACTCATCCGATCCTCGCTTCCAGTTCCTGTTCGATCGCCTGCTGGAGCTCCCGCGCGGTCAACCCCAGGCGGCCTGCCTCGGCGATCATCTGTCGCACGAGGTCGATCGCCTGTTTGCTCCGCTCGGTGGCTTTGCGCTCGGGAACGACTTCCTTGACGAACGTCCCCGCGCCCTGCCGCATCTCCACGAACCCCTCCGTTTCGAGGTCCCGGTACGCCTGGACCACCGTCGCGGGATTGACCCGCAGCTTCGACGCGAGCTGACGGACCGACGGAAGTGGCTCCCCGGGGCGCAGCTCGCCGGCAGCCACCGCGACGCGGAGGCGCCCGGCGATTTGGGCGTAGAGGGGGGTGGCACTTCGGGGGTCGATCTGCTCAAACACGCGTATTGGTCACTGTATTGGTGTCCCAATACAGTGTGACAATAAGATCATCCCGTCAAGGGTAGGTTATAAGCCCATGTCTCAGCGCATCTTGGTCATCAATGCCGGTTCGTCGAGCCTCCGAGTGGCCCTCTTTCAGAAGGCCTCGAAGGAGGCGGTCCTGACCGCGATGGTCGAGCGCATTGGGGCGGGGGAAGCGTTGCTGCGGATCGAGCGCGCGGGCGCGGCGACCCGTACCGAACCACTCGCCGCCAAAGACCACACCGAAGCGCTCACCGCCCTCCTGGGCCGACTCGAGCGCGAGGGGGTCCAACGCGACGACATCGTCGCGGTGGGTCACCGCGTGGTCCATGGCGGGGACAAGTTCACCGAGCCCGTGGTCATCACCCCGGCGGTGATCACCGAAATCGGCCGAGCATCGGACCTGGCACCACTCCACAATCCCTACAACCTCCTCGGCATCGAGGCCGCAAAGTCCGCGTTCCCGTCGGCGCCGCATGTCGCGGTGTTCGACACGGCGTTTCACTCGACGTTGCCCCCGGTAGCGCACCTCTACGCGATTCCGTATCAGCTATATCGGCACCATCGCATCAGGCGATACGGCTTTCACGGGACGAGCCATGGATACATCCGGCATCACTTGCCACGCGTGCTGAAACGGAAGCTCCCGGCGCGCGTGGTGTCCCTGCACCTCGGCAACGGCGCGAGCGCGTGCGCCATTCTGAACGGGGAGTCGGTGGATACCACGATGGGCCTCACGCCCCTCGAGGGCCTGATGATGGGCACCCGGTCGGGGGACATCGACCCAGCCGTGATCGGACATCTCGTGGGCCGGGAAGAGATGAGTGTGGGAGATGCGCTTGCTCTGTTGAACCAGCAGAGCGGCCTCAGGGGTGTGAGTGGTCTTTCCAGTGACGTACGGGACCTGCTCAAGGCGGAATCGGACGGCGATGAACGCGCGAAGCTCGCGCTCGATCTCTACTGCTACCGGATCGGAAAGACCATTGGCGCGATGGCGGCCGTGATGGGTGGCGTCGACGTTGTGGCGTTTACCGCGGGCGTGGGGGAGAACGCCGCGTCTCTTCGCGCCCGTTCCCTGAAGCGCCTGGCCCACCTCGGCATTCGCGTGAACCCGACGAAGAATCGGAAGCTCGTGGGCGGCGTCGAGGGGACGTTCCATGGCGGTCGAGTGGCGCTCGCCGTGGTACACACCGACGAGGCCCGCGTCATCGCCATCGCCACGGCCCGGACGGCCAAGACCACCGGCCGATGAACATTCTGGTATCGGGAGGATCGGGGTTCATCGGCACCGCGCTGGTGGCTGGCCTGCGGGCGGACGGCCACCGGATTCGCGTGCTCACGCGCCACCGGGACGCCGCTGGTCCGGAGACCCCGTTCTGGAATCCCGAGTCTGGCGAGCTCGATCGGGCCGCATTCCGCAATGTCGACGCCTGCATCAATCTTTCCGGCTCGACCATCGCCACCCGCTGGAATGCTGAAAAGAAGAAGGAGATCCGCGAGAGCCGAGTCCGGTGCACCACCCTACTGGCGGAAACGATGGCTTCACTGGAGGCGCGTCCCGGCGTCTTCATCTCGACGTCCGCGACCGGGTACTACGGTGATCGTGGTGACGAAGTGATCACCGAATCCGCTTCGGCAGGACGTGACTTCCTGGCGGACGTCTGCCTGGCCTGGGAGGCCGCCGCCGCTCCTGCCGCGCGCGCCGGCGTGCGGGTCGTTCATCCCCGGTTGGGTCTGGTGCTCTCTCCCGCGGGTGGCGTGCTGAAGCAGGCATTGCCGCCATTCCGCGCCGGTATCGGCGGACCGCTGGGAAGCGGCAAACAGTGGTGGAGTTGGGTGGTGCTGCACGACGTGGTCGGCGCGATCCGGCACGCTCTGACGGCCGACGGCCTCCGGGGTCCGGTGAACGTCGTAGCACCTGGAGCGGTGCCCAATGCGGAGTTCGCCAAGACGCTCGGACTGGTGCTCGGACGCCCGTCGGCCATGCCGGTCCCGACGATGGCCTTGAAACTGCTCTTCGGCGAAGCCGCCGATGGCGCGATCCTCACCGGTGTGCACGCGGTGCCTGAAGCGTTGGAGAAGACGGGATTCCGGTTTGCGCACCCGACGCTGGAGCCGGCGCTGAGACACTTGTTGACTTAGCCGGCAAGATTGTGTGAGAGGAGGAGCATGAAGCGTCAGAACATCTCTTCAGGGACTCCCTGGGAGCCCAAGGTGGGCTACTCGCGCGCCGTCCGGGTGGGAGACTTCATCCACGTGGCGGGGACGACGGCGACCGACGAGTCGGGAAAGATCGTGGGTCCTGGCGATGCCTACCGGCAGACGGTACAGGTGCTCAAGAACATCGAGCGCGCGTTGATCAAGGCGGGCGGGTCACTGAACGACGTGGTTCGCACGCGGATGTTCGTCACCGACATCAAGCACTGGCAGGAAGTGGGTCGTGCTCACGGTGAAGTGTTCGGGACCATCAGGCCCGCGGCGACGATGGTCGCGGTCACCGCCCTCGTGGATCCCGACATGCTGGTCGAGATCGAGGCTGAGGCACAGATTAGCTCGACATGACAACTCCAATTCCGTACGACGACGAGCCGCAGGACGACGACGGCGAGCGCCTTCCCGCGCACCGCCCGAAGATGTCGGAACAGTCGCGGGGCGTCGCGCTGGTGCTCGCGATCTTCGGCGGCTGGGTGGGCCTGCACCGGTTCTATACCGGGCGCTGGAAGACGGCATTGGCCATGGCGGTCACCATGGGCGGCATGGGCATCTGGTGGGTCTACGACCTCATCCTGATCGGGTCCGGGGAATTCCGGGACGCCAACAAATTGCGGCTCTCCTCGTGGGAGCCCACGCACGGCCAACAGCCGATGCCGTCCCGCGAGGTCGAGCTGCTGGTGGAACGCGTCGACACGATGGAACGGGAACTCGGTGAGATGGCCGAGCGGCTCGATTTCGCGGAACGGATGCTCGCCAAGGATCGCGAGCGGCGCTCTATTTCCCCTCCATGAACATCGGCGTCCCGAAGGAGACCGCCCCCGGCGAGCGACGCGTGGCCCTGGTGCCCGAAACGGTCGGGCGACTGGGCAAGGCGGGCCATCGGGTCGTGATCGAGAGCGGGGCGGGGGTGGAGTCCGGCTTTCCGGATGACGCCTTCAAGACAGCCGGTGCGACGATCGGCGATCCATGGGGTGCCGAGCTGGTCGCGGTGGTGCAGGCTCCGGACCACGCTCATCTCGATCGCCTGCCCAAGGGTGGCGCCCTCGTCGGCATGCTCAAGGCGGCGACCAGCCCCGACCTTCTGCGCCGGCTCGCAGACGCCGGGGTGACGGCCTTCAGCCTCGAGCTTCTCCCACGCATTACCCGCGCCCAGTCGATGGACGTGCTCTCCTCACAGGCCACCGTCGCCGGCTACAAGGCTGTCCTGCTCGCGGCCGAAGCCGCGCCCAAGCTCTTCCCGATGCTCGTCACGGCGGCCGGCACCCTCGCCCCCGCCAAGGTCCTGGTGCTCGGCGCCGGCGTGGCGGGCCTGCAGGCCATCGCCACCGCGCGACGCCTCGGCGCCGTGGTTTCCGCATTCGACGTCAGGCCCGCGGTGAAGGAGCAGGTCGAGAGCCTGGGAGCCAAGTTCCTGATGATGGAAAGCGCGGTCACGGCGGAAGGGACCGGTGGCTACGCGAAGGAGCTCTCGGCGGATCAGCACCAGCGCGAGCTCGATTTCCTGGCCGCGAGCGTGAGGGACATGGACATCGTCGTCACGACGGCCGCGATTCCCGGCAAGCGAGCACCGATCCTCGTGACCAAGGCCGCCGTGGAGGGGATGCGACCGGGCGCGATCATCGTCGATCTCGCCGCGGAGACCGGCGGGAATTGCGAGCTGACGCGGGAGGGCGTCCGGACGGACCACCGCGGCGTCGGCATACTCGGCCCCGTCAACCTCCCGAGCACGGTGCCCCTGCACGCGAGTCAGATGTATTCGAGGAACGTCGCCACCTTCGTCGCACATATCACGAAGGAAGGCAAGCTGCAGCTCGATTTCACCGACGAAATCACCAAAGCCACCTGTGTGACCCACGACGGAAAGGCTAGGGCTTGATGACTGACTACTGGTCGATGGCCTTCGTGTTCGTGCTCGCGACGTTCATCGGATTGGGCGTCATTCGCCGGGTTTCGCGGCTGCTCCACACACCCCTGATGTCTCTCACCAACGCGATCTCGGCCATCGCGGTGGTCGGCTCACTCGCGGTGACGGGCAATGACTATCCCTGGATCATCCGGCTCCTCGGCGCCGTTGCCCTGTTCGCCTCGATGACCAACATCGTGAGCGGATTCCTGATCACGGACCGCATGCTGAAGATGTTCAAGAAGGAATGAACCACCTCACGCAGGCGTCCGCGATCCTCGCGACGGTCGCGTTCATTCTCGCGTTGCACTGGATGAACGATCCCAAGACCGCGCGCCGCGGCGTGTACGCGGGCGTGGTGGGGATGGTCGTCGCAATCGCCGCCGCCTGGGCCCAACCGGACATCATCCACCACGGCTGGATTCTCCTGGCCATCGTGGCGGGGTTCATCGTCGGCGTGCCCCTCTCGCTGGTGCCGCTCACCGCGGTCCCGCAGCGGACAGCGCTCTCACACGCGTTCGGCGGACTCGCCGCCGGGCTGGTGGGGGTCGCGGAATACTATCTCTGGCTGCGGGAAGGACCCGAGCACTTCACCACGTTCCGGATGACCGCCCTGGTGGCGGAAATCATTCTGGGATTCCTGACCTTCACCGGCTCGCTCATGGCGACCGGCAAGCTTCAGGAAGTGAAATGGATTCCGCAGCGTGCGGTCACCTATCCCGGCCAGAACGTCGTCAACCTGGCGGTGCTCGCCGGCGCCATCGTGCTCGGCGGGATGATCGTCGCGCATCCGATGGCATCCTGGGCGCCGCTGTGGTTCCCCGGCATCGTGGTGCTGGCGCTCCTGTTCGGCGTGTTCCTCATCATCCCGATCGGCGGGGCCGACATGCCGACGGTGATCTCCATCTTGAACGCCTACGCCGGCCTTTCGGCGGTCGCGATGGGGTTCGTACTGGACAACCGGCTCCTCGTCACGGCCGGTGCCCTCGACGGCTCGAGCGGTCTCATTCTCTCGATCATCATGTGCAAGGCGATGAACCGCTCCTTCGCGAACGTGCTCTTCGGAGCCTTCGGGGCGGCCCCCAAGATGGTGGCGGCCGGCGAGCAGAAGGAATGGAAGCAGGAGTCGGTGGAAGGGGCGGCGCAGATTCTCGAACAGGCGCGGATGGTCGTCATCATCCCCGGGTATGGCATGGCCGTCGCTCAGGCCCAGCACAAGGCGCAGGAGCTCTACGACCAGCTCACCAAACGCGGGGTCATCGTCCGGTTCGCCATCCACCCGGTCGCCGGGCGGATGCCGGGGCACATGAACGTCCTGCTCGCCGAAGCGAACGTGCCGTATTCAGCGCTGGTCGAGATGGACGAGATCAATCCGGAGATGCCGCAGTGCGACGTGGCCCTGGTCGTCGGCGCCAATGACGTCGTGAATCCTGCCGCCCGGACGGCGAAGGGATCGCCGATCTACGGCATGCCGATCATCGATGCGGACAAAGCCCGGACCGTGCTCGCCATCAAGCGAAGCAAGAATCCGGGCTTTGCCGGGATCGACAACGAGCTCTACGTCAAGGACAACACGTGGATGCTCTTCGGAGATGCCAAGGCGGTCCTCGGCGACCTCGTCAAGCAGTTCTCCACGTCAGGAATGCACTAGCTACTTCTTCCAACTGTTGTTCGAGCGGTCGCGATCCGGATACAGCACGTCCGGATCGATGACCACGCTCACGAGCGGACTCTTCGACGCCACGCGCAGCGTGAACTTGGGTGCCAGGTTCCACATCTCGATCGGCAAGCTCACCCGCTCTTTCGTGCCGTCGGCGTGCGTCAGGTCGGCGGTCACCGGCATCACCATGGCTTCGCGGTTCGAGAGGTAGATGTAGCTGGAGTCTCCCTTCGCCCGCACGGAATCGATGGCCTGATCGAGCCGGGCCGTCGTGAAGACCCACTCCCGCCAGAACCAGTCGAGATCCTGCCCTGAGACGTCGGACATGGTGCGGAAGAAGTCCGCGGGCTGGGGGTGCTTGAACTGCCACCGGCGGATGTAGTCGCGGAATGCGCGCTCGAAGGTGGCTTTGCCC
>DATNDQ010000182.1:0-13494 GCA_035553475.1 Gemmatimonadales bacterium
GTAAACGGGGGGCAAGGCGCGGGGCAGGGGTCAGGGGCCAGGTCTCCCTGACCCCTGCTCATTCCGGGCTTACGAAGTCCGGGACGCCGCGAGGAGCGTCACGTCGTCGTGTGGCTCGGCGTGTCCCGCGAACGCCTGAACGGCCTCCAGCACCCCTTTGACGAGTGCCTTGGCGGATGTGTGATTCGCCTGCAGGACGCTCCGCAACCGCTCTGCCCCGAAGGCCTCGCCCGCCAGGTTGCGCGCTTCCACCAGTCCGTCGGTGAACGCGATGAGGCTGTCACCTGGTTCGAGCGTCGCCTCCCCAGTCTTGAAGAGTTGATCGGGCATGAGGCCCAGGGCGGGGCCTGTGGGGCGCAGCTCGCGCATGCCGCCATTCGGCGCGATCACGATTGCCGGTTCGTGGCCCGCGTTGACGTAGTCGAGCCGCCCGGTGCCGGTGTCGAGTGCTCCCAGAAAGACCGTGGCGAACATGTTGGTACGCCCGTGCAGGCGGGCGATGTAGTCATTCGTGAAGCCGGCGACGCGGGTCAACAGCTCCGCCGGACTCGCGGACTCGATCGACTGGCGTACCATGGTCCGGCGGCCACCGATCATCTGAATTGCACCACCCTCGACGGGGTCGGCGGAGGCGCGAATGAGTGAACGGAAGAGCGCCATGAAGAGCGCGGCGCCCACGCCCTTGTCGCAGACGTCGCCGACCACGAGCACGACGGTGTTGGAGGGCGGCATCGCGAACGCGTCATAGAAGTCCCCGGACACCTGGCGTGCCGGATGCAGCGCCGCATCGAGCTGGATGCCGCGCGAGGTGGGGAGGGCGTCGGGCAGGAAGTCCCGCTGGATGCTTCGGGCCACATCCATTTCGTGCGTGAGGCTCTCGACGCTCCGCCGCCGCCGGGTCTCCACCACAGCCGCCGCTTCGAAAAACCTGGCGGCTTCGGCGTCCGGGAGCGGGGCGGAGAGCAGCACGAGGTCGAACTCTCCGCCGTTCAACATCACGACCGCCTCGCTCACCGTGCTGGCCGTTTCGACCACGTACCCCTTCTCCCTGGCTTGCGACGCCAGGGCGCCACGTTCGGCGGCGGGTGGCCCCACGATCAGCGCTCTCATCTTCGTTCCCCGTCGAGCACGGTCAGTTGCCAGAGGTCCCGGGTGCTGTGGTGGACGAATGGGTGCAACGCGCGCAATCCCGTCTTGCCAATGCTCTTTTCCAGGTATTTCAGCTCTGCGAGCTTGTCCTGCACACCCGGATCGGGCGGCGCGTCGAATCCGGCCTCGCGCATCATCAGGACACCCTTCGCACGGATAGCCAGCTCCGCATGCAACCGGAGCAGGCACATCATGTCGACGATCACCTCGGCGGGGAAGCGGCTCTGGACGGTGGTGAGGTAACGCCCCGCCGGAGTTCCCGACACCTGGCCGGTCTGCACGGCCCGCAGGAGTTCCTGATCGGTGTCGAACCCCGTTCCCAGCCAGGCCTTGGTCTCGCGCTCGCTCCGCTCGAACACCAGGGTGGCGAGCACCGGGAATATCAGCAGGATCAGGCCCGTGGCGAGCAGGGGATGCAGCGCGAAATGGTTATAGAAGGAATGGAGCACCATGGCCAGGGCGAGTCCGGGCAGAGCGAGGTAGAGCCGGAAGACGCTGGTCCGGGACTGGAGCGCCTTGGAGAGCATCGCCATGAGCGCCGTCGCGCCGCCATGCATGATCGCCGTGCCGAACCCGCGCACCACCCAGGTCCAGATCGTGGCTCCGGGGTTCGCCTGCAGATAGTAGAGGTTCTCGAGCACTGCGAAGCCGGTCCCGATGCCGAATCCATGGATCGCGGCGTCCACGACGAACCCGACCCTGTTCCGCTTCAATAGATAGATGACGAACGCCGCCTTGAGGGACTCCTCCACCACGGGGGCGACGTACCGGGAATAGTGCTCCCAGTCGAGGTTCAGCGCGGGGCGGAGCCAGACATTCGCTCCGTAGGCGGCGGCTCCGGCGACCAGTCCCGCGGCGACCGACAGGAGGATCGCCCGCAAGCGGACCAGCTTGTAGCTGTCGATGAGGACCAGTGCGCCGAGGAAGACAAGAACCGGCAGAACACTGACCAGGCCCGCGAGAAGACTCGTCACATGATCTTGAACGAGAACATGCCCACGGAGTGCGGGGAGACCCCCGATTCGCCGGCCACGGCGACTCCGAACGACATGGTAGACTCGAGGTGGGAGAGCGTAACGAGGCGGAAGTCGAGTTGTGCGCCCGCGCTCACGAGTTTGCGCCGGAGGGACGCCTGGTCCATGTCGGTGACCAGGCCGGTCGTAAAGAGGGAGAGGCCGGCCCACTGGAGGTAGAAGCTGGGAATTCCTACCTCACGGAAGCGGACCGGCGGGAGCACCCACTCCATCTGCGCCTTCCCGAAGTTCGAGCCGCCGGCATCGTCGATCCCGATCCCCGGGAAGCTCTCGAGGTCCCGGAACTGTTTCACGTCCCGGTAGTCCACCCAGTTGTTGCCGAACCCACCGAAGAAGAATTGCGCGAAGGCGTTGCTCCGGTTCCCGTGCAGCGTCGATCCCGCCGAACCCCGGAACCAGAGGGAAGAATGATTGATCGGGAGCAGGAAGCCGTGGGACAGGCTCACGTCTACCTGGGGGAAGAGGGTGCCGTTGACGTAATTGCCGTGCAGCGTCGCGCTCGCGGTGGATCCCACCTCATCCTCCACAGCGCCCAGAGACCGCCGGAGCGATCCGTATTCGATGTTGCCGGAGAATGACAGCAGCTTCGAGAAGGGCGCCGCGACGTTCTGGAACTCGGGCAGGGTCGAGAGGCCCGAGTACCCCGCCACCCGCAGGGTGTACGTCACGCTCTTCGGATCATCCAGCAGCAGATCGCCCCGGTACTGCACCGCCAGTGAGTAGCCTCGCCGGCTCACCTTGGTGGGCCCGAAGAGGTCGTAGAAGTCGGCGCGATTCATGGCGGCCATGATCTTCCAGTTCCACGACAGGAAGTCGGCGCGCAGGTGGAGGCGCTCGAACGACGACAGTCCCTGATCGGGAGCGTACGACCCGGTCAGGTTCAGCGCGGTGGCGCCGACCTGGTCCGACAGGTTCGCCCGCATGCCCACTGCGGCGGCCCGGTCGCCGGCCGCATTCTGATATCCCTCCACCACCGGGTACAGGCTGTTCATCGCCAGATGCGAGAGGGAGTGGTACGGACGTGCCGTGGCCAGCAGGGAGTCCAGATTGATGCTCGAGTCCCGTTTGGGAATCCACGACTGCACGTCCGGGCGTTTGTCGGCGATCTCGTTGCCGAGGAACTTGATCGCGCTCACGCTGTCCGGCACGACGTTGGGGATCAACGAGGGGATGAATCCGCGTGCGCTGTACCGGAACACCATCACCGAGTCGCCGGGGAGGGGCACGGGCTTGAAGAAGCCCGTCTCCGTGTTGGACAGCGGCTCCGTGACGCGCCGGGTGAGGTCATACCGGTAGATGTTCGAGACCCCGGAGTAGTACGACGAGCCGAAGAGGAATTTGCCGTCCGGGGAGAATACGAAGTTGGACGGCGGCCACTCGCCGAAATCGTCGAGCGTCTCGGGTTTGGGGTTCGTCTTGGCCCGGAGCGCCGCGACGTTCAACAGGACCAGCTTCTGGCTGCCATTGACCTCCGACATCGACCCGATCAGGGTCGCGCCATCGGGGGAGAGATCCAGGTCGAAGAGGTCTTCGCCGTAGGGCAGGGTCTGGATCTGGTTCCACTCGTGATACGGCGCGGGGAGGCGAACGAGCGTCGAGAATCCGTTGTCGTGCCGGACGCCCCACAGGGAGCTGTCGGCCCGGTCGAACGCGAGGTCCCCGATCCGCGCGTTCCGGAGCAGCAGTCGCGAGTGGCCGCTGGCCATGTCGTACGAATACAGGTTCCGCCAGTTGGCGTTGTTCGTCGTGAAAAAGAGGGTTCGTGACGCAGGGTCGAAGGCCAGTGAGGTCACCGAATACCCCGAGGCGCCGAGGATCTCCATCAGGTTCGTGATGGCCCCGCTCGCGACGTCGATGCGCGCCAGATGCGCGACCTGACCCGGATAGCGGATCCCCAGGTAGACGGCCTTCGTGGTCGAGTCGTAGAACGCGCGGGAAACCGAGCCGAGGGCGTGGTCCGTCAGGGGCCGGGAGGCCGTGATCGGGTGGCGGCGGATGGACGACAGGTTCGCCGTCTGCCACTGGCGCTCCCAAGCGATCCAGCGCGACCACTCGTCCTCGAGGGACCGGCCGAAGACGTGCTTGAACTGTGACGAGAAGTAGCGCTTGCTGCCGGGGGTCCGGTTGAACCACGCGAGCAGGCTGTCGTTTCCGTACCGCAGGCCCAGATAGCTGACGAAGCGCGTCCCGTACAGGTAGCTGTTCACCCCGACCTGGAAGTCGATCGTCGTCCCTTCGGACTCGAGCCCGACGAAATCGAAAATCCGGGAGCTGTCGCGCACCAGCGTGCGGAAGACCATTTCGTCATAGGGACCGATGGCGCGTCCGACGCCCCCGTTCATCCAAGTTTCCATGTACACGGCGATCCCTTCCAGGTACCACCGCGGAGCATACCACCGCGGCGTGGTCAGGTAGCCGTACAGCATGGAGAGCGGCATCTCGGGGTTCGGCGTGACTTTGCCGAAGAAGAGCGCGCGATAGAAGCGGTCGGACCCCGTCGCCTTGTCCACGGTCACGATGTGGGCCATCTCGTGGTTGAGCGAGGAAATCATCCGCTCGGGCGCCGGGGCCGACTCGTACTCGTGCGAGTAGGGCTCGATCCCGATCGTGATGTGGTTTTCCGGCAGCGGGCTCGCCCCGGCATTCCCGTAGTGCCAGAGGTCGTGCATCAGGACGTTGATCGGCCCGCCGGGATCGTAGCCGAACAGGGCGCAATGGAACTTCAGGGAGTTCTCGAAGCTCCGGGCGACCTGCGGCACCATGTACGCCTGAAGTGGCGAGGTGTAGACCAGGTGCATGTCACTGGTCCGGATGGTCTCGAACTGAGCGGTGGCCCTCGAGGGTGCGCACACCCCGGCGCAGGCCAGAACGGCGGTCAGAACGAATCGATGTCGTGGCATGGAGGCGGGAGAAACTACAGGGGGATCCCGGCCCGCGTTAGAGCGAACCGGGATCCCCGGGAAAAAACGGTCAGCCGTTAGTTCTTGGCCTGCGCCGACACCTGCTGCGAAGCGGCTTCGCGCATGAAGTCCTGAGACAGCGCCTGGCTCTGCGACAGCGTGCGGAACGCCTCGGCCGCCGAGAGCGTCCGGAATGCATCCGTGGCCAGGATCGAGCGGAATGCGTCGTTGGCCAGAATGCTCCGGAAGGCGTCGTTAGCCAGGATCTGACGGAACGCGTCCTGGGCCATGATCTGGCGGAACGCGTCGTTCGCCATCACCTGCCGGAACGCGTCGGTGGCCATCACCGTGCGGAACGCGTCGATCGCCTGGAGCTGCCGGTACGCCGCGTTCTGGTTCAGCTGACGCATCGCCTCGGCCTGATTCAGATTCCGGAACGCATCCTGCGCCTGCAGGGTGCGATAGGCCGCGGTGCTGTTGAGCTGGCGGAACGCATCGCTGGCGCTCAGGGTGCGGAACGCGTCCGAGGCCATGATCTGACGGAACGCGTCCGACGCCATGATCTTGTTGAACGCATCGGACGCCATCACCGTGCGGAACGCATCCGCGGCCATCAGCTGGTGGAACGCGTCGCTCTGGACCAGATGCAGCACCTGGTCATTCTGGAACAGGGCCTGAATCTCCGGATTCTTGAGGGAGATGTCGGCATCGGTCATCTCGTGACCATGGTACCGGGTGGCCTTCTCGACGCCGCCGATCGTGCCGGAGCTGCCGCCGATTGGGGGGAAGCCGGTGATGAGGCCCGCGGCCACGATCACGACGGCGACCGCGGCGCTTCCGATGAGCAGTGACTTCTTGTTCATGATCGCTCCCTCTAAGAGTTCACCGACGAGATTCAGCCGTTGACCGGCCCACGCCACGATCCCGCCGCGTGACGCGGCCGGTTGCGGCAGGGCATTCAGGATCGACTGCCTCAGGGAGGGCGGCGACTGCCGCTCGCCCACCCGCGCGAAGGCCCCGCTGACGCGGCGCAGCTCTGCCGCGTACGCCCGGGCCTCCGGATTCTGCTCCAGCAGGGACCGGAGCGCGGCACTCGATTCGGGAGTGTTCGCGCCGTCGATCTCCTGCTGGATAAGCTCCACCTGGTCACGAGTCAGCATCGCTTCGAACTCCTTCATCGAGCGCCACGCGCAGGCGTTCACGTGCGGTGAACAAGCGCGACTTGACGGTCTGGACCGGAATTCCCAGCACCTCGCCGATCTCTTCGTACGAGAACGACATGAAGTGCTTCAGCACCACCACGGCCCGGTCATCGGGCTTGAGACTCTGCAGCGCCTTGCCGACGCGATCTTCGGCCTCGGCCGCACCATCGGCGCCGGCGCCGGGTGCGGGAATGCCCAGATCGTCTTCGAGCGCGACCGTCGGCTTTCGGCGTTTGAGCGTGTTCAGGGACTCATTCACCGTCATGCGATAAATCCAGCTGAAAAATCTGAATCCCGGATCGTAGGACCGGAGCTTGTGGAACACGTTGAAGAACACCGTCTGCACCACGTCCTCGGCGTCCTGCACGTTTCCCAGCATCCGGAGCGCGACGTTGAACAGACGTTGCTCGTAGCGGTCCACCAGGGCGGCCGCCGCGTCGCGCTCGTTGTCCAGGCACCGCCTGACGAGCGCGCGGTCTTCTTCGTCCGTCGCCAGCGGTGTCTCTTTCAATTACAACTCAGGAGGGCAAAGGTTGGAGGAGGATTGTGCACCGTCCCACCGGGTGGCGGAAGGGATGCCATATTGTGGCGGAATGCCGAGCTTCCGGATGACCATCGGGACCGATCCCGCGCAGGTGGGCGGGGCCTGCCAGGCGTTCGGCCAGTTTGCGGAGGCGCACAAAGTGCCGACCGCCATTCGCCGGAGCGTCTCGGTCGCCCTGGACGAGCTCTTGAACAACGCCATCGCGCACGGATCGGCGGCCGTGGTGAGTATCGAGGCGGAGCTCTCGGCCGACCGGCTGCGGGTGACGCTCTCCGATGATGGTAAACCCTTTAACCCGTTGGACATGGCCCCCCCCGATACCGACCTCTCCCTGGAGGAACGGGAAATCGGCGGGCTTGGCATTCACCTGGCGCGGCGGTTGATGGACGAAGTGACCTACCTCCGCCTGGCCGACCACAACGTCATCACCCTGGCGAAGCTCCTGGCCTGAGGAAGATCCATGGACATCAGCACGCGGATGCAGAATGGCGTCACCCTCGTCGTCTTCGCGGGGAGCCTCGACAGCAACACTTCACCGAAGGCTCAGCAGGAAATCGACGGGGTGCTCTCGACCGGCGCCAGGAAGGTGGCGATCGATTGCACCGCGCTCGACTACATCTCGAGCGCGGGGCTCCGGGTGATGCTGGGTACGGCCAAGAAGCTGAACGGCGCGGGGTCGGGTCTTCGGCTCTTCGGCTTGAATCAGTCGGTGCGGGAGGTCTTCGACATCTCGGGATTCTCGAAGATTCTCGCGGTGTTCAACACCGAGGCCGACGCGCTCCGCGGGTTCTAGTGCTGCAACCTTCGGAGCGCGTGACCCGTCCATAAGAGCATCCCGGAACTCGGAGCCGCCCCGTGGAGTCATTCCTGCAGGACATCCGCTACAGCTTCCGCACCCTCCGGGCGTCCCCCGGCTTCACCGCCATCGCCGTCCTCACGCTCGCTCTCGGTATCGGGGCGACGACCGCGATTTTCAGTGTGGTGTACGGCGTCCTCCTCCGCCCGCTGCCGTATCCGCGACCCGATCGGCTGGTCGCCGTCTACGAGGTGAATACGAAAGGGCGGCCCGCCCGTCTCGCGGATCCCAACTTTGACGATTTCCGGGACCAGTCGAGGGGCTTCGAGGCCATCGCGAAATACCGCGCCGGGATCTCGTCGGTTGCCGGGGCGTCAGAGCCGACGCGCACCAACGTCGCCAGCGTCAGTCCGGAGTTTCTCAGGGTGTTCCACGTCGCGCCGGTCCGGGGTCGGGACTTTGCGCCGAGTGATGATCAGGTGGGTGCGGCGCGGACGGTGATCGTGAGCTACCGGTACTGGCGGGCGTACCTGGGCGCGAGGGATGACCTGTCGCAGTCCTATCTCAAGATCGACGGAACGTCGTTCGCCGTGATCGGCGTGCTCCCCTCCGGGTTCGCCTTTCCGGCCAACGCCGACCTCTGGACCGCGATCGACGTGGACGGAGAGAACCACAGCCGGACGTCCCACAATGCATCGGCGGTGGCGCGCCTCAAGGACGGGGTTTCGGTGACGCAGGCGAACGCCGAGATCTCCGCGATCGCCCGTCAGATACACAACGCTTCCCCTGAGCAAGGTGAATATCTCCTGAAAGATGGGATGGTCATGCCGCTGCGGACCTCGTTGACGGGGGACGCGCGGCAGCCGCTCTTCATTCTCCTGGGAGCCGTGGGATTTCTCCTGCTCGTCGCCTGCGCCAACGTCGCCAACCTCCTGTTGGCTCAGGCGACCGCGCGGGAGCGTGAGCTCGCCCTCCGCAGCGCACTCGGCGCAGGGCGCGGACGCCTCGTTCGCCAGCTCCTGACGGAGACGCTGATCTTGTCGGTGGCCGGAGGGGGCCTGGGCGTGCTCGCCGCGTACTGGGGGGTGGCACGCCTGGTCGCTTTGGCGCCCGCCAATCTCCCACGCCTCGACGAGGTCTCGATCAACGGCGCCGTGCTGGTCGGCGCACTCGTCCTCGCCACCTTCGTGGCGACCGGCCTCGGCGTATTCGTGGCCTCCCGGGCGACCTCGACGGACCTGCGCGGGACATTAGTAGAAGGGGGACGCGGCTCCGCGGGCTCCCGTGGCACGCAGCGGGCAGGCCGGGTGATCGTGGCGGCGCAGATCGCAATCACGATGGTGCTGGTGGTGGGGGCAGGACTGCTCGGACGCAGTCTCCTCAAGGTGCTGGCGGTGAATCCGGGGTTCCGCGTGGACAACATCGTCACGATGGACGTCTCGCTCCCGTGGGTCTCAGATCCAGCCGTGCGCGCCCGGCAGGGACGCTTCTATGCCGATCTGATCGGCCGGCTGGAGCGGATTCCGGGTGTCGAAGGAATCGGCGCGGCGAGCAAGCTTCCGATGGATGGAGGCCTGTCGGACGGCATGTTCGTGGAAATGAGCCCCGGCGCGAATCCCAAGACGTTCGATGACTTGCGGCCGCTCTTTGCGCAGAAGGAGCTGCAAGGGAACGCGGACTTCGGCGTGGCGACGACCGGCTATTTCAAGGTGCTCGGGATTCCGCTGATCAAAGGCAGGTTGTTCGATGACCGCGACGGGCCGGACGCGCCGCACGTGGCGGTGATCAGCGAGGCCCTGGCCCGCTTGCGGTGGCCGAATCAGGACCCTATTGGGCGAGTGATCGAGTTCGGGAACATGGATGGAGATCTCCGGGTCTTGACCATCGTGGGAATCGTCGGGGACACCCACGAGGACGGGCTCGAGCGGCCCCCGGCGCCGACGGTCTACGTGAACCTGTACCAGCGCCCTCGTGCCGTGATGACCCTGGCGATGGCGAGCACCGCCGATCCACAGCTGATCACAACTGCGGCCCGGCAGATTCTGCGCGACGCCGATCCGGAGCTTCCGCCGCGCTTCCGCACGCTTTCGCAGGTTTACTCCGCGTCCCTTGGCTCCCGGCGCTTCAACGTCATCCTGACGGCGGCGTTCGGATTGACCGCGCTGATCCTCGCGACGGCCGGGGTGTTCGGGGTCATGGCGTACGCGGTGAGCCGGCGCACGCGGGAGATCGGCGTCCGGGTGGCGCTGGGTGCGGCATCCGCGGATGTGCTCACGATGATTCTCGGGCAGGGCGCGCGGACGATCGGAGTCGGAGTGGGGGTGGGAGTCGTCATCTCGCTCGCACTGACCCGCACTGTGCAGTCGCTGCTCTTCGGCGTTACGGCCACGGATCCAGTGACGTTCGGCGCGGTTACACTGCTGTTGGTGGGTGCCGCGCTGGCCGCCTGCTACATCCCGGCGCGGCGGGCGACGAAAGTGGATCCGATGATCGCGCTGCGGGCCGACTAGCCAGCGCTCTTGACAGGGTGATGAATCGACATAGGTTATGCGCCACGGGAGTCGCGTCCCGAGACGGCGAAGGGAGCCGTACGAGGGCGCGGCTTTTTTCTTTTAGGGACCAAGAGGCTTCGAGCATGATAGGCACATCTCCAACAGCTCCGAATCATCAGGCGTCGCAAGACGTCGGGGTGGGGGTGTGCCTGTACTCGGCCTCGCGAATTCGACTCGCAGGTCGACGGGCGAGGTTCGATAGGAGCACCATGCCGCGCAGGTTCGGGAGGACGATCAAGGCGTAAGCCTATCGGATGCCTCTCGTTACGGGACGCCAATCGCCCCGCCTGCGCACCAGACGACAGGCGGGGCGATTGGTTTTTCGGCATCTCTCTGGCGGCCGGGTGTCTTCAGCGCGAGGACGGTGGGACGCGACTCCCATCGGCCCGACTGAAGCGCCCGAGTCCGCTCAGGTGACCAGGAAGGAGTGACGATGGAACCGGTGATCTTCGGCGCGCACGACGAGAAGACCGTGGCGCAACTCCAGGATGTGGCGAGCCGGGCCGAGCGCGTGGCGCTGATGGCGGACGGGCACGTGGGGTACGTGATGCCCATCGGCGGCGTCGCGGCGTATCGGGAGCAGGTGAGCGTGGTGGGCGTGGGGTTCGACATCGCGTGCGGCAATGCCGCGATCCGGACCAACCGGACCATCCACGACTACACCCGGTCCGACCTCGAGCTGCTCGCCGACGAAATCGAGCGGAGCATCTCGTTCGGCGTGGGGCGGAGCAACAAGGCCAACGACGCGCCGACCGATCACGTGCTCTTCGAGTCGGCGTCGTGGGAAGCCGTGCCCGGCCGGCACGAGCGGGACAGCCTCAAGGCCAAGGCCCGGAACCAACTCGGTACCGTGGGCAGCGGGAATCACTACGTGGACGTGTTCGCCGATGAGAGCGGTCACGTCTGGGTCGGGGTGCATTTCGGCTCGCGGGGGCTGGGCCACACCGTTGCGTCGGGTTTTCTCTCGCTGTCCGCAGGGCTTGGCTGGGGCGACCGGGTGCCGGAGCATGAAGCCTTGCTGGCACTCGACCACCCGCTGGGGCACGACTACTGGCACTTGATGAATCTCGCCGGTGAGTACGCCTATGCCGGACGGGAGTGGGTGGCGCGGAAGGTCGTGTCACTGCTTGGCGGAGAGGAGATGGAGCTGGTGCACAACCATCACAACTTCGCCTGGCGGGAGACCCATGACGGCGTCGAGTACATCGTCGTCCGGAAGGGTGCCACGCCCGCGTTTCCGGGGCAGAAGGGCTTCGTCGGTGGCTCGATGGGGGACAACGCGGTGATTCTCGAAGGAGCCGCGGGTGACACACCGCTGCAGCGGGCGTCGCTGTACTCCACCGTCCACGGTGCCGGCCGGGTGATGTCCCGGACGGAAGCCCGGGGCAAGGTGAACCGGAAGACCGGTGAGTTGATCAAGCCCGGCAAGGTGTCGTGGGAAATGCTGCGCGAGTGGGTCGGTGGGAAGGGCGTGATTCTGCGGGGTGGCGGTCTGGACGAGTCGCCGCACGCGTATCGCCGGTTGCCCGACGTCCTGGCCGCGCAGGGCGACACCGTGAAGGTGCTGCACACGCTGACGCCCGTCATCGTCGTCATGGCGGGTGAGAAGGAATTCGATCCGTACAAGGACTGAGGGGCGGCGGGTGGAGGAGGGGTGGGAGCTCCTCCACCCGTGGTGGCGGACTTTAGTATTCGCAGCGGCGAGTCACCTGCGTCGTAGCCAGTTGATGGGCCCACACTCGTAACGATTCCGGAATGGCGAAATCTCTGAGCGGCACGTCCTCAGGGTTAGGGTTCTTCGCTCGCCACGTGTAGACCTTCGCCGTATCTCTCCGTGCCTTCGCCACCGCTGCCACGAATCCTCTCGAGGTGTCCCGAGCCAAGCCCAAGAGGGCGTACAAGCGGCCGGCTGGCTTCGCCCTGACAAACAGGTGTCTGAACACGCTGTCCCCACTCGGCGAAGCAGCGATGGTCCGCCACGCGTTCCCCAACCGGTTTGGCGCGCCGCATTCCGCGGTCACCGGCGCGACGAAGACGCCGTAGGCTCTCTCGATCGCCCAGCGACTGTAGTTCATCGGCGCGAGGGGCGCCGCCCAGGAGTCGTCGATAACCGGCGTGACCACCAAGTAGACCATGACGGCGATCGCGAGAGTCATGGCGGCGACGGGGAAGAATGGCGGGCGGGTGAACATGAGGCGTCCCGGTTGGGGTCGTCTCGAAGGTGCGCGGGGGAGATTGCGCCTGAATGACGAAGGGGTGAGGAGCCGCTGAATCCCCGGTTGCGGCCCCTCAAAGCCTGCGCGACATGAAGCCCCTGCGGCTCGCTACGTCGCCCGCATGGCGGCCACGGGATCGACCCGGGCGGCGCGCGCCGCGGGGATCCAGCAGGCGACGATGCCGATCAACGCCATCAACAGTGCGACTCCGAGGAGTGTCAACGGATCCCGCGGGCTGACGCCGAACAACAGGCCCTGGATCAGGTTGGTACCGACGAACGCCCCGGCCAAGCCGAGCCCGAGGCCGAGGGCCAGCAGAAACCCGCCTTCTCCCAGGATCATTTTCAGGACCTGACCCTGATCGGCCCCGAGACTCATCCGGATCCCGATTTCATTTGTACGCGAACTGACCGAGAAGGCGAGCACCCCGGCGATCCCCACCGCCGCGATCAGCACCGCCAGGAGTCCGAACGAGGAGACCAGGGCGGCGTTCAGGCGGCGAGGCGCGACGCTCTCGTCCTTGATCTGCGCGATGGTCAGGACGTGATCGATGGGGGTGGTCGGCGCCAGTCGACGGACGACGGCCGTCGCCGACGCCACGAGCCCGGACACGTCGGTATCGGCTCGCACCACCAGGTCACCGGTGAAGGCCACCTCGGAGGCGAACGGCATGTACATCGCCGGTACCGGAGGTGCATCGAGTCCCCCGTCCCGAGTGTTGCCGACCACGCCTACCACCGTGCGCCAATCCCCGCTGAACGGGGTGAATCGCAGAACGTCACCGGTCCACGCGACGCGCCGGCCCACGGGGTCCTCGCCCGGGAACAGCCGGTCGGCCAGCACCCGATTGATGATCACGACGCGCCCGCTGCCGATCCGGTCGGTCAGGGTGAAGGTGCGACCCGCCAGGAGCGGGATACCCGCCGCGTGGAAGTAGTCGGGATCGGCGGTACGGAAGTCGGCGTGCGGTATCGCTTCCCCCACCGCTGGGGTCCGGCCTTCCGCTTTGACGTCGAGACTGCCCAGGGCGAGGCTGAGGGGCATGGTGGAACCCAAGCCCACGTCTACCACGCCGGGAATGGTGGAGATCTCCCCACGCAT
>DATNDQ010000183.1:0-6789 GCA_035553475.1 Gemmatimonadales bacterium
CCCGTCCACGGGCCGGCAAAGGTCGACCAAACCCACGTGGCTTCGGCGCCGCGCTCCGTCGGCCCCACGCGAACCCAGACGTTGTTGTCTACGAGATTCGGATTCAGGTCGATCGATAATGTCCCGTCACTCTGGAGCCGCCCGCTCAGGACGCCTGACCCCACCTGCGGTCCGATCTGCGCGAGGGTATCCGCAACCAGCCAATGAGCTCTCCACGTCCCGCTGATGGCGGAATCCGCACCGATCTCGAAGTCCCAGGAACCCCGCAGCAGCCACGTCCCCGGCGCACTGTCTCTCGCCACGGTATAGTCGGCGTGGTTGGATCCCACCTTCCAGCTCGGTCGGCTCTCGCCCTGCGGACCTGAGGCGCCCGCGGAACAGGCTGCGATCAGGACCAATCCGACGGCGAATCGTTTCATCGGTCTCCTCCCTTTCGTTCCTATTCGTTACACCGCAGGTTCGCACCCCGCCACCCCGGGCGCCCTGAACCGCGCACGAAGGACGCCAAGACGCGCGCTGGACAAGGCGGGAGGCGCACTCTCCCGTCCAAGAATGGGGTAATGTCTATAACCTTTTTAGACCATTACACCAATGATCCTCCGGCCCGCGCATCGTCTCCTGTCGATTCTCCCGGTACTCCTCGTACCGGCCCTCGCCGCGCAGCAAACGAATTGCTGGAGACCTCCCGCGCCCGGCGACACGGCCCGGACCCGCGCCGCCGACCTGCCCCGCGTTGCGCGGGCATTCCGGATCTCCGGATCGCCTCCCAGGATTGACGGCCGCCTCGACGACCCGGCCTGGTGCACGGCGCCGCCACTCACCGACTTCGTGCAGACTGGACCCGACCCGGGCGCACTCTCCTCCCTTCCGTCCGTGGCCCGGGTGTTGTTTGACGACCAGGCGATCTACGTCGCCGTGCGGCTCTTCGACCCGGCGCCGGACTCCATCGTGGCGCCGTTCCCCCGGCGGGACGACGAGAACACCTCGGATTGGGTCTTCGTCGAGATCGACACGCGGTTCGACCACCGGTCGGGCTTCAGCTTCGGGGTGAATCCGCGCGGCGTTCAGGTAGACGGGACGTGGGCGAACGACGTGGACTACGATCCGGCCTGGAATGGGGTGTGGCAGTCGGCCGCCACCATCGACTCGCTGGGGTGGACGGCGGTCTACCGGATCGAGTTCTCGCAGTTGGCGCTGGGGCGGGGCACGCCCGGGTCCCCACTCACCTGGGGGATCAACGTGTACCGGTACTCGCCGCACCGCGGAGAATCCTCCAACTGGTCTCCCCGCCTGCCGAGCGTCGTCGGTATCGTGTCGCGCTTCAATCAACTCGAGGGGCTCGAAGTGCCGCCGAGGCGGGGGGCCGCCGAAGCGGTGGTGTATGGCGCCGTCACCGGCCAGACGGGCGTGTCGGAAGCCGCGGGTGCCGATGTCACTCTCCGGCCGACGAGCAACTCCACGGTGGCGCTCTCCCTTCACCCCGACTTCGGACAGGTCGAGGCGGACCCTTCGCAGATCAACCTGACCACGTTCGAGACGTTCCTGCCCGAGCAACGGCCGCTCTTTGTCGAGGGCGCAGAGGTCTTCCAGTTTCCGTCGGCGCTCGCATTCGCCTCACGCGGGACGTCGTTCGACCTGGAAACTCCGTTCTACTCCCGTCGCATCGGCCGCGATGCCACCCTCCTCGGCGCCGGACGCGCGTCCCTCCATTCGGACGGGGGATGGTCTGGAGGCGTATTCCAGGCATGGACCAACGGGCCGCTGACCTCCTTTTCCGTGCTCCGCGCCACACACGACATGGATCAGGGGCAGGCGGCGGTGGGAGTGATGGCGACATCGGTCGACCGGTACCGGCTCGATCTCCGCACCGACTCTCTCCTGCCCCGGCACGCCGAGGTTTTCGGTACCGACGCACGGTCCTTCCTCTGGGGTGGGAAGTACGAGGCCACAGGATTCGCGCTCTTGAGCCGGGTGGCCGGCTCGGCGCCCGCGATCACCCTCGTGCGACGCGACCCGAGGCATGGCTACTCCGGGTCCGACACCCTGGGCACGTCCTTGGTGGGCGCCACCGCCCAGGCGCAACTGGCTCGTGTGGATGGCCGGCTGCTGTGGAGCGTCGCGTCACGTCTGGTCACGCGGGGGTTCGAGTCCAACGACATCGGCTTCCAGCGCAACGCCGACTGGATGCTCGTGACGGGGTCCTGGAAGTACCTGGTGTACCGGCCCGGCAGCTGGGTTCGGCGTTGGTCTGTCGGCTCCTCCCAGGTCGGCGCCGGTTGGACCACGGGGGGAAGGCTTCGAGCCGCCGCCCTGAACGCGACCGCCACCGCGGATCTGCGCAGCTACTGGGGCGCCACGCTCTCCCTGGATCACGAATTCGCGGCGGCAGACCCGGAGGTCCTGCGCGGAGGTCCGCCTCTTCCCCTGCCCCCCCGTAACCAGGCGACGCTCTCCGTGCACTCGGACAGCCGCCGCCGCTGGGGGCTCACGACGACGCTCTCCGCCGCCCGGGAGCCGGGGTCGGGTTCCTGGGACCTCTCGTTCACGCCCGACTTCGCGGCATTCGTGACCGATCGGCTCCAGCTGGGATTCACGCCGTCTCTCGAGACGACGCGAGAGGGATGGCAGTACGTCAACCAGGCCGGCGACTCCCGCGGCACGGTCCACTACGTGCTGGGCGATCTCCGGCAGAACACGGCGTCCCTCACGGCGCGCGCGACGTACGCGTTCTCCCCTCACCTCACCATCCAGCTTTACTCGCAGGGGTTCCTGAGTACGGGCCGGTATCCGGGATTCAGCGAGGCCGTGACGGGCCTGGTTCTTCCGCTGGGGACGCGGGTCAACTATGTGCCCGACAGCGGGGCGTTTGTCGTAGATTCGGGAACGCCGGGGGAATTCGCCTTCGCGAATCCCGCATTCGCCGACCATGAGTTTCACCTGAATCTCCTGCTGCGGTGGGAGTTCCAGCCGGGTTCGACCCTCTTCGTGGTGTGGACCCAGGCCCGCAGCGGTCTCGACGTCGGCGCCGTTCCCCTCAGCGAGGATGCGAGCGCGCTGTGGCGAACCAGACCGGAGAACACCCTGGCCGTGAAGCTCAGCTACCGGCTGGCCCGATGACTCCGAGGTGCGATGGCGGACGATCGCAGTGTCGAGATGGTCGGCGGTGACCTGGCGCTCAACTTCGCCAACACCGTGGGGTGGCACGCCCGGGAAATCCCCGACGAACATCTGAAGACGTACGCCGATTTTGTGCAGTGGACGCGACGCGCGGGAGTTGTATCGGCGGCCCAGGCCGCGGAGCTGATCCGTCGTGACGCGGGGGCGCCGGAGCATGGCGTCCGCGCGCTCAAGCAGATACGCCGGCTGCGCGAGACGATCTACCGCGTGTTTGCCGGCCTGGCGGCGGGCCACAGCCCCCCCGCTCGCGACCTGACCGAGCTGACGCAGCGCGCCGCCAAGGCGCTGGCCGCGGCGAGCCCTGAATGGCGGCAAGGCCAGGTCAGCCTCGCATGGAAGGAGGCAGGGCTGGAGTGGCCTGCCTACCCGATCGCCCTCGCCGCAGGCGATCTCCTCGCTTCTCCCCGGCGCGAACGCGTGCGTCAGTGCGGCAACGATCCCTGCGGATGGCTCTTCGTCGACACGACGCGCAACCGGTCCAGGCGCTGGTGCACCTCAGCCGAATGCGGGAACGTGACGCGCGTGCGGCGCTTCCGGGCCCGAGCTCGCCGGAAAGCCTGACCTACCCCCCCGTTTGAAGTGGCGGACCCCCAGTTCGAGTTGCGGGACCCCGGGTTCGAGTTGCTGGACCCCGGGCTAACGCCCGGGGTCAGTGCCTACCCTTCCTCGGTACGCGATCGGGGTGCCTCGAGTGCTGGATGGCGACATAGTGAACCACTCTAGCAAGGTCCTTGCGATGATACGTCGCTACGTATGCTCCTCTAGCCCACTTGAGCTGTCCCACGACTCGGCGGTTCGCCATGACAGCCGATCCGGCCTTCGCAACTCGAATGAAGTCGCTGATCCTGGTATCCGGTCGGAAGCTCAGTACGACGTGAACATGATCGGCTAGCACCGCCATTCGTAAGATCTTGCCGTTCGCTCGCTCGGCTGCGACCCCTGCTGCTTGCCGAACGTCAGTCGACGTCCTCACGTCGATGCAACCTACGCGCTTCCACGTGTGCCAAGTGATGTGGGCGTACATCTGGTATGCATGATGGACGGACACGGTACACTCAAGGAATCTGGGCACCGAAGAGTGTCGCGGGCTGGGTCCGTCGATTGGATCCGATTACTGCAGCACCAACCAAATTTGCGCGCCACGCGTGACTGACCCCGGGCGTCAGCCCGGGGTCAAGAAGCAAGCCCGGTTGGGTTATTCGGTGTGACCCCCGCAGCCTATCCGGAATGCTCCGACAAACATTCAGAAGGAATTCACTGTCCGTGAGCCAACGGCTCCGTCATGTCGGCGGCGACGTACGCGGCGACGGCCATCGCCGCGACGCACCTGGCCAGCTCCCGCGGGTCGATCTTGTCCATCATGTCGGCATCGGTGTGATGGTAGAAGAAGTAGCGGGACGGATCGACTTTGAGCCCCAGGAGCGGCACGCCATGTGCCCCCATGGGCGCGACATCGGTCTCGGCAAACCCGGTGTCACTGTGGAAATTGCCCAACCCAGCGAGCAGTGAGTCGAGCTGAGTGACGAACGGCAGGTTCGCTGGTATCCCGTTGTACATGAAGCCGCGTGGATCGAAAGTGCCGTTGTCCGACTCGAGGCCCAGCACGTGCTTGGGCAGGTCTGAGGCGTGGTCCTTGGCGTAGGCCTGCCCGCCCACCCCACCGAATTCCTCCGTGGTCCACAGCACCACCCGAACCGTCCGCCGGGGATGGAGCCCCAGCCGCTGCAGGAGCTTCACCGCCTCCCACGCGGCCACTGCGCCACCGCCGTCATCCATCGCGCCCTCGCCCACATCCCATGAGTCGATGTGGCCGCCGAGGACCACCACTTCCTCGGGCTTCTCGCGTCCGACGAGGTCCGCGACGACGTTGCGGGAGTGCGCCTGGGGCAGGGTGTGCGCCTGCATCTTGAGGGTCAGCACGACTTTCTGCCCGCGGTCCTGCATCCGGTGCAGCATCTCCGCATCTTCGACGGAGAGCGCGGCGTGCGGGATCTTCCTGGTCGTCGAATCGTAGACCATGACCCCGGTGTGGGGACTCTGCATGGACCCCGAGGCCACTGAGCGGATCAAGCTCGCGACCGCGCCCACCTTTGCGGCCTGAATGGCGCCCGCGACGCGATAGGCCACGACGTTCCCATAGTTGAAGAAGGGGTCTCCCTCCTGTGGGAACGCGACGTCGTACAGCACGATCTTGCCCTTCGCCTCGCTTGCGTGCTTCTGGAGGTCATCGAAGCTCGTCACCACCAGTACTGGCGCCGTGATGCCGGCGGGGGGAGTACCGACGCTGTTCCCGAGTCCGAGCATGTGCAGACGGAGGCGCCGGGGAGAGACCAGCTCCGCGGATTCGGCGCCCCGCACCCAGTGCGGCACGGACACCTGCTCCCCATGAACGTTCGCGAACCCGTCCTTCTTCATCTCGCCCAGCACCCAGTCGATGGCCTGCTCGAGGTTGGTCGAGCCGGCGATGCGGTTGCCGAAGGTGTCGGTGAGGTCGGCCAGACGCCGCCAGGCGCTCGAGTCGCTCTGCGCGGCGGCGATGATCCGGTTCGCGTCGGAGCCGTAGGTGGACACCAGCGAGGGTTGCTGCCCCGACAGGGTCGTGGCGATGAGAGCCGTCGTCAGGCAGGCGAGTGCGCGCGTCATTGAGCCTCCGGAGTGGGCCTTGAAGGTATCCGGTCCACGATCCGAAGGAATGTCCGTTCCTCGCGCAGAATCAGCGGTCGGTCGCGCGCCAAGGCGGAATTGGCGCGGGTCCGTCTACGCGATGGCGGCGATCAACTCAAAGTTTTTTTTCGCGGCTTCCTTGATTTCAGGCAGGGCAGCGAGGAAGGCGTCGAACACCCGCGGAGACCACCAATGCCGGCACTTCGTGATCTCGGCGAGCGCGGTCTCGTGGGACATGCCGGGACGATAGGGGCGGTCGGTGGTCAGGGCGTCGTATACGTCCACGATTCCCACGACCTGGGCCGACAACGGGAACTCATCACCCTTGAGGTGGTCGGGGTACCCGGTCCCATCGTAGCGCTCGTGATGCCAACGAATGATCGGCTTCAGGTCCCAGGGAAACTCCACGGACGCCAGGAGCTCCACGCCCCACACGGGGTGCATCTGGACCACTTCGAATTCGTCCCGGGTGAGCGGTCCCGGCTTGTTCAGGATCTCGTGCGGGACCTTCACCTTCCCCACGTCGTGGAGGTAGGCGCCCAGGCGAATCGTGGTGCGGGCTACGTCGTCGAGTCCGGCGTGCCGGGCCACGGCGGCTGCGTAGTTCGCCACTCGCTCGCAGTGGCCGTACGTGTAGGTGTCCGTTGATTCGATCGACTGGCCCCAGTTCCGGACCACGACGAGATAAGTGCCTTCGAGGTCGGCGACCTTGCCGCCGACGTTGACCAGATCGACCCGCGCGTCCAGGCGCTGGAACAGCCCGTACGAGCGGTTCAGCAACGTCAGGGCTTCCTGATTCCGCCCCATCCCCTGGTAGAGGATCGCCAGCTCGCGTGTGGACTCCGCCTCGGACAGAACGTAGCCGACGCCGGCAGCGAGCTCGATGGACGACTTGAGCCGCGACTCGGCGAGGGGCGCCTTGCCGGTCTCCCGGTAGACCATCCCGAT
>DATNDQ010000184.1:0-6699 GCA_035553475.1 Gemmatimonadales bacterium
ATCACGCCGACGAACACGAAGGTGGGTGTCAGCTGGGGCAGGGTCACGTGCCGGAGCCGGGCCCACAGTCCCGCGCCATCCAGCTCGGCAGCCTCGCGCAGCTCGTGCGGGATCCGCTGCAGCCCCGCGATGAAGATCAGCATGTTGTAGCCGAAGCTCCGCCACACCGCGACCACAATGATCGCGGGCATCGCCCACTGCGGATTGCCGAGCCAGTCGATGGCATGAACCCCGGCTGCGCCCAGGGCGGCGTCGAGGAGCCCGAAGCGCGGGTGATAGAGGTATTTCCAGACGATGGCCACGGCCACGAGCGTGGTGACGAAGGGCGCGAAATACGCGGTGCGGAAGAATCCCTTCCACTTGGTGAGCCGCGAGTTCACCAACAGGGCGGCCGCGAGCGCGGCGAGCACCGAGAGGGGGGCGCCGACGAATGCGAAGTACAGGGTGTTCTTGAGCGCTGACCAGAACATCGGTGCTTGGGCGAGGGCGCGGTAGTTCGCCGTGCCCACCATCCGGATGTTCTCCGGATGCCCGATGGAGTAGAGGTCGAAGTCGGTCAGCGAGAGGGCCAGGCCGGTCACGACCGGAAGGAAGAAGAAGGTGGTGATGAGAATCAGGGCCGGTGCGAGGAACACCCACGCGGCGCGCGCCTGCGCTCGTTCCCCCGGCGCGCGACTCACCGGCCCTCGTGTCGGAGGGGCCGGTCCAGCAACCAGCGCCGCCGCTCCAGAATGTTGTTGACTTCGGTATCCAGTCGGGCGAGCGCCGTATCGGCGGGCACACCGCCCCGGATCGCCTGCTCACCGTAGTCGAAAATGCGGGTCGCGATGAGCTCCCACTCGGGGACTTGGGGGGTCGGGACCACCCGGTGCAGCTGCTCTTCGAACGCGTGCGCGGCCGGGTCGTTGGCGAGCGACGTGTCGCGCCAGGTCTCGATGCGCGCGGGCAGGTCTCCGGTGAGATGATAGAACCGGAGCTGCTGCTCCGGGCGCGACAAGTACTCGATCAGCTCCCACGCTTCCTTGGGGTGCCGGGAGGCCTTGTAAATCACGAGGCTCGAGCCGCCCGCCAACGAGACGCCTGAGGCCGCACCGGTCGGTCCGGGCATGGGCGCGGTCGCCCACTTGTCCTGGAAATCCGCGGGGGTGCGGCGGCGAAACTCGCCGATGTTCCACGGCCCCGTGATCCACATCGCGTAGGTGCCGCGCTCGAACTCCTGGTAGATGTTGCCGACTTCGTTGATGCCGAGCTTCGGGGCCAGCCCGTCCTGGAAGAAGCTGAGGTAAGTGTGGAAGGCCGTCTTGAACGCGGAGTCGTCGAAGGCACCATATCGCCCGCCGTCCTTCAGGATCGGTGACCCGGATTCCAGCGCGAGTATGGTGGGTGGGGGCCATTCGTTGGTCGGGATGTAGATGGGGTACTGCCCAGGTTCGTCGCGCGACTTGATGGCCTTGAGGGCGGCGATCCATTGGGCCCAAGTGGTGGGCGGTGACGAGAATCCCGCCTGCGCCAGCAGGTCCTTCCGGTAGAACAAGAGGCGGGTGTCCACGTACCACGGAATCCCGAACACGGTGTCACCCAGGACGTTGGTCGCCCAGATGCCCTCGAAGTAGTCGTTCGCGGCGATACTCGGTGTGCGCTTGATCAGGGAGTCGAGTGGGACGATGGCATCGAGCGCGACGTATTCTGGTACCCAGGTGTTGCCGAGCTGGGCGACGTCGGGGGAAACGCGACCGACGTAGGCGGTGAGCAGCTTCTCATGCGCCGCGGTCCACGGGATCTGCTGTACGTGCACGTGCACCCCGGGATGCTCGGCCTCGAACTCCGGCATCATCTGTTGGGCGACCTCGCCCTCGCGCCCCATCCCCCAGAAGTCGATGACGATGTCGGACGTGGGTGGGCGGCCGCCGCAGGCGCTGAGGACGATGAGCGTGCCCATTTGTACCCAGGCTGAAAGCCTGGGCTCGGCACTGCGCAGCGCTTCAAGCGCGTTGCCTCGCCCTTCCCAGGCTCGAAGCCTGGGCTCGGCACTACACTGCGCTTGAAGCGCAGCGCCTCGCCGAGCCCACTCTCTTAGAGTGGGGACCGCTAGCACTTGCCCGCCAGCCAGCCGCCGGTAAATCCGGCCCGGCACAGTCCGGTGACGACGTGCGCGTTGCCGCGCATGAGTTTCCAGATCAGGCCTGTCCGGTAGTTCTCGACCATCGCGAGGATGGGGCCCTGGTCGATGCCGAGGTAGTCGGTGTCCACCCAGCCGATGCCGGAGACCACGTGTCCCTGACTGGGGCTGGCGGTGGTGGGGAAGGTCGGATTGATCGCGTCGAAGAAGCCGTAGGTCGAGAAGAGTGACGCGTCATACTGGTGGCGCATCGCGTACAACGTCGGGATGGCGATTTCCGGGGCGAAGGGAACGGATCCACCGGCGGCGGCCGGCGCGACGGTGCCGTCATCCTCGATGTTCGTGAAGGACGCGCCTCGCGCGTCGTACGTGTGGTACTGCCGGGAGGAGATGGTCCCGTCCAGGGGTCCGTCGGAGGCCGTGAGTCCCCAGAAGCCGGCGGCGTACCCGGTCCAGTGCCCCGGGTTGGCGACGGCGTAGGCCTGCTGGGCCAGCGTCGCGCGCCGGGAATTCTCGAAGTAATCGATTCCCTGGCCCTTCATGTAGGCGTCCTGGATGCCCCGGAAGTCGATCCACACGTGCGAGTACTGGTAGCCGAAGAGGGGCGCGAAGCCCAGGTAGGTCTGTCCTTCGAACGAGCCCCATTGATAGCCGCTCGTCCACGCGTTCCAGGCGGTCGAGTCGACCGCGTGCGTCGGCGACCCCAGGGCGAGGATGTAGAGAATCATCCCCTCGTCGTAGCCCTTCCAGTCGTAGGCCAGGAACCCGCTCTCGGGTTTCCAACCCATCGCGACGAGAGGAGCGCGAGGCTGGATCCACCGCCAATCGGCGCGGTCATAAAGCGACTCGGCGACCGCCCGGATGGCGGTTTCGGTCGAGTCGGAGCCGGAGAAGTACGACTGACAGGTGAGGACGCCGGCCAGGAGGAGCCCGGTGTCGATCGTCGAAAGCTCGACGGTCTGGTACCTCGCGCCCGAGTTCATGTCGAGGAAGTGGTAGTAGAACCCGTGGTATCCGGTGGCCGTCGCCGAAGAGTCCTGCGTCGAGGTCCAGAAGAATCGCAGCGTCGCGAGGGTGCGGGCCGCGGCCTCCGCGCGGGTGACGTATCCGCGCTCGACCCCGATGGGATAGGCGGTGAGGGCAAAGCCGACGGCGGCGATGCTGGAGAACGACGGGCTGGGGGAGCGGTCCGGCGTGAGTCCGTTCGTCGCGTTCGAGAGGTCCCAGAAGTAGTGGAAGGTGCGCTCTTCGAGTGTGTCCAGAAATGCGGCGGACTGGACGGAGTCAGGCGGGGTGGGGCCTTCGGGGTGGTTCGTCGCGCAGCCGAGGAGGACCCCCGCGGCCGGGAGGACGGTGCAGATGGCCGTCAGCCGCCTCCCGGCGCGGTGTGCGTCAATCATGAGGTGAGAATACCCCCGCCCCACCCGGAGGGCCACCGGCACCCGAATGCCGGTGACCGCTGCCGGGGGAGTGGTTCAGAAGGAGTAGAGGGCCCCGAGCTGTACGCGTCGGGGATCAGAGACCGTGCATCCCGCGTTGTAGCTCAAGGTGGGAGAAGAATATCCCACGCCCCAGCAGCCGAGGTTTTGCGTGTTGAACACGTTGTAGACATCGAGAGTGACGCCAAGGTTTTGACCGGCGAACTCCGGGAAATTCTTCTGGAGCCGGAGATCGACGCGCTGATAGGCCCACCCGCCGGGGATGAAGCCGTTCGCCGGCGGTGGCGTGAAGCCCCCGTACGAGAAGGTCTGTCCAGGCACGCACCCGAAGCGGGGCGGACAGCCGGCGTCCGTCGTCGGGCCACTCCCGAGCGTCAGGAGCCCGCTGAACTGCAGGCCCGAAATCCAGGGCATGTCGACGATCCAGTTGCCGACGATCCGCTGGCGCTCGTCCTGCCCGCCATCGGACGGATGCTTCGGGATGGACTTCGCGTTCGGGAATCCGCCCGGGAATGACGACCCGATGTCGTCCAGGTTGTCGACGCCGGCCACGTACCGGGTGGCGAACGTGTAGGAGAGGCCGGCGCTCCATCCCAATCCGCTCGCCCCGCGCTGATACGGGCGCTGGAACTCGAACGTGAGGGCGTCGTACCAGGTTTTTCCGTCCTCAGTCGAGTAGATGAAGTTGTTGAACCCGTGCGCGCCGATGTTGAAGCTCACGCAGCACGTGCCGTCGGGCTTGAGCCCGATGTTCGCCCAGTTGTACGTGAACAGGTTGACGCCGCGCTGCCCCTCGTAGGTCACGGTGCCGAGCCACGAGCCCATCATGTGCCGTATGCCGAGGCTCCACTGCGTGTACTTCGGCGGCGTCATGTTGTTGTCGAGCAGGTACGGCTCCGGCAGTCCGGAGCTGTGCACGAGTGCGTTGAGCACCGTGGTGTCGGTGGTGAGGTACGAGTTGTTCCAGGCCGCCTGGCCCGCCGTCGGGGCCTGCCCGGGTGCCGCGAAACGGACGGTGTAGACCGGGTAGGTGAGGCGCTGCGCTTCGTCGATGGAGAAGTCGAAGATCGAGCGGTCGTAGTAGATCCCGGCGCCACCGAAGAGCGTGGTCTTCGAGTCCTTGTCCATCGCGTAGGAGAACCCGACCCGCGGCTGGAACGCGCCGTAGAACGGGGACCGGTTGTGGCCGTTCGAGATGTAGCGGTTGAGGTCGAGGGGCGTCGGCAGAGAATCGTTGTACCGGGTCAGCGTGTCCACGACGCTTTGCGGGGTCACGTATCCGGTGTTGATCATGTTGGACTCGTAGTCCCAGCGGATCCCCAGATTCAGCGTGAGCCGCGTGGTGGGACTCCAGTCATCCTGGAGGTACGCACCGATCTCGTTGTTGGTGGTGTTGAGGCCCGGAAGTCCCGTGCCGTACGACAGCTGGTAAGGCTGGGTGAAGTCGAAGGCGTGGAACCCCGACGTCGTGTCCCGGGTGCGGCACCAGCAGTTGGTCTGGACGGAATCCGTATAGAGGAACTGCGGGGTGATGTTGTTTTCCTTGATGATGTCGTACTTGAGGTGCGCCAGACTCACGCCGGCCTTGAAGACGTGATCGCCCATTCCGTGGAAGCCGGTGTACGTCACGTCACTCCGCAGCGCGAACCGCTGCTGCGTGTAGTCCTGAACGCTGAGATTGCTCCCGATCATGTTGTTCAGCAGGGGAGCGCTGGGTGCCCCTGATGCGAAGTAGAAGTACTGGCGGGCGAAGGACCCCGGAAAATTCGGCCCCGGGTTGCGTTCCAGGTTCTCGTAGTTCGCCTGCGTCTCGCTCAGCCACGGGCCGGTCGAATAGGTGTACTTCAGGTTTCCGATACCGTCCGTATTCTTGAGGTTGACGGCGTTGCTGTAGGACGTCCCGTTTCCCGCGTTGTCGGTCCCGAAGTCCCGAATGTCATGTTCGATCCGCTGAGTCCAGCTCAGCTGAGCCGTCGAATGCTCGCCGGCGTTGTAGTCGAGCTTGCCGAACAGGAGTGTTTCACGGAACGGTGAGGTGAACAGGCCGTTGTACTGCTTGAGGTTCACGGAATCGAGGGCCGGGAACCCGCCGATGGGGCTGAAGTTGATCAGGTTCGACCGGTTCTGATAATTGCCCTCGTAGGACCCGAAGAAGAACAGCTTGTCCCGCATGAGGGGTCCCCCGATGCTGATCGAGGGAAGCACCCGGCTGAAGTCGGGTTTCGTCTGCTTCTGGGCGATCTGGAAGGAATCGAGCGCGAAGAGCCCCTGGTCACTGTACTGGAACTGCGCCGAGCCCTGCCACACGTTGGTGCCCGACTTTGTCGCCGCCGTGATCACGGCGGTGCCGGCCTGCTGATATTCCGCTTTGAAGTTCTGCGTGATCACGCGGTATTCCTGGATCGCGTTCTGCGGGAACGGGTTGCCGCGGCTCGCGTCCTGGCCGGCGATCCCGCCCGCCGTGAGATCGTTTTTCAGGCTGGCGCCGTCAATGAAGACGTTGGTCTGATTCGGCGAGCCTCCGCCCGCCGCGACCGTGCGACTCTGGATCGTGTTGATCCGGTCTTCGGAGACCTGGACGCCGGGAGCCAGCTGGGCGAAGTCCAGGAAGTTCCGGCTCTGCGTCGGCAGCTGCTGCAGCTGCTGGGTGGAGATGTTGGTGGCCACTTCCGACGTCTTGAGGTCGAAGGCGGGTGCCGCGGCCTGGATGTTGACGCCCGCGACCTCCACCGCCTGTGCGGTCGGAATGAAATCCGCGGTCGTCGTCGTGCCGATCTGCACGACGACCCGGCGGGTGGAAGGGGCCGAGCCGATGTGGCGTACCGTCAGGTCGTAGACCGTCGGCAGCAGGCCCGCGAGTACATAGGATCCATCCGGGTTGGTCGTCGTGGTCCGGACGCCACCGGTCGCTGGGTTCTTGGCCTCGACCTCGGCGCCGCCGAACGGCGCGCCGCTCGAGTCGTGCACGTACCCCCGGATGGTGCCGGTCGTGGTCTGGGTCGCGGCGGGGGGCGCGGCCGCGAGGACCAGGAGCGCCACTCCGAAGAGCGACGCGCCAAGGTGTCTCAGCAAGGTGAGACGGGGCATAGGGAACTCCCTCCCTTACGGTGAATCGGTGGATGCACGGATGATGAGCTGCCC
>DATNDQ010000185.1:0-3307 GCA_035553475.1 Gemmatimonadales bacterium
GAAAGCGGGTCGCGGTCCACCGTGACGCCCGTTCGCCCGCGCCAGGCCCTCACGAGCCTCCCCAAGGGCGCTGGCGCGTCGCTCTTCACGAGCACGTGCCAGCGCCAGCGGCCCTGCAGGCGCGGAATGGGACAGGGCGCCGGCCCCAGCACGCGCAACGCACCCTCCAGGTGCTCCCCGTTCACGCGGTGCAGCCATCCGGCCAGCTTTTCCGCCGACTCCTGGGCCCTGGTTTCCGTGCCTGCGCCCACCACGAATCGCGCCAGACCGCAGTGCGGCGGATACACCGGGTTGGGAGCGGCGCGGAGGGGGAGCTCGATCTGCGCGAACGCCTCGACCGAATGCGTGGCCGCGGCGCGGATGGCGTGGTGTTCGGGCGCGCGGGTCTGCACCAGCACCCGCCCCCCCGCCGGCCCGCGTCCCGCCCTCCCGGCCACCTGCGCGATGAGCTGGAAGGTGCGCTCCGCGGCGCGAAAGTCCGGGAGGTGCAACGCCGTGTCGGCATCCACCACCCCGACCACGGTGACGTCCGGAAAGTCGAGGCCCTTCGCGATCATCTGCGTGCCGACCAGAATGTCCACTTCCTTCCTGGCCACCCGCTCGAGAATCCGGTGATGCGCCCACTTGGAGCTGGTCGTGTCCAGGTCCATCCGCGCGATGCGCGCGGCGGGATACCGCGTGCTGAGAAAGCGCTCCAGTTGCTGGGTCCCAAGTCCCTTGTTCCTGACCGCCTCTCCCCCGCACCGGACGCAGGCGGCTGGAACGGACTCCGAGTGATCGCAGTAGTGGCACTTCAACCCCGCCGGCGTCTTGTGGACGGTCAGCGCGATGGAGCAGTTGGGACATTCGGGCACGTGTCCGCAGGTCGGACACTGGAGGTACGTCGCGAACCCCCGACGATTGAGGAGGAGAATCACCTGCTCATTCCGCGCCAGCGCCCGGCGGACGCTTTCGTCCAGTGCCTCGCTCCAGGGAACCCCGCCGGAGTCCCGCACCCGCGGAGCGGTTCGCAGATCCACGACCTCGACGGGGGGCAAGGGGCGGTCACCGATGCGCTGCGGCAGTGAGTGCGACGCGATGCGTCCGGTCTCCACGAGATGGAGCGTCTCGAGCGATGGCGTCGCGCTGCCGAGGATGAGCTGCGCGCCTTCGAGGCGGGCGCGCACGGCGGCGACGTCGCGCGCGTGGTACCGCGGCGCCGACCCCTGCTTGTAGCTGCTCTCGTGCTCCTCATCGATGACGATGGCCCCCAGCCGCTGAACCGGCGCGAATACCGCCGACCGGGGTCCAACGGCCACGCGCCGTTCGCCACGACGCAGCGCCCGCCATGCGTCGGCCCGTTCTCCTTCCGAGAGGCCGGAGTGCAGCACCGCCACCTGGTCCCCGAATACGCCGCGAACGCGCGCGACCGTCTGCGGGGTCAGGGCAATTTCCGGGACGAGCACGATCGCGCCACGGCCCTGGTCCACGACATGACGGAGGACTTCGAGGTATACGAGCGTCTTCCCCGATCCGGTCACTCCGTGGATGAGAGCGGGCTTGCCTCCCTCTCCCCTCACGACGGCATCAACCACGCGACGTTGATCCGCGGTCAGCTCGGCAGGTGGCGCGACGGTGAGCCCGGCGAAGGGATCGCGGGTCTCTTTCACCCGGTCGATGCGTGCCCATCCGCCCTTCACCAATCCGTCCAGCGCGGCGCGGGAGAATCCCATCTGTTCGACGAGATGCTTCACCGGTGCAGAGCCGCCGAGGGCCTCGACCGCTTCGTAGACGACGCGGCGCTTCGGGGCGCGGGCGAATGCCTGCTCCCGCTCCAGGAGGCTGGGCAGACGGCGCTCGAGACGCAGGACGGCGACCGATGCATCCGGAGGACCGGCGGGCCTTCCCACCGTCCACAGCGCCCCGGGAAGCATGGCCCGCACCGTGAGCCCGAGGGGAGCGCCGTAATGTCGGGAGATCCACTGGGCCAGCTCGAGCATCGTGCCCGAAAGCACAGGCTCCTGATCGGCGACATCCGCGATCGGCTTGGCGGTGGCCTCCGGCGCGGCTGCGTCGATGGCGACGACGAGCCCGATCGCCTTGCGATTGCGGACCGGCACGACGACCCGAACCCCGGGCGTGACCCCTGGTGCCAGGGCGTCGGGGACGGCGTAGGTGTAAGGAGTTGCGACCGGAAGCGGGAGAACGACCTGCGCGAACCGGGGGGGGCTCACCGCCGGGTGACGCCTAGTCCGGGACCTTCGGGGATCTTGATCGGCGCGCCGCTGATTTCCGCGCCGCAGTAGGGATCATTGGCGGTGAGCGCGGCGCCATCCAGGTCGGCGGCGTCCACGAGCGGCGTGAAATGCGCGGCGGCCGTGATGCCGATCGACGTTTCGATCATGCACCCGACCATCACCAGCATCTTGTGGGCGCGCGCGGTCGCGATCATCCGCAGGGCCTCTCTCAGGGACCCGCACTTCGCGAGCTTGATGTTGATGCCGTCGGCCGCCTGCGCCACCCGAGGGATGTCCGCCGCCACGATGCAGCTCTCATCTACCACCACCGGCAGAATTCCGGCTTTGCGCACGGCGGCGATGCCCTCCAGGTCGTCGGGCGGCAAGGGCTGCTCCACGAACTCCACGCCATACTCCTTGAGCATCGGGAGCATTTTGAGAGCGCGTTCCTTGGTCCAACCTGCATTCGCATCCACGCGGAGTGGCTTGTCCGTGGCGTCGCGGATGGTCTTGAGAATTTCCTCGTCCCGATCGGTGCCCAGCTTGATCTTCAGGATCGAGTACCCGGAGGCTTCCTTCACCTTGGCCCGGGTTTTTTCGGGTGTGTCTATGCCGATGGTAAAAGAAGAGACCGGCGCCTTCTTCGGATCGAGTCCCCAGAGCTTGTAGAGGGGGACGCCGAGGCGTTTCCCTACCAAGTCATGGAGGGCACCGGAGAGGGCGGCCCGCGCGGCGCCGTTTTTCGGCACCACCTTGGCGAACCGTGCCTCCGCCGCGTCCAGATCGAACGGATCCTTCGGCAGGTGCGGCTCCAGGATCTTGAGCTTCTCGAGCACGGTCTCCGCCGTCTCTCCGTAGTACGCCGAAGGAGACGCCTCGCCCCACCCCTCCACGCCGTCACCATCAGACAGCCGGACACAGACCACGCGGTAATCCGACTGGCCCCCGCGGGCGATGATGAACGGGTGTCGCGTGGTGAGCGTGACGACTTCGGCGGAGAGCTTGAGGGTCATGCCTGAAAGCTAAGCGAGCGCCGCCACGACGGCCTGCACGCCCTGGGCGAGGAGATCGACGCGGTAGCCACCCTCCAG